>JAYVDI010000326.1:0-8443 GCA_043749505.1 Schlesneria sp. | reverse complement strand
CTAGGGTGAGGGGGCGGGACGGTGAGTACGTCCTTGATGACAGTTCACGCCCAACTCTTCCTCCGTCCCTTTCCCGCCAAATGAACAGAGCTGGTGACGAAGCTAGAAGCAGAAGACCCCCTCACCCTAGCCCTCTCCCCGGAAGACGGGGGCGAGGGGGCCGGAAAGACGGGAGCTGCGCATGACACCACTCGCACCGTTCTATTTGCTCGGCGCGCTGGCGATTGCCGGGCCGATCCTCTTCCATTTGTGGAGACGCACTCCGCGCGGGCGGCGTGAGTTTTCGACGTTGATGTTTTTGTCGCCGTCTCCGCCGCGAGTCACCTCGCGCAGCCGAGTCGAACATTGGTTGCTGCTCGCGCTGCGTGGAGCCGTTCTCGCGCTGTTGGCTCTCGCGTTTGCGAGACCACTGTGGCGGACAGCGACTTCGGAACCGGAGAAGGGGAGTGATGAGGAACTGGTCGCAATCTTGGTCGATACGAGTGCGAGCCTTCGCCGCGACGGAGTGTGGTCCGATTTGATGAAGCGGACCAACGACGGCATCTCGAAGCTGCCGACGACGGCGACGGTCGGGCTGTTCGCGTTTGATGATCACTGGCGGAGCGTGGCCGATTTCGCGGAACTCAAGCCGCTCGAACCGACCGCGCGGCGTGAACTGGTGCGGGCGCGGCTGGCGGAACTCAAGCCGTCGTGGGGCGGAACGAATCTTGGCGAGGCTCTCGTTCGCACCGCGTCGTCGCTGCACGAGACGCAGACGGAGCGTGCGATTCCCGCCAAGTTGCGGATCATCCTCGCGAGTGATCTGCCGGTCGGAGCGAACCTCGACGCGCTGCGTGGCTTTGAATGGCCGGCCGATCTGCGCGTCGAGCCGCTCGTCGCGCGAGCCTCATCTCCCTCGAACGCCGGACTGCAACTGGTTGAGCGAAACCTGGATCTCGGCGACGATCTGCTGCGCGTGCGGGTGACCAACTCGGCGGATGCGAAGAAGGAATCGTTCGTTCTAAAGTGGGACGGGGCCGACGCCGCGAACGCGACCGTGTACGTGCCTCCGGGTCAGAGCCGGGTCATCGCGCCACCGAAGCGGCCCGATGGAACGGTCGCCACGTCGCTGATTTTGACCGGTGACGATCATGACTTCGACAACAAGGTCTTCGTTGCGCCTCCCCGCATTGAGACGAAGCTCGTCGTGTACTGCGGGGCCGACAAAGCGGATGACCCGGACGGGCTGCGGTTTTATCTCGAAGGAGTGTTTGCGGCGTCGCGGCGGTATCGGGTGGAGATGGCTGGTTGGAATGAGATGGCGAAGAAAAACCCCCTCACCCTAACCCTCTCCCCCGAAGACGGGGGCGAGGGGACAGGAAAGACGAGGGCCGAACGGCCGTCGCTCGTCGTGCTAACACATCTGGAGGAGGACGCGGGGGCGTTTGTGAAGGAACATCTGGCGTCGGGCGGGGCCGTGTTGATTGCGGCTCGATCGGCGGAGAGTGGCACGGCGAACTTGAGGCAGTGCGGGTTGGACGATGTCTCGCTCGCCGAGGCGACCGTGCGGCGCGACGCGATGCTGGGTGAGATCGACTTCGAGCATCCGCTCTTTGCGCCGTTTGCCGAATCGCAGTTCAGCGACTTCACGGGGATTCGGTTTTGGAAGCATCGGGTGTTGGAAGTGGCGGGGAAGAAATTCACCGGAAGCAAGACGGACGACGGGCAGGCTGGCAGCCTGCCACACGGCGGGCGAATGCTTTCTCGCTTTGATGATGGTTCGCCGGCGTTTGTTGAGTTTAGCGTGGGCAAGGGGCGTGTCTGGCTGATGACGGCGGGGTGGCATCCGGCCGACAGCCAGCTCGCACGGTCATCCAAGTTCCCGCCGCTGGTCTATCGGATGTTGGAGCAGGCGTCAGGAGCGGTCTCGCGCCCCGAGAGTGTTCCGGTGGGAAGCTCGATCCCGTGGCCGAAGTCGTCGGGTGAAGTCGCGTCGCGCGGGACGGTGCGTCTGCCGGATGGCCGCACATTGACGGACCTCGCACTCGACTCGGCCTTCGCGGAGACGGGGCAACCGGGTCTGTACGGCTTTGAAGTGGAAGGACGTTCGGACACGGTGGCCGTAAATCTGGCGGCCGATGAAAGCCGAACGGCCCCGTTGTCGATCGAGCAATTGGAGAGCCTCGGCGTGCGGTTCGGAACGGCCGAGCGACCCGAGGACGTTCGTCGCGCGAAGGATCGCGAGCGGCAGTTGCAGTTGGCGGAGCTCGAACAGAATCAGAAGCTGTGGCGCTGGGGATTGCTCGCCGTGATTGGATTGCTGCTGATTGAGACGTGGCTCGCGGGACGAGCCGGTTCCGAACCAGCGACACAAACGGAGTGATGCCAATGCCAACGGAATGGCCTTCATCAACGCCGATCTCTGCCGACGCGAGTCTCTTCGATTCGTGCGACTCTACGTCGGCACATTTGATCGGAGTATGCGGCGCGGGGATGAAGGCACTCGCGGAGTTACTCGATGGGCTGGGCTGGCGGTTGTCGGGGTCGGACCTCTCGCCTGCGACGATGGCAATTGAGAGACTCGCGCGGCGCGGCTTGACGTTTCATCAGGGTCACTCGGCGGAGCATGTGCCGAGTGATGTGAAGTGCCTCGTTTATAGTCCGGCCATTCCGTCCGAGAACGGCGAGCGTGTTGAGGCCGCGCGGCGCGGGGTGCCCCAGTATTCTTACAGCCAGATGGTTGGTCGGTTGATGGAGCCGCGAGCGGGTGTGTGCATCGCGGGAACTCACGGGAAGAGCACGACGACGGCGATGGTCGGTTGGGTGCTGAGTCATGCGGGGCGAGAGCCTTCGGTGCTGGTCGGGGCGGAGTTGCGGGGCGGGCTGCGAAGAGATGCAGGAGAACCCCTCACCCTAACCCTCTCCCCGCAGAGCCGGGGCGAGGGGACAGGAGGAAGCCCCCTCACCCTAGCCCTCTCCCCCGAAGACGGGGGCGAGGGGACAAGAGAAGAGTCACAGCTCATTGCGTTCGCTCAAACTCATCGCAGCGGCTGGGCTGGCTCTGGCGAGCTGTTTGTCGTGGAGAGCTGTGAGTTCGAGCGAAGCTTTCTCGATTTCTCGCCACGTTACGCCGCGATCCTGAGCGTTGAGCCGGACCACTTCGATTGCTTTACCGATCTGCCGTCGCTGGTGCAGGCGTTCGGTCAGTTCGCACGGCGCGTTTCGTCCACTGGTGCATTGCTGGTGCGAGGTGACTGCGACGCGGCAATGGATTGCGTGCGCGAGGCGATTGCGCGGATCGTCACGTTTGGAGTTGGCTCGCAGTGCGAATGGCAGGCGAACGCGATCTGTCACGCAAAGAATGGCGTCCGGTTTCGAGTCGTCTGTCGCGGGCAGGCGTGGGGCGAGGTCGAGTTGAAGTTGCCGGGCGACCACAATGTTTTGAATGCCCTCGCGGCGGCGGCGCTCTGCGCGGAGATCGGGTTGTCAGCAAACGAGATCGTCGCCGGGCTGAAGTCCTTCCCCGGCATCCGCCGTCGATTTGAAGTGGTCGGCGAACGGAACGGCATCACGGTCATCAGCGACTACGCGCACCATCCGACGGCTGTCGCGGCGACGCTTCAGACGGCGCGCGAAGTGTTCGGCACGCGACGCGTCTGGTGTGCCTTTCAGCCGCATCAGGTCTCGCGCACGCTGGCTCTCATGGACGACTTCGCGGCGAGCTTTATCGACGCTGATGAAGTCCTCATCGTGCCGGTGTTCGCGGCGCGCGAGCGAGTCGCCGCTGAGCCGGTGTTGGCGTCGCAAGAGTTGGTGCGACGAATCAGTTTGCGCGGTGTGTCGGCTCGATTTGTGGAGTCCCTTGACCGAATCAAGGCAACCTTAGACCATGCCGCCCGCCCCGGAGACGTGTTGATTTTGATGGGCGCGGGCGACATTGAACGGGCATTTGATGCGGATTGAACGGACGGACTTCCGTTCGACGATCAGACGAAAAAAGAAGCACCCTCACCCTAACCCTCTCCCCCACAAAGCTGGGGGCGAGGGGACAAGAAAAGCCGAAGCTGACAGAGTTATTGATAGCCGCAGGCGACATGGAACGGATTGCTCATGACCTCACTCGACCAGTTTGCTGAGATTCTGAAACGCGACGAGCCGCTCGCTCCCTACACGTGGTTGAAGGTGGGCGGCCCGGCTCAATTCCTGCTCGAACCGCGCGACGCCGATGAGCTGACACGCGTGGTGCGAGCCTGCAATGACGAAGGAATTCCTGTTCGAGTACTGGGTGGCGGATCGAATGTCGTCGTGCGGGATGAAGGTGTGGGCGGGGCCGTGCTGCGGCTGACGAACCCTGCGTTCGCACAGGTGCAGATCACCGGCAACCGTGTCGTGGCGGGAGGCGGTGCGCTGCTCTCGCACGTCATCAGCGAGACTGTTCGCGCGGGACTGGCCGGGTTCGAGAACCTCGCCGGAATTCCCGGCACGATCGGCGGTGCGCTGCATGGCAACGCGGGGGGCCGACACGGTGAGATCGCTCAGTTCGTGCGTCGTGTCACCGTGTTGACGGCCAGCGGTGAGACGCTCGTTCGCACTGACGACGAGCTTCAGTTCGACTACCGCCAAAGCAACCTCGACGAGTTGTTGGTGCTGGAAGCGGAGTTCGAGTTGCAGCCCGATGATCCGGATCAAATCTCGCAGCGATTGAAGAAATTTTGGATCGCCAAGAAGGCATCGCAGCCGCTGAGTTCTCAGACGGCGGGCTGCGTCTTCAAAAACCCGCGCGGACAGCGAGCCGGGCAATTGATCGAGCAGGCGGGACTCAAGGGGACTCGCATCGGTGGGGCCGAGATCAACGACCGTCATGCCAACTTCATCGTGACTCACGAAGGGGCCTCATCGAGCGATGTGCTGCGACTGATGGACCTCGTCCGCTCCAAGGTGTCCGAGCAGTTCGGAGTCCCTCTGGAGCCGGAAGTCAAAATCTGGTAAATGGCCTCGCAATTGAGTCGGGCTGGAGATCGCTGGATGGCGTTTCTAGGTGTTCCCCGCAGAAGAAATTATGCAGGTTGATCTAATGCCGCAGGCAAGGTAGACCGGTCATTCCGTGACTGGAGCGTTCGAGTCACGGAGTGACTCGTCTACATTTTGCCGTGGATCTGCCCAGTCTCAACTCAAGGAGGAGTGAGATGTCGATGACTTCATTTTGGTGCGGCTGCTCGTTGTGGATCGCGCTGGCTGGCGCGGACGGCCCCGCGTTGGACGGGCCGCCGCTCAAGACAGCTTCTTCCAAGTCAAAGCACTATCTCGTCCAGATCAAGTTGATCGAAGTCGATGAGCAGGGGCGTGAGACCGTACTCGGAACTCCGCAGCTCAAGACGACCGGCGGGAATGCCGGGTTGTCAATCGACCACACCGACGGACGACGGTTCGACTTCACCATCAACCTGCACGAGGGGAAGACCGGCAACGGCAGTCCGCGCGAGTTGCCTCCGCTGACGAAGCTCGGCGACTCTGAAGAGGAGTCGGTTGAGAAGCGACTCGATCAGAAGATCTCAATGAAGGCGGTGCAGCAGTCTCGCAAGGACGTGCTGCGCGAGGTGGCTCAGCAAGCCGGGGTCAATATCGCAATCGACCCAGAAAGTGCGAAGTCCGTCAAGGGGTTGCTCGACGCACTGATTGACTTCAAGGTTGAGGATGAACCCGTGACGGAAGTTCTCGACCGGATCGTGCAGCCGCTCAAGCTGGGTTACGCGGTGAAACACGAAGTGGTGCTGATCGCTGTGGCGGAAAAGCTGCTCCCCGATCCCGATGAGTATTCCGTCAAGACCTACGAAGTGGCCGATCTGGTCGGGCCTGTCGTGGGACTGGGCGACGGCAAGCCGGACTTCGCGCCGGTCATTCAACGGATCAAGACAACCGTTCAATCGGAGACGTGGGATCGTAAGGGTGGTTCTGCGACGATTAGGCCATTCAACTCGACCTCATCTCTCGTCGTAAGACAAACGGCAGTGGGACACGCGGCGATTGAACGGTTGCTCGAAAAAATGCGGCGAGAACGGCCCAAGGTGATCGGTGAGTGACGAGCCTCATTGAGTGAGTCTCACACGCTGCGCAAGGATGCGATGACGATGCTGGAACAAACGACTTGCCGAGTGGCCGTGCTGGCAGGTGGCGACTCGAACGAACGCTCGATTAGCCTGCAAAGCGGCACGGCGGTTCAGACGGCTCTCACGCTGCGCGGGCATTCGGCGCTGCACCTCGATCCGTCCGTGGTGGATCTCGCGGGAGTGGACTGGCGGCAATTCGATGTCGTGTTCCTCGCGCTGCACGGGCAGTTCGGTGAGGACGGTCAAGTTCAGCGGATACTCGATGAGGCAGGTGTTCCGTTCACGGGGAGCAATGCTGCCGCGTCGCAATTGGCGTTCAGCAAGGCGGCGGCCAAAGAGCGGTTCTTGCAGTTCGGTGTCCCGACACCGGTCCATTCGTTGTTGCATTACACCGACGACGCAGATCGCATCCGACGCGTGACTCAGGAAATCGGCTTCCCCCTCGTGGTGAAGCCCGATAGCCAAGGATCGAGTCTCGGCATCAGCATCGTTCGCTCGGCATCTGATCTCGCGGCGGCGTTAAAGCTCTGCTTCGAGTTCGACAGCTTCGCCGTCATCGAACGCGCGATCCTGGGAACCGAGTGGACGGTCGGCCTGTTGGACGAACTGGTCCTGCCGCTGATCAAGATCGAAACTCACCGCGAATTCTTCGACTGGCACGCCAAATACGAAGACGATGACACGCAGTACCTCTTCGATTCCAAGCTGCCTTGCGGTGTTGCGGCCTCGATGGAAGAGGCGGCTCGCGGTGCGTGTCGCGCGTTGGGAACGACTGGACTGATGCGGGTCGATCTCCGTTTGGATGAATCGATGCAGCCGTGGGTGTTGGAAGTGAATACGATCCCGGGGTTCACGAGCCACAGCCTGGTCCCCAAGGCGGCCGCTCGGATGGGGATCGAGTTTGGCGAACTGTGCGAACGAGCCATTCACTCGTGTCTGCGCGAGCCACTGCCGCGCCCTCACATCTTGCCGAGGCCGCTCGTTCGACAGAGTGTTGGCCGGAGCTGATCCCGCCCAAGGATCGGCATCAACCGCCGGTTCTCGCCGTTCCGATGACGGACGAGCTTTCTTCTGCGCCCGCGTTGTTTCCGGCGTGGAGTTTGTCGCTCGCCTCACTGGGAATTGTCCGCACCATGCCCTCCGCGCCGCCATCCGACAAAGTTGCTAACGCCGCCGTGGCTGCCGGGGACAACCCTCCTTCGTGGGCGGGTGCCGTATTTCGGCCGTTGCGACTGGCCAAGCTGGCTGTGATCGTCGGTGTGGTCGCTCTCATGCCGTACATCATCCAGCGTCTGCCCAACTTGGCGGCGCGATCCGAGTACCGGTTGGCAACCAAACACATTCGCATCGTTCCGACTCCCGAACGGCCTGTCCCCGAGAACTTGCTCGAACAGGTTCGCGAACTGGGCAAGCTGCCTCGCGAGCTGTCGATACTTGATGAGACGCTGGCGACAAAGTTGGCTGCGGCATTCTCGCGACATCCTTGGGTCGCGCGAGTTGTCAAGGTGCGCAAGTCGCATCCGGCGAACATCACTGTGGAACTGGAATACCGCCAACCGGTTGGCATGGTGCAGGTGAAAGGGGGACGCTTCCCGATTGATGCGGCGGGAGTCGTCCTGCCACCGGGCGACTTTACGGCGGCAGACTTGAAGCGGTTCCCCACCATCCAAGGTCCGACGCCCCCCGCGTCACTGCATCCGGGAGTCGCATGGAACGAACCGTCCCTTCAAGCCGCAGCACGACTCGCTCAACTGTTGGCTCCGACGTGGAGCAAGCTGCGTCTGGAATCAATCATTGCACCGAGCCGCTTGGACTCGAAGAGTGATGCTTCCAAAATCACGCTCAAACTTCAGGCGAGCGGCGGATCGCAGATCATCTGGGGGCGAGCTCCCGGCACGGAGCATCCCGGCGAATTGACGACGACGCAGAAGATCGGTCGCTTGGAAAAATACCTGACCGAGTTCGGCGGGTTCGATCGCCCAAACGGGCCGTATGAGGTCGATATTCGCCATTGGCAGGAGATTTCCCGGAGGCCGCTCGCTTCGGAGCAGTCACATTCCCGAAACGCGAGTCGTACGCGCCATTGAGCGTGCCCCATCTTCAGTCTGCCGTGGTGGCCCCACTGACCCACGGCTCCGTCCAATTACACAATGGCCAAGAGATTCTTCACGAGTTGAGTATTCCACGAACAATCGCGCAAGCTGGCGGAGATATTCGTGCTGCGACAGCAGCTTCCGCAGACCGCTCGCCGTGGGAGACGTCCGCCAAAACCCCGGCGCAGGAAGAAAGTCCAGAGGCTGTTTCGACAGCCACTGACCGCCCTGCTCTTCCCGAAAGACAGGGGCGTCATCGCCCCG
>JAYVDI010000325.1:0-6150 GCA_043749505.1 Schlesneria sp. | reverse complement strand
CCAAACAACGCGGCATCGACTGGCAATTCAAGATCGCCGACGCCCGCACAAAGCTGAAGCGACTGTACCCCGTGATTAAGACTGGATGACGCACTAGTTTTGAAATGCGATCTAACGACCAGCGGTTCTGATGCTGTTCATTTTCGATGCCACTATCCACCGATCGAGTACATCGGACGAGTCGGTTGAATGAAGCGGGCGGTGTTGATTTCGTGGCCTTCCTTCTTTGCCGCGACACTCGAACGAATCGCGAACGCGATCTGGTCCTCGGTTCCCTCGCCACGCAGTAGGCTCCGCACATCGGTCTCATCGAGGCTGAAGAGGCAGTTGCGCAGCTTGCCATCCGCCGTGATGCGAATGCGGTTGCAGCTCATGCAAAACGGCTGACTGATGGACGCGATGAAACCGATGTGGCCCACACCGTCTTCAAACACAAAGTCACTGGCTGGCCCGCCGTGTCCTCCGCCGGGGACGGCTTGTTCGCGCGGAGGCTGGGGTTGAGCTTTGAGGAGTTGCTCGCGCGATGTTCGGTCATGAATGGCGGTCGGGACGAGTGGCATGATTTCAGCCGAGAGCTTCTCGATGATCTCGTGCGCGAACAGCACCTTACCCCTTTCCCAAGCGTTGTCGGCGTCGAGCGGCATGTACTCGATGAAGCGGACTTCGACACCGGTCTCCCGCGCGAAGTGACCGAACGGCACGACCTCATCCTCGGTCATACCTCGCACCGAGACCGCATTGATCTTCACGGGATCGAAGCCGACACGCTGTGCCGCTTTGATCCCTTCGATGACTTTTTCAAATCCATCGCGCCGCGTGAACTGCTTGAACTTCTCGGGAGTGAGGGCGTCGAGGCTGACGTTGATCCGCCGCAGTCCGGCCGAGTACAGCGCTTCGGCCTGTTCCGCGAGAAAGATGCCGTTCGTTGTGAGGCCGACATCTTTGATTCCCGGGATCGCAGCCAGCTTCGCGACGAGCGTGTGCAGCTCGCGCCGGACCAGCGGTTCGCCACCGGTCAGCCGCAGTTTGTCGATGCCCAAGGGCACGGCGACGCGGACAAAGCGTTCGATTTCCTCGAACGTCAGCAGCTCAGCCTTGTCCATAAACTGCACGTCCTCCGCTGGCATGCAGTAAAAGCAGCGAATATTGCAACGATCAGTCACGCTGATCCGCAGGTTGTTGTGCAGACGCCCGAACGAGTCGATGAGTGGTAGCAGGGAAGAGCTCACTTCGTCTCGCCTCCCGGATGAACCCACTCGGTGGAACCGTCCGCCCAGTTCTCTTTCTTCCAAATCGGGACAGTCACTTTCAGTTCGTCGATCAGAAACTGCCCTGCCTCGAACGCTTGCTTGCGGTGAGGAGAGCTCACGGCAACAGCCACGCTGATTTCACCCAGCTCGAGGTGCCCGAGTCGGTGAACGATTGCCAGTCGATCGACCGGCCAGCGCGAACGGGCGGCTGTTTCGAGTTCCCTCAATTTTGCTTCGGCCATCGCAGGGTAGCCTTCGTAGTCGAGGGCAATGGTCTGACGATCGGCGGTCAATTCGCGAACCGTGCCGAGAAACAATACGACGGCCCCCGACTGCGGTGAACGGACCGCTTCGGTTAGCGCGTGGTAGTCGATCGGTTGGTGAGTCAGTTCGATCATGGTTGGTTCGCAGTCCATTGTGTTGTCACCCGCCGCTGACAGGCGGGAAGCAGGCAACTTCATCGGTGGCGTTGAGCATCGTACCGTCGGTGGCGTAGTTGTTGTTGACCGCGACCAACAGCCGCGCGGCAAGTGGTGCGAGTTTCGGATACTGTCCGACGAGCCGCCGCTTCAACTCGGTCATTGGCTCACCGTCGGTCCAATCCAATTCGACGACTTCACAGCCTGCCAAGTCGCGTGCCTTGGCAAAAAGCTTCACCGCAAGAAACGTCATGGCGTCGCCTCCGTGGGACGACGCACTTCACTCATCAAGGCCAGCACGTTTTGGTCTGGATCGCGGAAGAAGGCCATCCAAAGATCGTGATCGGGCATCGGCGCGACGAGTCGTGGAGTCGAGACGAACTCGACGCCTCGCTCCGCTAATTCCTCAAACGTCGCAGAGATGTCAGCCACCGTATAGTAAATGATTGAAGCGGGGCGATTGAGTTGAGCCGACTCTGCCAGTGACAACATCAGGCGTACACCACCGCACTCGACAAAGCCCATGCTGGGCAACTCGAACAGGAACGTCATGCCGAGCGTGTCGCGATAAAACGTGATCGCGCGTGAAACATCACGCACTGTGATCGCGATCTGACCGATGCCGTCGAGGCTGACCATCTACGCTTTCCAAGAGTGAAGTCGAAGGCAAAGGAAGAATGAGTGTTTGGAGTGCCTGCCCCCCGCGCAAGGGCACTTCAATCATTGCCGCTTGCCTTACGCGGTCTCATTGTGCGAGTCAGTCGTATACCTCACGCGACCCAAGCTGAGAGGTTCTGATTATCGCAAGAAACCCGTGGCCTGACGGCACACGGCTCGCCTCGAACATCTCACTGATGGTCGTGCGAGGTGTAACTCATCACGGCGTGGCGGTGGCCGGGGCGGCAGCGGCTGGCGCGTCGATGACCTCCAACTTATGGTTCTCGACATCGTACTGATATTTCTTGCCGCCCGGCAAAACCGGCAACTGGATGTTGTTGGCCTTGATGATTTTCTCGAAGAATTCTTCGTAGTCCTTCGGGTATCGGCCTTCGGTCGCTTCAAACAGCCGTACGGCATGTTCAATGTGCGACTTGGAAATCTTTTCTAACATCGGCCCGTAAGCCGAAACCGGGGCCGTGATCATGTCGGTGGCGGCGATCTTGCTGTCGCTGACTTTCGCTCCGGCCTTCGGGTCGAACTGGCCGATGTCCTGAGTCTTCTTCCCGATGATGCTGTTCGGAGATTTCTTCGTCTGTTCTTCGAGCGACTGCATCCCGCAGCCAGTCAGAGTGAGCAATATCAATGTGGTGGCAAGGCGATTCATGGTGAGAGACTTTCTGAAAACGTTGCTTGAGGGAAACCGTGGGTTGAACGTTTGCGGATGTCGATCATGGTTGTGATTGATCGGAAACGGCTCGCGTCCGATGCGTCTCCGTCTCCACGTCATCGTTAGTTAGTTCAACTCGTGTCGCCAAGGGTACTGACGGCGCATCACATTGACCAGAATGCGGCGCGGCTCAAGTTGCGGTATACCCCCTGCGGCCGTGAGTGCAATGTTTTGGCGAGCCGCATGTCGTCAAGCTGCGGGTTCTGGACCGCGTTAAAAGTGACGGCACACGACTCGCCAACCGCTCATCTTGGGCCACGTCAAGTATGAGCGAAAACTACCCCGAAGAAAATCACGTTGTTCGATCACTCACTCGCTTGAAGGAGCAAATCGTGTCTGGAGTCATGGTTCGTCCCACGCGGTTTGTGGCGGTGTTTGAACGACGGCCGTTCTGGGGGCCAGAGCTTCAGCGACAGCTTGCGGAACGACAGGTCGAGGTACGCGAATTCCGCAGCGTGCATGACCTCGACACCGCGACGAATGATGTGGCCTCGGCAATTGTTCTACTGGACTTGGAATCCGCCCCCGCGGAATGCTTGGGGTGGCTGGGCCGTCAGATTCGCGAACCTCACGCGAGGTCGGTCATTGCGTGTGCATCGGTCGATCTCGCGGACCTCGAATGGACCGTGCGCGAGGCCGGAGTGGTCGCGTTCGTGAGTGATGAAGTCGCCGGCGCGGAGTTGGCTCGGCTCTGTTTGCGTCAGCTTGATCTGGCTTGAATTGGGCTGTTGCCGGTCCTTGGTGGCACTGCTACAACTCTGCGGCCTTTGCCCCGATTTCAAGTTCACCACCGAATAACTGGCTCTGCCCAAAACTGGACGACGACATGCCGACTGAGATGCAAGTGTTGGAACGACTCCGCAACCTCCGTGATCCCGAGATCGGCCGATCGCTCGGTGAGATGGGGATGCTCAGCAGTGCGGTTGTCGGCGCGGGTAACTCGATCACTGTGACCATCGACCTGCCAACGCCAGCGTATCCGCGACGCGAACGAATCACCGAGGCCGTGACCTCCGCGATTCGCGATTCGATTCCCGATGCCGGTCCCGTCGAAGTCACTTTCATCTCGAACGTGCGCGGCAAGATGAGTGGTGGTTCGATCGGCTTGCGTGCGAAGAACGTCATCGCAGTCGGCAGCGGCAAGGGAGGTGTCGGCAAAAGTACCGTCGCCGCGGCGCTGGCTTTCGGACTGAAGTCGCTCGGTTGCAAGGTCGGCCTAATGGATGCCGACGTGTACGGTCCGAGCATTCCGCACATGGTCGGTTCGCACGGGATGCCTGTCGCGGTCAAACATACCACCGCCACGGGTGAGGAAATTGAAAGAATCGAGCCGGTCGAGATTGACGGCCTGAAGGTGATGTCAATGGGCTACTTCGTCAAACCGGATCAAGCGGTGATCTGGCGCGGCCCACTGCTCCATCGTGCGATCACGCAGTTTCTGAAAGACACCGACTGGGGCGACCTCGACTATCTCATCATCGACCTACCACCGGGAACAGGCGATGTCACGCTGACACTGTCCCAATTGCTGGGGCTGGCTGGAGCGATCGTCGTTTGTACGCCACAGCAGGTCGCGCTGCTCGATGCCATCAAAGCCATCAGCATGTTCCGACAAGTGAAGATTCCAATTCTCGGCCTCGTCGAGAATATGACGGGCGAGATCTTCGGACGAGGTGGAGTGCGGAAGAAGTCGGAAGAACTGGGAATCCCATTCCTCGGTGAACTGCCGATTGATGCAGGGATTCGGATTCGCGGAGACGATGGCCGCATCGCGAGCCTCTTCTCGGAAGACAATCCTTCACGCGGTCCACTTCTGAGCATGTGTGAACAGGCGGCAATGCAACTCGCCAAGCAACTGCTCGAAACCCCACGGATGCCAACGCTCGAAATCCTCTGACGCGGCGCGGCCGAGTGACCGGAGATTTCTGTAGCTGGCGTTCGTGGTGCGTTCCGACGACTCCACGCACCCTACACGCCGACCTTGGTATGAGTTCAAAAACGATCACGCGGCGAAGACTTTGGTCCTCGCCGCGTGATCGTTTTGAATGAGCGTGTTTCATGCGTCTGGTGGTGTCGTCACTTTTTGGAGGGAACCCAGTTCACTTGCTGAGCGCCGGACGAAACCACTCGCGGTGGAGCGGGGACCGACGACAGTTGCGGTGCGGCAAGTACTGGCTGCGTCGCGTTCACGGAACTCGACAAACTTGGGACCGACGACTGAGGCGATTGGCTCATCGAACCTGAGACGACAACTCCTGGCAGCCGGTGAAACTCTTCGACTGAGACATGCTGAGGCCCTGACGAGCTTCGTCGTGTGGTGTTCGCATCGGTAGGAGCTGGCGCGATTTCACTGTCGATCGGAGCCTTGTCCATCGGCACCTGTGGTGGAGTGACCACCGGGGCTGGAGTTGGTCCGTGAGAGTGTGGAACGGGATCTGTCATCTGGCTTGGAACACTCGGTGCGTATTCAGAGTGCTGCTGACCGCAGGCGCATCCGGTCGGCGAGCCACCCATCACCGAGCCGCCGCAGTTTCCGGATGCACAATTTCCCGAATCACATCCCGATGCGATCATCTCGCCATCGAAGCCGCACGAACACGAATCGCATCCGCCGCAGCCCCAGCCATAGTTCCTCATGCGCCAAGACTGAACCTTGTGCCCCATCCAACCGGAGACATACCGGCCGCATGTGGGAGCTGGACCACAGGGGTCGCAAGGATCCGAAGACACGCACCGTGAATGGCAGCAACCGATGGAAGATAGAAGCAACAAGCTACTGAGTGTGGCCCAACGACGCAGATTCATTTGGAGGGAATCCTTTCCCGAAGTCTCGACAAAATTTGGCTCGCGAAGCACGAAAGCCTAGCTCCTCGATCATCGGCCGCCCGCCGTGTCAAACTTTATGGATTCTTCCGATTTTTCCGGGAGCGTTGATTTTGACCGCGCGAATTCCAGACTCAGGCCACCCATTATCGGCAAGCATTGCCGATCGCGGCCAAGCTGCGATGGATCGCCCCTTCGTACCAGTTCCCGCCACTTCCTCGCGCGGCCAGAACTGGCTCGTTTAACGGCGTGGGCAACGCCCCGCGCGTCG
>JAYVDI010000324.1:0-11453 GCA_043749505.1 Schlesneria sp. | reverse complement strand
CCCAGGGTTGCCGCGCATCGCGGCAACCCTGGGCTATGAGACGCGCTCGATCTACCCCAACGGGGTTGCGTCCTCTTCGCCATCGGGCGGAACCCCGTTGGGGTACGGGAGGTCTGGCCTCCCTGACCCAGGGTAGCTCGCTCCGCTCGCAACCGCTTGGCTATGAGACGCAACTCCTTCGGAGTAAAGACCGCATTCGTTTTACGTGAATGAGAGACAAACACAAACGATTTGGATTGCGGGCCAAGCCCGCGCGGTGAGATCAGTCGTCTGGCCTTCATCCTCACGCCGACACGCCCGCTTTTTTGAACGCCGTGTCCAGAGGGCTGTGGATGTCGGTGATGGGCGTCTCGCGGCGTTGCTCTGCGTCGAGCATTCGGACCAGCACTTCCTGAGTCGGGCAAGGCATCTCGATCCCGGCGTCGCGGAACCGGGCGTGAATCGCGGTGTGCAGATCGTGGCTCGCTTTGCCGCGATCTTTCATCGTCGCCAAGAAGCCGCGCAACACGAACAGCAGGCCGTTGGCACCGATCTCTTCCAGCGCGGCGCTGGGGGCGGGATCCTTCAACAGCAGCGGATGTTTGTTCGCGAGGTCCAACAACAACTCGCGGACCTGCTGCGGATCGTTGCCCGGCCCGACGTGAATCTTGATCGCCAGCCGGTTCACGCTGTCGCTCAGCGTCCAGTTGAGCAGGTTGCCGGTGATGAACGATTTGTTCGGGACGATCAGCTCGCGCCGGTCGCCGTCGATGATCGTCGTCGCGCGAAACCGAATGCGCGAGACCGTGCCCGTGGTGTCACCGACCGTGATCACATCGCCCACGCGCATCGGTCGCTCGAACAGCAGAATGATCCCCGAGACAAAGTTCGCGAAGATTTCCTGCAAGCCGAACCCGAGTCCGACCGACGCCGCCGCGACCAGCCATTGCACGCTGTTCCAGCCGACTCCAATTTGTGCGAACGCGAGACAGACTCCCGCCATGAAGATCGCATAGCGCACGAGGCACGTCGTCGCAAAGCGGAACCCCGCATCAACCGAGAGATGTTCGAGCAGGATCACCTCGACCAGACCGGGGATATTGCGACCGGCCACCATCGCGATCCCCATCATCAACAGTGCCAATCCGAGATTCGCAGCCGTGACCGCTTTGGGGCGCTTCACCACCTGCACGACCGCCTGATCGTTGGCATCTTTTCCCGAGACGACCTCTTCCACCGTGGTCTGCCAGAGCGTAACGCGATCCAGAATGTTGAGTGCCGGTGTCACGTCGGCCCACACGAACCACAGTCCCACCACCGCGACGGTCAACAGTCCCGTATCGAGCAGACTGCGAATCTGCGTGACGATCTGAGTCAGATTCAATCGGAAGTCCGGCCAGCGCCATTGAGGGAACAGGAACTGTGTGTTCCCGTTGGTCTCGGGTTGTTTGCCAGCCTCGGCGATCGCTTGCAGTTCCTCGGCTTGCAGGACCGCCATGCGACGCCGTTCCAACGTGATCCAGCGCAGCACGCTGGAACGCAACAAGAGCAGCCCCACACCCAACCACGCACTCGCTTGGAGTCGCCACGTCAGTTGCAGCGCCGTGTAGAAGTAGCCGGTCCAACTGAGCAGCAGCAGCCCGATCGGCAGCGTCACGCCGAGGATGCCACCGACGTTCGCGAGACGACGCAGCCAGACATCGGCCTCATTTTCCGAGTCTTCCGCACGGCGCGCCGCCTGCAAATCGGCCGCATTCGTCGAACGAATCGGCTCCGCCGCGCGAGGACCGCGCGGAAAGGCCACCTGACAAAATGCGGCCAGCAGCACTGCAAACACGAGGTATGCGAGGCGTCCCAACGAATCGAGCCGTTGCTCGTCCGAGGTCGCTTCCACCATCGCGACCAGCCCGATCAAGACGACTCCCGCCGGAAGGAACCAGCGCAGATGACGACGCAGTCGCAGCACGACAGTCGGCGACCAATCGAAGTGCTGCTCGGCCAGCCCGCCGCGCGAGACGATCAATCGCAGCAGTTCGAGCGGCACTGCAAACGTCGCCGCACGGAGCAGCCCTATCGCGACGGCATGGACGAATTTGGACGCCGATGCGCTGTGGTCAAGCCTCCAACCGATGAACGCCAGCAACGCGGGAACGACCGCCGCCAGCAGCAACGTCAACGCGATGGCACGCACCGTCGGCAACAACTCGCGACACGCGGCATCGGCGGCGGTTGCCCCCAGCGCGCGCAACCGACTTCGCAGCGTCCACCTTAACCCGACGCAGAGCAACAGTGTGACGAAGGCCAGCGAGTACGGCAGCGGTTCGCGTTGAATGTCACCTCGTAGCGCATCGGCCACCTTGAGCCAGTTGGCTCGATCCAACAGCCACGCGACGTGACTGACCGCGCGCGTGCCGTGAGGCGTGCTGAAGACCGTTCCCGTCCGAATCCAGAGGACTCGCTCACCGATGTATTCGGCGTAAGCGCGCGTCGCATCACGCAGCTTCCGCTCGTCGATGTCGAGCGAGACGAGTTGCTCGAATTGCCGCCGGCTGTCGTCGTTGAGTTGTTCCAAAAGCTCGCGCCGTTGTTGAAGCAACGACTTCGCTTCATCGGCCAAGCTGCGGAGTGCGGCTGCCTGATGCGAACTGGTTGCGCCCGCATTTCCCGCTGCGGGTTTCGCCCCCGCCGCAGACTTCGCTTCCGCTGCCGGCGTCTCCAAAACCGTGGCCGCTTCGCCACTGATCAGCTCCTGTGTGGTCCGAAGTGCCGCTGCATCGAGATCACGCAGCAGCGCGATGTCCGCCTCAAGCTGGAACATGCGCATTCGGGTTTGACGGACGGTCTCACCGCGTTGAGCCAGTCGCGCGTGCAGGCCGCGCGTGTCGCCGAGCTTTGACCGCTGCTGTCGCAACAACATGCCGATCGACTCGGTCAACCCGACGGCTTTGACCATCTCCTGCGTCCGGTCGAACTCCGTTTGGAGCGCCGTGAGTGCCTCGGTGGTTTGGTCGATGCGATGGCTGGTTTCCTTCAGCGCGGCCGCCACGTCGCGGCTCTCCTTTGCGAGGAGTAAGTTCTGCTCCGCGACCGGTTTCACCTGCGATGAGGCTCGCGTGACAGCCAACTCCGCTCGCTTGACTCGTTGATCGGCCTCGTTGCCGCGCCGCTGATCGACCGCTTCTTGAAGAACTTGCACCTCGCCATCCACGAGAGCCAGTTCTCGCTCGGCGAGATCGCGCAACGTTCGCAACAGATCGGTGGCATCGTCCGATTCGCACCAAGCCTGCTCGGCCGCCAACGCCGCCCGCTCCTCGGTCGCCCGCATCCGGCGAGTCATCAATAGCGACTGTCGTGCGTGAGTTACCTCGCGCGGCTCATCCGGTGATGCGGCGGCTTCCAGTTCGTCTTCGATCGCGGCCAGGCGTTCCTCGACCTCGGCCAAGTCTCGCGCGATCTCTTCCAGCCGAGGCATCTGCGCGCCCAGTTCCTTGTCGATCGTGGTAGCCCGCGCCTGCAACCCCTTCTCCGGATGGTCGATGACCTTGCGGCGGTCACTCAGCATCCGTTCGAGTTTCTCGACATCATTGCCTGCCGTCGCGAACGCTTCTACGACAGTCAACGTTGTCCGCTCGGGTGTTGCCGCGAGCCGTTCCTTCGCTTGCCGCAGCTTCTCACCAACCGAGTTCATTCGCTCGGTGAACACTTTCGATTTCGCGGCCTCTTCGCCGGCGATCTCGATTCGCTCGATGGCCGATTGGTAAAGCTCAATGACCTGCTGTTTGACCGCCGGTTCGAGTTCTCCATCGGACTGTGCCCGTTTGAGCCGCGTCTGCAACTCAGAGAGCGTCGGCCCTAAAGCCCGCGACGCGACGCGCCCCTCCGCCGCCGCATCGCCCGGTTGCGCGAAGAGACTCCCGCTGGCGGCGATCACCGCGAGACTCACCACCAATCGCAGTGCCAAACTTTGTCGTCGAATCGTGCGCATTGTCGCCACCCTGTCTGTCAAAGCGGGAGCGTGCGGAGCGGACGATCTCCCGGAGTAATTCTTCGCGCTGTGACGAATGAGACATCTGAGCGGGGTGACGTCAGCCCCCTGGTTCTGGGGTGTCAGCCCGTTTTCAAAGAACCGGGGGGCTGACGCCACCCCGCTCGGAAACATCTCATTCATGACGGCGTTGCAATCAATGAAGGACGCTTCCGACATCATGCGGCAGCGGGCTGTGGTTCGAGGACCATCGCGGGAGCGGTCTCTCCGATCACAGGGACTTCCGCTGCCGTGACCTCGGCAACGAGGGCCGCATAGTCGAGGGCACCGGGACTCTTGGCGGCGTAGTCGAAGATCGACTGGCCGAAACTGGGAGCCTCCGCCAGCTTGATGTTTCGCCGGATGCGGCTGTCGAAAATCCGTGCGTTCTTCCACGGAGCCATCGGATCACTCTGTTCGAGGAACCGCACTAAGTCATCGGTAATGTCGGCGGCCAGTCGCGTTGCGGTCTCGTACAGGCAGAGGATGATGCCGCTCACCTTCAACTCGCGGTTCAGCCGCCGCTTCACGAGAGCCGTCGTTTCGAAAAGCTTTGACAAACCTTGCAGGGCCAAAAAATGAGGCTGCAACGGAATGAAGACTTCCTTGGCGGATGTCAGTGCGTTGATCGTCAGCACTCCCAACGACGGTGGGCAGTCCATGATGATGTAGTCGAACGGCTGCTGTTGAAGCAGTCGGTCGATGGCTCCGCGCAGAATCAACTCGCGACCGGGAGTATCGACCAGCTCGACCTCCGTCGCGGCGAGATCGAGGTCGGACGGGACGACCCAGAGGTTGTCCACCGCCAATTGTTTGACTTCCGCCAGTGTCTTCTTGCCCGAGAAGACATCGTAGACCGTCGGCGTCTGACCGAACGCATCGACGCCGAGATGCAGCGACGAGTGTCCTTGTGGATCGAGGTCGATCAAACAGACGCGGCGTCCCTGCTTGGCCAGACCTGCGGCGAGGTTCACGCTGGTGGTCGTCTTCCCGACGCCTCCCTTTTGATTCATGACGCAGATGCTGCGCATCGGGCTTCCTTTCCCAAGTTCAGTCGTGGCCTATTCGAACACGACCGCATTCGACCGCGCCGGCACTCTCCGAGTGCGGGCGAAATTCACAGAGCTGTTCGGGCCGGGAATCTATCCGATGCCCCGGATCGCCGAAAGACGAGTTGACGGGCTGGAACGAACACCGGAAATGACGCCCACTAAAACCCCAACCCGAAGCATGAGCGAGGAAACGCTGTTCGGCGTCCTAGCTCACGCTTCGGGTTGGTGCCTCACGAAGTCCGGCTTTTCCCAATGCCGGACTTTTCCCAAGTCGCTCCAAGAGAGAAGTCCGGCTAACAAAGCTCAGGAACGGGACCGTGACAACTTTCCGAAGCGAAGCAAGCTGCCATCAGCAACAGGGCGCTAGCCCCGGTTCAGAGGACACAAACCGGGGCTAGCGCCCTGCGGCTGATCAGAAAGTGATTGCGACCTCGTTCCTAAGCCGGACTTCAGTCTTGGAGAATGCTCCACTTGGAAGGACTGACTCAGCAACTCGCCCATCACCAGCCGAGCGACATGTTGGTCTCAACGGCCCGCTGGGCTTCGTGGAGATCGACGCCGGTGTCCTGCATGTAAAGGCGGATCGCGTGGACTTTGTCTCCCTTCGCGCGGCTGAGGCAATCACGGGCTTTGTCGCACGGTTCGAGGGAACCGTCGATTCCGAGCATTCTTTTGGAGATCACCCATACGTCGCGCGGACGTTTGGCGACGCGTTTCAACTGGTCTTCAGGATAGTTCTCGCGTGCGACCGCCTCAGCCGCAGTCTGATCGCTCGCCCAAGCGATCATGATGTGTGCGTTCGTCTCGATCTCGTACAGAGCCATGATGTCACCTCAATTTCCAAACAGGGAAGAACGGAACTTGGACCTGAGCCACAGCCAACGCTGGGCGGAGTATATGCGTGCGATTCGAGCGGCGTCCACAATCGAGTTTGAGGCTGTGGGGAGGCTCAACGTCGGCGACGCACACCAACCCGAAGCGTGAGCGAGGACGATCGGTGAAAGCGTACCGGGTTGGATTCGTGCCCGTTGGCGTGAGCCTTTCTTGCTCACGCGCCGGATGGATGTTGGAGGCCGTCCGCGCACGATCAACAGCCGCAGCCGTCTCCAACGTGCAGCCATGCAGACGGTGTGGTCGATAACTTCGCTGGATTTCGTGTACGCGGTTCATTCACCGCGCGAAGAGGTCGCGGTCGGGAGAAGTCTGCGTGCGGGTTGAGTGCGGCTCAAGTCGAGTTGAAGGAAAATGGTTCGCCGAGCGGTTGGTTTTGCCGGTTTGGTCGAGAGTGAATCGCGGAGTCGTCGGCCAGTCGTGCCGAAGGAGTAGTCAGACATGCGGATCGTTGTTGTCAGTTCCGAAGCGGTGCCGTTCTCTAAAACGGGCGGTCTGGGTGACGTGGCCGCCGCGCTGCCGAAGGGACTCGCGCAGGCAGGGCACGAGGTCACGCTGATACTGCCGCACTATCCGCAACTTTACGCCAAGCTGACGGACGCGCCGCCGCTCACGACGACTCCGCACTCACTGAGAGTGGCGGTGGGACACAAAATTGTCGATGGCCGCGTGTGGAAGGGGCAGCTTCCGGGATCGAACGTCACGGTCTATCTGATCGACCAGCCGATCTATTTTGACCGCAAAGGTGTCTACGTCGAGAACGACCAGGACTACCGCGACAACAGCGAACGCTTCATTTACTTCAGTCGTGCGGCCATTGAAGTGGTACGGCTTCTCAACTTGAAGCCCGACGTGATTCATGCCAACGACTGGCAGACGGGACTCGTCCCGGCACTCGTCGCGGCCGAACTGCGTCGCCAGCCGGGACTCGATCGGGTCGCGTCGGTCTTCACCGTTCACAACATGGCGTTTCAAGGCCGCTTCTGGCACTGGGACATGCACTTGACGGGTCTCGACTGGAAGTATTTCAACTGGAAGCAGATGGAGTTCTTCGGACATCTCAATCTGCTGAAGACCGGCATTTCGTTCGCCGACATGGTGACAACCGTCAGCCCGACCTACGCCCGCGAGATTCAAACGCCAGAATACGGCTGCGGTCTGCACGGCGCACTCAGCTCGCGCAGCAGCGACCTTGTGGGGATCTTGAATGGCGTCGATACCGAGATCTGGAACCCGGCGACCGATCCCTACATCGCGCGGCAGTACACCGCCGACTCGGTGGAGACCGGCAAGGCCGCCTGCAAGGCCGCGTTGCAGAAGCGACTCGGGTTGCCAGTGCGAGCCGATGTCCCGCTGTTCGGCAGCGTGTCCCGCATGACGGGGCAGAAGGGCTTCTCGCTGATCGGCCAATGCGCCGACGTGCTGCTCGATCAAGACGTACAGTTGGTCTTTCTGGGCAGCGGCGATCCGCATTACGAGGGGCTGCTCAAACAACTGGCGGTCACTCATCCCGACAAGGTTTCGACGACGATCGGCTACAACGAGGAACTGTCACACCAAGTCGAAGCGGGCTGCGATGTCTTCCTGATGCCGAGTGAGTTCGAGCCGTGCGGCCTCAACCAAATGTACAGCCTGATCTACGGCACCGTTCCCATCGTGAGGTCGGTCGGAGGACTGGCCGATTCCGTCGTCGATGCCAGTGACCACAATCTCGCAGCGGGAGCGGCCAACGGGTTCAGCTTCCACGAGTTTCGCGGTGAGGTGCTCTTTTGGAATATCTGTCGTGCTCGGAATCTGTACGCTGACAAACCGAAGTGGCGCAAGCTTCAGCAGACCGGCATGCGCCGCGACTGGTCTTGGAAACACAGCGCGGGCGAGTACGTCCGCATCTACGAACGCGCTCTCTCGAAACGACCGATCGAATCGGAGTGCGCGGGCGACGAACGCTGAAGTCCGGCTTAGCTTTGTTAGCCGGACTTCCTTCCGGCGCGATGCACCATGGAGAGAAGTCCGGCTTTAAGAAAAGCCGGACTTCGAGTTGATCCCCCGTCGAGACTCCCTCATGCCCGCCGTGAACCTCGCCTTCGTGTGGCATCAGCATCAGCCTTACTACCCGGATCGCGTCGGGGGTGAGAACCCGATGCCGTGGGTGCGGCTGCACGGGACGAAAGACTATTGGGGGATGGCGTGGCACATCAAAGAGGTGCCCGAGTTTCACTGCACGATCAATCTTGTTCCCAGCCTGCTCGAACAGTTGCTCGCGTACACCGATGGCGGTGCGAGTGACCGGCATCTCGACGTGTCGAGGACTCCCGCCGATGGTCTGAACGAAGCCGACGCGCGCTTCCTGCTCGACCAGTTCTTCATGGCGAACTACGACAACATGATCCGCCCGTATCCGCATTATGCGGAGCTGCACCAGAAGCGGGCGGCCAACAGCGATCCGTTCGAGAAGGCGATCAAACGCTTCACCGAGCGTGACATTCGTGACCTGCAAGTTTGGAGCAACCTCACGTGGTTCCATCCGCTGCTGTTTGATCTCGACTCGGACTTGAAGGCGTTCCTGCTGAAAGGGCATGGCTGGACGGAGACCGAGAAAGCGTGGCTGCTCCGCAAGCAACTCGAGGTCCTGCGGCAGGTCATTCCGCTGCATCGTGAACTGATGCAGGGGGGCCAAGTCGAACTGACGACCACGCCGTTCTATCACCCGATCTTGCCGTTGCTCTGGGACAAACGGTGTGCGCGGCAGGCGATGCCCGGTTGCGTGCTGCCGAAGTTTTTGGACTCGTACCGCGAGGATGCCGTCGCGCAGCTCAAGAAGGGTGTCGAGTTCCACCGAAAGCTGTTCGGAGCGAACCCCGTCGGGATGTGGCCGTCTGAGGGATCGGTCTCGCAAGAGGTCATCGCGGCCATCGCCGATCAGGGGATCGAATGGATCGCCACCGACGAAGAGATTCTCGCCGCGTCCACGAACGGCTGGGTCTCACGAGACGGTGGCGGATTCCTGCGCAATCCCGAGATGCTCTACCGCCCGTGGCGACTCGAAGAACAGGGCCGCCCGATGCAGATCGTCTTCCGCGATCATGCTCTGAGCGACTTGATCGGCTTTCAGTATCAGCGGTCCGACCCACAACACGCGGCCAACGATCTGCTGGGCAAGGTCGATGCGATCGGCTTCGCGACGACACCGCACAACGCGGGACGACCGGCTCTCGTCCCGATCATTCTGGACGGAGAGAACTGCTGGGAATACTTCGCCGACGGAGGCGTTCAGTTCCTGAGAACGCTCTACCGCAGTTGCGTCTCGCGCCCGAGCGTGCAGCCGGTGCGGGTCCAAGATCACATCCGCGAGTTCCCGGCGACCGACCGCATCTCGCAGTTATTCGCGGGGAGTTGGATCAATCACAACTTCGGCATCTGGATTGGCCATTCCGAGGATCACACCGCGTGGGACTTGCTCCACCAGACGCGCGAGTTTCTCAAGCAGGCGGAGTTCAACCAGAGCCAACCCCACCCGATGCAGCCGACGGGCCAACTCACGCCCGAGGTCTTCGCCCGCGCGTGGGATGAAATCTACATCGCCGAGGGGAGCGACTGGTTCTGGTGGTTCGGTGACGATCACTCGTCCGCTCAAGATGGGCTCTTCGATCACCTGTTCCGCAAGCACTTGAAGAACGTCTACATCCTGCTGAAGACGCCATACCCGCCGCAGCTCGATCGGCCGATTGGCAGCGCGGGACAGAAGCCGATTCAGACCGAGCCGAAGGGCTTTTTAAAGGTGAAGATCGACGGACGCCAGACGTACTTCGAGTGGATCAACGCGGGGCACTACGTCAGCGGCAGCGAACGCGGCACGATGACGATGGTGACGCGCGGGATCATCCGTGAGATCTTCTTCGGCTTCGACGCCGAACGATTTTTGCTCCGCATCGACACGGTGGGCCGCGCGCTGGACGACCTCAAGGTCATCGACGAGATTCGGATCGGCTTCGCGTCTCCAAACGAAGTCGAGATTCGCATCTCGGGCTTCCGCGAGGGATCGCTGATCGCCGCGATCCAGTTCACCGATCAAACGGTTGCGCTGTCTCAAGCCGAAGTCGCCGTTCACAGCGTCGTCGAAGTCGCCGCGTCACTCACCACGATGAACTTCGTGCGCGGTGCCCGCGTCGAGTTCTATGTCGCCGCGTTCATCGACGACCAGTGCGAAGACCGAGTCCCCCGCGAAGGACTCCTCACCATGAACGAACCGACGAAAGATTTTGAACTCCAGATGTGGCAGGCGTAATGGCGAGTAGGGTGCGTGGAGTTTTCGGAACGCGCCGGTGGAGAATTGCCAACTCAGATAACGGTGCGTTCCGAAGACTCCACGCACCCTACCGCTAACCGCTAAGAGCTTCCCATGCCCGAACTTCGCAAAGATCCGATCGTCCAACGCTGGGTGGTGATGGCTCCCGATCGAGCCAAGCGGCCTTCGGATGTCAAAGACGATCCGAAGTCTGTCGAGGGGGAGTTCGACCCGTTTGCCGAAGGGAACGAAGCGGCGACGCCTCCCGAAATCATGGCCTACCGCAACTATGGCTCAGAGCCGAACGGCCCCGGCTGGCGCGTGCGCGTCGTCCCCAACAAGTTTCCCGCGTTGCAGATTGAGGGGAATCTGGAGAAACGCGGCGACGGCATCTACGACATGATGAACGGCATCGGGGCGCATGAGGTCATCATCGAATGCCCGCACGGTGAGACGAACATGTCTCGACTGAGCGTGGACAACATTCGCGAGGTCTTGTGGGTCTATCACGATCGCCTGGTGGATCTGAAACGCGACCGACGCCTCGTCCACGCGCTGATCTTCAAGAACAAAGGGGCACTCGCCGGAGCGTCGTTGCAACACAGTCACTCGCAGCTCATGGCAACCTCGGTCGTCCCGATCACGATCTGGGAGGAGATGTCGGGTGCGCTGGAGTTCTTCAACTACCGAGGTCGCTCGATCTTCGACGACATGATCCAACAAGAACTGGCTCACGGATCGCGCATCGTGCTCGACACCGCCCACTTTGTGGTCTTCTGTCCGTTCGCCAGTCGCTTCCCGTTCGAGACGTGGATTCTGCCGAAACAGCAGTCGAGCCACTTTGAGAACATCACGCGGCAGGCGATCGAAGAACTGGGAACGGTGCTGAAGACGGTCCTCCGCAAGTTGGAACTCGCGCTGGACGATCCGCCGTACAACTATGTGATCCACACGGCTCCCTTCAACCAGCCAGAATTGCCGCACTTCCTGTGGCACATGGAACTCTTCCCGCGCATCACGCGCGTCGCGGGCTTCGAGTGGGGCAGCGGCTTCTACATCAACCCGGTCCTCCCCGAAGAAGCTGCCGCGTTCCTGCGCGATGTGGATTTGGATTAAGGTGTGCTGACACGACTCTCGACTGCGTCGTTTAACCGCGTGGGCAACGCCCCGCGCGTCGATGGGCGGGCAAGCATCCATGTCGCGCGACGCGCGGGGCGTTGCC
>JAYVDI010000323.1:0-9157 GCA_043749505.1 Schlesneria sp. | reverse complement strand
GCCACGTCCATCGTTTCAGAAGGCTCAAGCCGGGCCACCCCGCCCCGGCCACCCCGCCCCGGCGGGCCTGTCCGACCCCGGCAACGTCGCCAGCTTCAAGGTCTACGTCAGCACCTCGACCGGCAACGAAAAAGGGAGCAACACGGTGACGGTCACACGACCGTAGTCGTGGGCTGGCTTCACTCAGGAACGGGGCCGCCAATACTTCCCGATCCCGTTTCCTGATGCCTCGCGCGGTCAGACGCTGACGCTCACCCGCAGCGTCAGCGAGGATGCGACACATGGCCTCGCTTACGCTTCGGGTTAGTGTGGAATGTGCCATCCTCATGCGTGAGCGGTATATCCGGTTGCGACAGGCAACAGTTGTGAGGCTTTGTGGGCGGCGTAGGTCACGCCGAAGGAGATCGCATCGAGTGGAGTCGCGCCCCGCGCGAGTTGCGCTGCGATGGCGGCTGTCAGTGAATCGCCGCAGCCGATCGGATTGACGGCCTTCATGGGGGGAGGCTCGATGCGATGCAGACCGCTCGGGCCAAGCACGAACAGGGGCGCGGGGCCGTTGCTGACGACGACCCACTCTGCACCGAGGTCTCGCACTTCGGCCATTGCGGTTGCCACGTCGTCGTCTGAGGTGAGTGATCGTCCGACCGTGGTGGCCAGTTCCTCTCGATTCGGCTTCACGAGGAAGGGATGTCGTGGCAAGCACTCGATCAACTCGCGGCCGCGAATGTCGAGCAGTGTCCGAGCTGAAGTATGTTCCAGCAGGCGGCGGTAGTAGGACGGAGCCGTTCCCTGCGGCAACGATCCACTGAGGATCACGTCGCTGGCAGAACGCACTCCGTCCGCGAAGGCCTCGGCGTACTGGTCCAGTTCCGAATCCGTCAACGCGATCGAATTCTCGACCAATTCGGTCGTCGCGCCGGTGGCTTGATCGAGGAGCGTCGTGCAGACGCGCGTGGCCGCGTTCGTCGCAACCCATCGCGCGGGGATGCCGCGCCGGGCAAAGTCATCCCGAATTTGTTGTCCCGTCGCGCCGCCCACCGGACTGATCGTGAGCGACTTCGCTTCGAGCTGATGCAACGCCGCGCCGACGTTGAGTACCTTGCCCGATCCGCACCAGACAGCCTGCTGCGCGCGATTGACTTGTCCCACTTGGAGCTGTCGAAAGACGAGAATCTGTTGCCAAGCGGGCGTTAATCCGGCAGCGACAATCATCGGCGGCGTCCTCTGTAAATGAGGCGACTCTTCGGAGCGGGGGACGGACATTGAGGGGCTGCTTGTAGACACTCCTTCAGCCTCAATCCACCCCAGACAACGCGGGGCTACTCGTCAAATCCAAGCCTTCAAATGTTCATCGAATCTTAATGAACACTTCGTCGCAAACTTCGTTCTCGCCGCTTAAGCTACCGCCCGCTTAGGTGGGGGGAGATGGCTCCTGCGCTCCTCGATCGAATCAGACTCAAGTTGTGTTGGAGATCACCGGATGTTTGTTGTCAATCAGTCTCGTTTGGTTTGGATGCTTGTCGGAGTGAGTCTTTTCGGCTTGGTGGGACTCAGTGGCTGCGTGAAGCCTGCTGGATCCGTCGTCACTCCCGCATCCGTAAACGGTGCGGCACCGCTTAGCGCCAAAGGGAGTGAGCCGGCAGCCGAAGAAGCACTCGTCAACGTCGAAGGGTCTAGCACGGTCTATCTCATTTCTCAGGCGGTTGCTGTGGAGTTCGAGAAGAGCACGAAGCACAAGGTTAGCGTCGGTCGTTCGGGAACGGGTGGCGGGTACAAAAAGTTCGCGTTGCGTCAGAGCGACATTTGGAATGCCTCGCGTCCCATCGCCGAAAAGGAAATCCATGAACTGAAAGAGAAGGGAATCGAATGGCTCGAACTGACCGTCGCCATCGACGGCCTATCGATCACCGTTCATCCGGAGAACGACTGGTGTACTGGACTGAGTGTCGCGGAACTCAAGAAGCTGTGGCAACCGGACAGCAAGATCGCCAAGTGGAGCGACCTCAATCCACAATGGCCCGATCAGCCGATCCAGTTGTTCGGAGCCGACAGCGACTCAGGAACGTTTGAGTACTTCACCGAAGTCATTGTGGGGAAGAAGGGTTCGACTCGGACGGACTACACCCCCGCCTCAGACGACAACATCCTGATCTCGGGCGTCTCAGGCAACAAGTTCGCCCTCGGTTACATCCCCTACGGCTACTGTGTCGAGAACAAGGACAAGGTCAAAGTGATCGGCGTGTCGCCAACAAAGAACGCCGCTGAAACGGCAGCGGCACCCGTCATGCCAACTGTCGAAACGATCCTGAGCGGTGAGTATGCTCCGCTGTCGCGGCCTCTCTTCATGTATGCCAACCAAGAGGCAATACAGCGGACGGAAGTGGCCGACTTTTTGAAGTTCTTCCTCTCGGAAGCGGCTCAACCGCTGGTGTCCAAGCGGGGGTTCGTTCGGATGACGGAAGAGACTCGCCAAGCCATGACCGAGCGGTTGGAGGCGGCTCTGAAACCGGCTGAGGCGACAGAATCCAAGTGATGATTGTGGGGCAGATTTTCAATCTGCCCGGACCCATTGAACGTGACGTGTTGTTTCAAATCTCACTCGCTTGTCACTGTGTGGCTCGCGGGGCGTTGCCCACGCGGTTAAACGACGGAATGGGGCAACACAAAGGTGCCCAACAAGCAGTGCAAAAAACTGATCCCTGCGGGGCAAGCCCGAAGGGGTGAGATCAGAGCGACTCAGTAACGAGAAGAGGATCGTATTCGCCTTTCGGCGGCACCTTCTCTCGACGAACCATTCAGGTGACAACCCGTGGCTAGCGCCGGTCCTGCTCGACGCGAACGATCAACGCCCTCGTTGCGGCGAACTTTCTCGTGGCAACGCACACGCGAACAGTTCATCCAAGGGGCGCTGTTCTGCTGCGCCTTGTTATCCATCGTGACGACGCTTTCGATCATCTATGTTCTGGTCACGGAAGCGATCGTCTCCCTCCCGCCCGATACGTCATTCTTCCAAGAGATCGGCCTCGCCGAGTTCTTTAGCGAGACTCGTTGGACGCCGCAATACGCCGAAGAACAGCGGCACTATGGCATCCTGCCGCTGCTGTGCGGCACGTTTCTTATCACCGGAATATCCGGGCTGATCGGCCTGCCAGCGGGGCTGATGATCGCGATCTATCTCAGTGAGTACGCCACGCCACGCACGCGCTCGCTCTGCAAGCCGATGCTCGAACTGCTCGCGGGCATCCCGACCATCGTGTACGGCTACTTCGCACTCAAAGTGCTGACACCGTTCTTCATCGTACCACTGTTCAAACACACGTTTGGTTTGTCGGTGGGCGGTTTCAATGCCTTGGCGGGAGGGATCGTCGTCGGGATCATGATCATTCCGATGGTCGCGTCGCTCAGCGAGGACGTGCTGCGGGCGGTCCCGAACAGTTTGCGGGAAGCCGGATACGCTCTCGGTTCCACCAAGTTCGACGTGAGTGCCAAAATTGTCGTTCCCTCGGCGCTGTCTGGAATTCTGGCGTCATTTCTCCTCGCACTGTCACGCAGCATTGGTGAGACAATGGCCGTGGCCATCGCCAGCACGGGTCAACCGGCACTCACACTCAACCCGCTCGCTGCCATTCAAACGATGACGATCTTCATCGTGAACGTGATGCAGGGTGAAGTTGTCGCGGGATCAACATTGGAGAAGAGCCTGTACGCTGTGGCACTCGTCCTGTTCATCATCACACTGGGAATGAACATGATCTCGCAGATGGTTCTCGCCCGGTATCGCGAGGTGTACCAATGAACTTGCACGACGATTTCTACGAACAAAAACTGGTGCTGCGTCACCGCCTCGGTCAGGCGTTTGAGTGGCTCTGCCGATTAACAACGTGGCTGTCGATGGGCGTGCTCGCCGTGCTGTTGCTGGGGATCGGACGGCAGGCGTGGGGTTGGCTCACATTTGAGTTTCTGACACGCGGAAACTCGTACATCGCCGAGGAAGCCGGGATCGTCGCGGGCTTGTGCGGCAGCCTGTGGCTGATCGGAATGACGGCCATGATGGCGGTGCCGCTGGGCGTGGGGGCGGCCATTTATCTTGAAGAGTACGCGCGGCCGACTCGGTTGACGAAATTGATCCAGCTCAACATCTCGAACCTCGCGGGTGTCCCTTCGATCGTCTACGGCATCCTCGGCTTCACGGTCTTCGTGCGGATGTTTGGGCTGCGTGACCGACCGGAAAAATTTGTCTGCTCGCTCGGCTTCGTGGACTTCTCCTTCGAGCTACCTCTCGGGCGAGTCGTCATTTCGGGCGCGGCCACACTGACGCTGCTCAGTCTGCCGGTCATCATCATCGCGGCTCAAGAAGCTCTCCGCGCCGTCCCCGCTTCGCTCCGCCATGCGTCTCTCGCATTGGGGGCGACGAAATGGCAGACGATCCGTCACCAAGTTCTCCCCGCCGCGCTCCCCGGTATCCTGACCGGCGTGATTCTGGCGCTGTCACGTGCGCTGGGTGAGACCGCGCCGCTGCTGGTTCTCGGCGCGGCGGCACAACTCAGCGTCGTGCCGGGCCGCATCACCGGGATCGGCGATGCGCTGACACATCCGGGTAAGTTGGTTCAGGCTCCCTTCGACCAGTTCACCGCACTCCCGTTACAGATTTATAGTTGGGTGAGCGACTCCAGCCGTGGGTTCGAGCACGTTTCGGCAGCAGGCATCGTCGTGCTGCTGATTGTTCTCGTCCTGATGAACGGGACCGCAATTTTCATTCGACAACGGTTTCAAAAGAAGATTCGATGGTGAGGAACTGGTCCGAAAACAATGTCGCCTTTCGCTCCGCGAAAGAACGCCCTTTCGCGGTGCGAAAGGCGACAAACGACAGAGTTATTCTCGAACAAGTTCCTAAGTGTGATTCCAGCGTTCCAACACCAACCCGAAGCGTGAGCGAGGGAGTTGAGTGTCCCACGTGGAATCGTCCTCGCTCACGCTTCGGATTGGTGTTGGTGTGCGATCCGCGTTCGGTTGGTTGATTCTCTCGCTTCGGGTTTTCATTTTCGGACTCCTCATGGCACTCGTGAAAGCGTTCACTCAGTTTGTCGAACCGCCATCGTCCCCTGTGGCCGATGGCGTTCAGGGAGTTACGCCCGCCGCGCGTCCTCCCAAACTCGAAACAGTCCAGATGGGCTTCTTCTACGGGCTGAACCAGGCGCTGCGCGATATTTCGCTGAAGATCAACGAGCGGGCCGTGACGGCACTCATCGGGCCATCGGGTTGCGGCAAAAGCACCTACCTGCGGTCGCTCAATCGCATGAACGACATCATCGAAGGGACTCGTATTTCGGGGAAGGTGATGCTCGATGGCGAGGACATTTACGCGAAAGACGTGGATGTGGTGTCGCTCCGCAAACGGATCGGAATGGTCTTCCAGAAATCGACTCCGTTTCCCAAGTCGATCTTTGACAACGTCGCCTTCGGGCCGCGCATTGCCGGATTGACCGACAAAGTGAAATTGACCGAGATCGTCGAACAGTCACTCCAGCGGGCAGCGCTCTGGAACGAAGCGAAGGACCGCCTGCGCGATTCGGCGATGGCTCTTTCGGGAGGACAGCAACAGCGGCTTTGTATCGCCCGGGCTTTGGCGACGAGTCCCGAAGTCTTGCTGATGGACGAACCCGCCTCGGCTCTCGATCCCGCCTCAACATCGCGCATCGAAGATCTGATCTTTGAACTCAAGCAGAACTACACGATCGTCATCGTGACTCACAACATGCAGCAGGCGGCCCGCATCAGTGAAGTGACGGCCTTCTTCTGTATGGGCCGCCTCGTCGAAGTCGGCCAGACCAAGCAACTCTTCACGAACCCGACCCAGAAAGAAACGGAAGACTACATCACCGGTCGCTTCGGCTGACGGAGTACGCATCAGCCGGGGTAGGCACTCCGTTCGTTCGCAACGTTTCTCAACAGCAAGGCTCTTGAAATGTCGATCCACCTGATTCGTGATCTCGATCATCTCCACAAGTCCGTGATGACGATGTGCGCTCGAGTCGAAGACATGATTCACGCCGCTGTCGATGCGCTTCACAAGCCCGACTACGAACGTGCCCGTGAAGTCATTCGCCGCGACGACGAGATTGATCGGATGGATGTCGAGATCGAGGAAGAGTGCCTGAAGCTCCTCGCGCTGCATCAGCCCGTCGCCATCGACCTCCGCCGGATTACCTCCGTGCTGAAAATCGGCGGCGAACTGGAGCGAGTCGCCGATCTCGGGTGCAGCATCGCCGAACGGGCCTGCGGAATCGTGAAGTGTCCCGAGATCGCCGTGCCAGACAATTTGAAGGACATGTCGCGGCAAGCACTCGACATGCTGCATCGTAGTATCGACGCCTATGTCCATCTCGACGTGCGGACGGCCCGCGAGGTCTGCCTTCAGGACGATGCGATCGACAAATTGAACCGTGAGATTATCGACGAACTGACGGTACTCATGCAGCGTCGTCCCGATTTGATCGAGCCAGCCATTCACATGTTCTCGGCGTCGAGACAGATCGAACGGATCGCGGACCATGCCACCAACATCGCCGAAGACGTGATCTATTTGGTTCAGGGAGAAATCGTCCGACATCGCAATCGCGGCGACTTCCCGACCGAGCCGCGCACGGCTTCGTCCAATGTGACGACGCACTGATCAGCGACTTTCTTCGATGAAAGGATTCCATGACGAAGCCAAAATTGCTGATCATCGAAGACGAACGGTCGCTGCAAGAAGTGCTGACATATAGCCTCGAAAAAGAGGGCTTCGCGGTCAGTGTCGCCGCCGACGGGCAGGATGGCTTGCGCCGTGTCGCAATCGAACAACCGGACATCGTGATTTTGGACCTGATGCTGCCACTGATCGACGGGCTGGAAGTCTGCCGTCAAATTCGCAGTTCTCCGCGCACTCAAGGGACGCGCATCCTGATGCTGACCGCGCGCAGCGAAGAAGTCGATGAAATCGTTGGCTTCAACATGGGGGCCGACGACTACGTCACGAAGCCCTTCAAAATCAAACCACTCGTCCATCGCATCAAGGCGCTGCTGCGACGATCACCCGGCAACGAACAGGCGCGTGACACACTCGAATGTCATGGCATCGCGATTGACCGCTCGAATCACGTCGCCAAGGCGAACGGAAAAGAGCTCGTCCTGACACCGACCGAGTTCCGGTTGCTTTGGACGCTGGCCCATGCCCCCGGTCGCCCCTTCGGCCGCAACGAACTGATGGACCGTTGCCGCGGTGAAGATGCGAATGCGCTCGAGCGAACGATTGATGTTCACGTCCGCTCGCTCCGCCAAAAACTCGGCAAGCTCGACGTGCTGATCGAAACGGTGCGTGGTATTGGCTACCGATTTCGCAACGAAACGGCCGAGCACTGACATCGGTTTGCCCTCACGCAACCCGGCCATCAACTTGCGTCGCGGTACTCACGTTGCTCGAACGAAACGAGTCCCGCCAACAGCAGCACCGCGATCGCCGACATCAGCGTGATCGAGGCTGTCGTTCCCGAGACCGGCAGAAACATTTCTCTCGCGACTCGACCGAGCGGCCCCAGGTTCAGATCGCCTCCGGCCTCGTAGACCATGCAGCGCACATAGAACGCCACCGAGACTCGCTTCACGATCCCCGGCAGGTTCCCGAACAAGACTTCGAGGAAGAACCAGTAGACCAGTGAGATGATCGTGCCGTGCCGAAAAAGTGCCCCGACGAGCAAGAACAAACTGGCATATGCCAGCCCGCCGAGCAGGCTCGCCGGAAGGAAAACCGCGAACAACTCTCGCCCTGATGGCCCGGCCAACAGGCACATGACGAACAACGTCGCCGCAGTCCATCCCGCCACGAGACTCAAGCCTGCGAGTCCCTTCATCAGATAGACCAGGGGCCGTGGCAGTGACGAGATCAGCAGGTAGATCAGCGTCCGATCCTCCCGCTCACCACCGATCCCCGATGCGCCGTAACAGATCGCGAAGATCGGCATCAGGAACGCGATGAACGTCGGCACGAGTACCTGCTCCGCCAGCTTCTTACTCGTCGGAACCGACTGCCGTGACCACGCCAGCACGATCAGAGCGCACAGCGTCGCGAGGGCCAGGCTCGCCAAAGTCTGCCTCGAAAAGAACTGTCGGCGCAGCGTCAATGCGAACAAATGCCGACAGGCCGAAACCGTGGAGCGGGGTGAGTTCACGAAGGTCTCCGGGACTTGGGATCGGCGCATGAATCACATTCAGATTTGGTGAGTCGGGTATCGTCAGGCTCCGGATTCTTCTTCACGCAATCCGAGGCCAGACGGCACCCGGCTCACCAAATCGAAACTTAAAAGACCGTGTCATTGATATTCTGCGACCGCAGCTTGAACCTCGTTCACTCGCCTCCCGTCACGAGCCGTCGCACGAATGGATCATGCAGGCCACTGGCAACGTAGCTGGACATCGAAAAATCGTGTCCGGCCGTGTGTTCATGCGGGACCGAGACCACGAACGCACCGGCCGCAGCACCCGCGCGCGTTCCCGTTTGAGTGTCCTCCAGCACGAGCATCTCGTTCGGCCGAACACCCAACTTTTCGGCGGCCTTCAGGTAAATCTCGGGGTTTGGTTTTCCATGCGTAACGCTTTCGGCCGTCAATTGTAGAGGGAAACGATGCGAGAGATTGAACCGGCCAAAAATGTCGTCGAGGTAATCGCGTGGCGATGACGTGGCGACTCCCTTGGGAAGTTCGAACGACTCGACAAGCTCCAACAACTCGAACAGCCCCGGCATCGGCTGGAGCTTCGTGTCGAGCAACTCGTTGAAGATGACGCGCGATTCGGCAAGCAACTCGGCCGGGCCTTCGGTCAGTCCAAGGTGGTCGATCAAACCTTGAAACGACTCCAATGGCCGACGGCCCAACATCGCATCCATCGCCCCGCGCGACATGGCCAAGCCGCGCCGTTGCAGCAGCACATCGGCGGACTCGTAGAAGACGTGTTCGGTGTTGAACATCAAGCCGTCGAGATCAAAACAAACGGCACGAATCGTGGGGAGAGGCATGGTTGAGGTTTGGTTCCGGCAATCGTGTCAGGGGAATTTCGTTTAACCGCGTGGGCAACGCCCCGCGCGTCGATGGGCGAAACAGGCATCCTCGTCGCTCGACGCGCG
>JAYVDI010000322.1:0-3839 GCA_043749505.1 Schlesneria sp. | reverse complement strand
TCTTCCATTTCGTGTCTTTCGCGTATTTCGTGGTTCACTCTCTTCAGAACCCGCGGGCCGCTTTGATGTCGTCGAAGCCGCGCAGCTTGTAGCCGATCTGGACGTAATCGAGCAGTCGGCAGAGCGATCTCACCGCGACTCCCATCCCGTCCGGGCCGCTGAAGCCGCCGAACTGACCGCCCCCCTTGAGATGCGGTTCGAGTTCCAGAAACACTCCCGGCGCACCGAGCTTCTTCATCTTGGCCTCGATCGTGGGGAGATGCTCCTTCAAATCCCGCAGGATCAGTTCGTGACCCGAATCGCCAACATCGCACGGCACGAAATTCTTGAGCATCTCCTCATTGACCACACCGGTCCACGCCAGGTTGGGATCGACGCGATAGTCCTTGATGTGCATCCAGCCGAACGAGTCGCGCATCGCGCGGTACTCGGCCAGACACTCCAGCGGCGACAAGTTCTGTGACGAGATGTTCCCGCCATCAAAGATACAGACGAGGTTCGCGCGCCCGATCGCCGTGGCCAGCGCGCCGAGCATCCGTCCGTTCTGACCCACCAGATTCGCCTCGACCTCCAACCCGTAGACCAACCCCGCCTGACCGCACAGATCGACGATCGGTCCCAACCGGTCCGCCGCCTGCTGCACATACTTCGCCGGGTCTTCCCCCTTCGGGTGATAGAACGAGAACCCGCGAATCAACTTCGCCCCGAGTTCCTGCGCCGCCCGAATCGTCGCCGCCACGTCTCCCGCGTGGTACGCCGCATCGGGAACAAACTTGTTGTGCGTCCCGTCCTCCACATCGAGCAACTTCACCTTCCCCAACCGCGCCCCGATGCTCGTCACCTTCATCCCATAGTCGGCCTGCAACTTCGCCAACCGAGCCAACTCGTCGCCATCCAACTCAGTCACATGCTTGACCTTCCCCGCGCCGGTGACATCCACAAACCGGGGCGAGTAATACTGCAACCCAATCGCCGCCAAAGCGGCAAATTGCTCAACGGCCGTTTTGGAATTGGCCGACTCATCGGCGAAGGCGGAGAGGATGATCGTCGGCTGGCTCATGTGCTGCGTTTCCAATTCCATGGGGATTGTTGATGGGCTTGAGTTCAGGGCTTGCTCGCTTGCCGAACCTTAGCCTCGTTGAGTCTTGCACACAGCGAATAAATGATCGCCTTGACGCTGCCCAAACTCAGGATTCCGCGGATTGTCGCCCTCAGTCCTTCCTCAGTGTCGTCGGACCAATTGTCGTCTCTATCGTCGTCGAAGACCAAACGCTTCGTGATCGTTGGATAGACCAGCATCTCGTTGTGCCCAACCGTGAAGATCGGGCAGGCATACCGGTCCAGCCCCGGTGCGATGATGGAAAATGTGTGAACAACGCACTCTTCTTCATCCATCGACGAATCAATCTCGGCTTCGAGTAAGTTATTCGTCTTGACCGGCAGTTGCGCTGCTGCCTGGCGCATGACTGCGATCGGTGTGAGTGCTTCGATGACGAGCAAATCGTCACCCCAGAATGCGGTTTCGGAGGTTGCCATGATTTCTTAGCCTTTCTTGGGAGTTCAAAGTCCCAATCGAAACAGGAGGGGGAAGTGATCCGATCCTTTGGAACGGTTTGGGCGACCTGTTCTGGTGCATAGTGACTCTGCACCGACGGAATCGACGATCTGGACATCGTCGTCGAACACGCTCAGTAGATCTGGCCGCACAAGTACTTGATCGAAGATGTTCCAAAAGTAGAGCCCCGGCTTCCCGGAGCGGTAGAAATGCGTGCCCGCCGGTCCCGGCGTTCGATCGCCGAAAAACCCCCACATTGGATTGTAGAAGAACGGGTACTCGTGTCGCTGAATCGTTCGAGTATTCTGCTTCGCCAGATTTCGAGTCATGACGCCGTGAAAGCCGTGTGACGACACCATTCCGTGCTCAAAAGGATTCATATTCAAGTCACCCACGAGTACCGTTCGCTTGTGCCCATGACGACGCTCGGCGCTACGGATTTCATTCGCAAATCTTTGTGCTTCATCGTGTTGGTCCCGATCACTCCAACTAACCTTATCTTGGAGATGGAGGACTGCCAAGAGAATGTCCGTCTTGGCGAAAATCAGCTTGCTGATCGTCATTCGATCTGACGGGTCGAATTGCACTTCGTGAACTCGGTTTTTTGGCATTCGTGTAAAAACACGAATTCGATTGGACTGGCTCCAAGGACGGTGAAAACGGATTCCTGTGGAAACTTCGAGTTGTTGGGTCAGATGGTTGTCGTCGATGTCGCACTCTGTCAGCATCAGGACATCCACGGCATGCTGCTGAACCAACTGCACTGCCACATCGGCTCGCGGCAGGTTGCCCATGTTCCAGAAAAGGAAAGTCGTGGTCACGAAGTTGGTTCCCGCGGTCGCTGAGTGGGTGGTGATGGATGGAGTGTTACAGAACCAACAACGGCAAACAAGCAAACACGGACATCCGTCACGCCGCAGATTCCCGCAAGCTGCCGGTCGTTGAAAGGCTGAGTCGATGAGCATCGTACCGTCAACCAACTCGCTTCGTGCCGGCATGGTCGGCATGGGGATGATCTTCGATGAGACATACCGGCCGTTCTTGGAGCGGACGCATCGCGAGGGACTCTTTGACCGGCGGTTCGGTGAAGTCAGCGTTCCGCTGGTGGCGGTGGCGACCCGTACCGGATCGCGGGCTGAGGCTTACAAGAAGTCGGCGGGGAACGGCATTCATCCGTTTGTCTCGCATGCGGGAGCGGACGCGGTTGCGAAGATGCTCGCGGCGGGAGTCGATTTCGCCTGCGTGGCCACTCCCGACGACCGGCACTTTGCGGCGGCGAAGGCGATTCTTGAGGCGGGGGCTCACGTCCTGATTGAGAAGCCTTCGGTGTTGAAGCTGCAAGAGTTGGATGAGTTGGTCGAGTTGGCCCGCAAGAAGAATCTGCTCGCCAAGGTGGTCTATCACAAGTTGCTCGACCCCGATCACAAGAAGCTGAGGACGCTGGTTCACGATCAGGTTCTGAAGCACGTCAACACGGGATACTGCTCGCTGCTGGAGCCGAAGTCGATTTCGGGGGGCCAGTTCGCCGAGTGGATCGTCGGGCGCAACCCCGGCACGTATGTGGCCTGTCACTACATCAAGCTGATCGACTTCACGTTTGGCGGGCGGCTGAAGACCGTCACGGCGACGGGCCAGCGCGGGCTGGTCGGACCGAAGGACGGGCCGACGTGGGACAGCACGCAGATGCGCATGGTCTACGAGTACGACTCGGGCCGCGACGCGGCGTTCGACATCCACACGTCGTGGGTCACGCCCGACAACTTCCCCGGCTACGTCGAGCAGGAGGTTCAGTTCCGCTTCGACAACGGCGTCTGGAACGGTCACTCGCGCAAACGCGGCGTCGAACTGACGGTCGAGGGGGAAACGCCGCTCAAACGGAAGATCACCGTCAACAATCACTACAACGGCACGTTCCTCGAACCGTGGGGCGAGCGGTCTCAGCGCGGCTACGGCATCGAGGTGCTCGAACGCTTCGCGCGGGAACTCGCCTACGTGAAGTTCGCGGGGACGGCGGCCGACGAACCGCAGCGTCTCGCCGAAGTTCAGGGCCTCTCGTACAACGACCTCGCCACCGACCGGCAATCGGTCGCGGCAGTGCAAGCCCTCGAAGCAATCCTCGAACGCCACGCCGCCGGCGAACCCGATTGCGTGGTGCGGGTCAACGACGCGCACGGCGGACTGGTGCTGTATCGACCGGGCAAGGCGGAGCCGGTTGTGTTGTACTCCGGGCAGGTTTAGGTTGGAGTGATTGTGTTTGAGAAGCCTGTTGATGACTTCAAGGGAG
>JAYVDI010000321.1:0-4932 GCA_043749505.1 Schlesneria sp. | reverse complement strand
CTGCTGCAATCGGCCAAGTGCGACGAACAACAACAACAATGGAAAGAAGCGGCCGCCAGCTACACGTTGCTCATCAACAAGTTCCCAATGTCGATGCACGCGGCGGAAGCCAAGCAACGACTCGACGCTGCGATGAAGAAGCTGGGAGGCTAGACCGACAGCGCTGACCCGAGAGTGAAGTGAGTTCGTCTTTTTCTTAGCCTGGAGGGCGGCAGAAGGCAGCCCACGGCGTGTGCCGTGGGGAAAAGTCAAAAGGCTCACTCCACCTGCAGGGCGACACTTTGAAATCCTTGACAATGTGCCACCCTCCGGGCTGATGTCGCCCCTCCCTCTGCCGCTCAACCCACGGCTCACGCCGTGGGCTACCTTCTGCCGCCCTCCGGGCTAAGAACTTTGAACCACCTGACCCCGACTCTTTCACTTTCTTCGCTGCTTGCATCCCTGCCACCTCACCGAGACCTTTCATGCGACTTGCCCTGCTCTGCGACGATCCCGCCGTCATTCCGTGCCTTGATGCAATCGCTGTGGGTTCCGCGCATGAGATCGTCGTGGCGGTGAACATCTCGCCGCTCGGGGCCGAACTGCTGCGAGGCCGCTCCGGAATTCGGATCGCCGAGCGTTGGGAAGACCTGCTGATCGCGCGTGACATCGACGTGATCTTGGTCGGCGGTCACGATCCGGCCGCTCTGGAAGCGATCAAGCAATTGGCGGCAGCGGGCCAGACGATCCTGTTCATCCCCGATGCCGCTCAAGGCTCGACGTTCTTGTACGAGCTGAGTCTGATCCGGGACGACAACCGGGTGAAGCTGGTCCCGGCGCTGTGGCATCGTCACGACCCGGCTCTCGTCCGACTGCACGCTTTACTGCGAGACGGTTCGCTCGGCGCAGTGAAGTTCATTCAACTGGACCGCGCGTATTGTTGGCTTCCGGGGATACCTCTGAAACAGTCGATCGTCGATGACGTGCTGCTCCCCGACATCGACCTGCTTCGTTGGCTCGGCGGTGACTACGACCAAGCGACAGCACTGAGAACTGGTGCGGTGAACGACGAGGTTCTCATGCAGACCGTCACGCTGGCGGGACGCGCCCTGCCGGAAGCGACGTGGCACATGCAGAAGACCGCTGGCACATCGCTCTCCACGCTCACGGTGCATGGCGAACGAGGCCAGGTCATCGCGGAACTCGGTTCGCCCGCTTACGAGTGGACGCTGACTGAGCCGAATGGAACGAAGATCATCGGGAATCGCGTCACCGCTGCGCGCGAACGACTGGATGAGATCGAAGCGTTGCTTCCTCAAGACGACTCGCGCGGAGAATGGCCAGCGCTCGTGAAGGTCTTTGAGACCCTTGATGCCACGCACCGTTCGGTGAAACGCCGTCGCACGATCGACCTCCACTTCGAGCCGATGTCCGAACGGGCCGCCTTCAAAACGCAAATGATCGCGATGGGTTGTGGCGTCCTGACGGCCACGTTGATGCTGATGCTCGTATACCTCGCCGTCGCCAGTTTCGTCCCGTCGGAAGAGACCGAGCGGTTGCAATGGTTGCAGAGCGGGACCGCCGCCATCGGCAGCGTCCCGCCCGCATCCAACTGGCGACACGCCCGAACGGCTCTTGCGTACGCTAGGTTGTTAGTCTTCACACCACTGGCGATCTTCCTTGTCCTACAACTGCTCTACCCGCTGTCTCGCCCGACGACGACAGCGACTGATACTTCGCGGTAAATTGTTTCAAGCTGGTTGGCTCGTTTTGGAACCTCATGGACATCATTCGCTTTCATCGTGTTGGTGACGACTATGGATCGTTGTCAAACTCGGCTCCGTATCCGATCTCGCTCGAAGGCAAGATGTGGTACACGGCCGAGCATTTTTTTCAGGCTCAAAAATTTCATGACTTGCAGGTACAGAAGCAGATTTTGCTGACACGATCCGTGACCGAGATGTTGTGGATCGCCAACAATCCGAAGCTGCGAGTCCGGCGAGATTGGGATGTCCTCAAACTCGACTTCATGCGCTCCGCCGTGCGGGCCAAGTTCACTCAAATTCCGAGCCTCAAAAAACTTCTGCTTAACACGGCAGACGCCGTGCTGATTGACCACAATGCCGACGACACCTATTGGTCTGATGGCGGAGACGGGAGTGGGCGAAACATGCTCGGCGTGGTACTGATGGAAGTCCGCGATGAGTTGCTGTCGAACGAGAACGGTCGCTCCGAAAGCCCGAACGAAAGCTCAAACAACAAAGGAAACCATCGCAGATGAAGTCCGCTGTCACGATCAGTCTTGTCACTGAAGCCAAAGGTGGCCCGTTCGTCTTCTGGGACGACCTGCCCGGAGCTTGTCGTCACGCGGCCGAGCTGGGGTTTGATTCCATCGAACTGTTTGCACCGGGTCCGGATGCGGTCTCGCAGAGCGAACTCGCGGCGTTGTTGAAGGCTCACTCGCTGGAGCTGGCCGCCGTCGGAACGGGGGCTGGATGGGTGAAGCACAAGCTGAGTCTCACGAGTCCGGATGCTGAAACGCGATCGCGCGCTAAAGAATTCATCCGTTCGATGATCGACTTCGGCGGGCCGCACGGCGCACCGGCCATCATCGGTTCGATGCAGGGACGCTGGGGTGACGGCGTCTCAAAAGTGCAGGCTCTCGACTGGTTGAAAGCCGCGCTGAATGACCTCGGCGAGCATGCCCGCCGCTACAACATCCCACTGATTTACGAACCGCTCAATCGGTACGAAACCAACCTCATCAACACCGAGGCGGCAGGCGCGGCGCTGATGGGGTCGCTGCAAACGGACAACGTGCGACTGCTGGCCGACCTCTTCCACATGAACATCGAAGAGACCAGCGTCGCCTCCGGTTTGAAGGACGGAGGTCGTTGGATCGGACACGTCCACTTCGTCGATTCCAACCGCCGACCGGCGGGCTGCGGACACCTCAACTACGGGCCAATCATTGCCGCGCTGCGTGAGATCCAATACGAAGGCTACCTGTCAGCGGAGGCCCTCCCGTGGCCCGATTCTGTGGCAGCGGCGCAACAGACGATTGAGGCGTATCGACTGCTTGTTGGCTAAGGATCGGCGCATCAATAACTGTCGTGTTTTGTCGGTTTGAATTTGGTGATGCGACAGTCCTGACTTCAAACCTACTCCACACAAAAAACGACTTGCAGAGACACGCACGATGGACATGGAAAGCCTGCTGGGAATGAAGGTCATTCCCATTCACGCACTGCTGGACGAGAACTGCAGACTGAATCCGGAGACCGACCCGCGACAGAAGTTGGGCGACGCGGAACTCATCATGGTTCGTGATGTGATGAGTCGTCGGCAATGCCTGGTCTTCGGCAAAGAGATCATCCGTCGAGTGGCCATGTCAGGACGCGCCGAGCCGTTGCCGTCGGTCATGGTGGAGCTCGACATGACCACTGACGAACTGCCGTTGCTGCTGGCCATGGTCTCGGCCATCAAGGGCCGACACGATTACACGTAGTTGTCCGACTAAAAATAAGGCTCGTTACGATGGAACCCGATGACACGATCGGTTCGATACGCGATCAAGAGACATGGACGATCGCAGACGTTGATCGACTTCGCGCACTCACGGTGACGTTTCCAGATGACCCCTACTTGTGGGATATCTTGGGCGACATTTCCCAAATGATCGACAGCGAATCCACTACCAATGATTTCTCGCTCCAATGCTACCTCACCGCAATTGCCGCTGATCCAGCCTACTGGCCCGCCCACGAATCGCTTGGACATTGGTACGACCTCGCCGAGAACTTCCCCCTTGCTCAACGGCACTTTCTCCTCGCGATTGAACACGGGGCAGACGATTCCGCTCGCGTTGCTCTTGCCTCGGTCCTTTCGCAAATGGGCTTGAGGGCTGATGCTTTCGCAGAGCTGGATCGTTGCGAAGATCAGGAAGCCGAGATCGTATTGGACATGCGTCGCGAAATCGCCGAGGGATACCATGACCCGGACAATGACGACGAGCTGACAAAAGCTGAATGAAGCCAGCGTCTCCGTTTCTGTCTCTCAACCTTCAACGATCGACCCTCCACCATGCTCAAGCATCAACTGCTACATCCCGAAATTTCTGCGATCTTGGCTCGTGCGGGGCATCATGCAAAGGTGCTCATTGCTGACGGGAACTATCCCGCTTCGACGAAGCTCGGCCCGAACGCGACGTTGGTCAGCCTGAACCTTGCGCCGGGAATCGTCACCGTGTCGCAGGTGCTTCAGACATTGCTGACCGCTATCCCGGTGGACGAAGTCAACACGATGGGCATTCCCGCCGATGACCCGTACGCACAACAGGGCGATCCCCCGGTCTGGGCCGACTACCGCCGCATCGTCTCAGCCGCCGGACTGAAGCTGGAGCTAACGCCGATCAGCAAGTGGGACTTCTATGAGGCCGTCGCCTCACCCGACCATGTCCTGACGATCCAGACGGCCGATCAAAACCTGTGGGCCAACGTGCTGTTGACTCTCGGCTGCCGAACGAGCTGAGTCGTTCACGCTTGAGTTGGCGATTCGCTCGATCGGGACACTGCGAAAGGGGCGAACTGTTTCGCCCACTCGGATTGCTCACTGGTGAGCGGCGGCTCGGGGGATGTCGAGTAGATGTAGTCCTCATAGCCCGCCGCATCGTAGACCTTGTGCAGCAGAGCTTGCAGATCGAGCGTCGCGTCGGGGACATCGCCCTTGAGTGGGATTGGAATGACCGGCAGTACGTCTCGCAGGTTGATCGCCCACGCCAGTACATCCGGCCGCATTGACCGGCGGCTCACCATGACGCGGTAGTCGCAGTCTGGAATCCCCGTCAGCGGCAAGTGCTTGAACTTACCCACATCTTTGGTTGATTGCGACGAATCCTCTGATGGCGAGGAGGAGTTTGTCGAGGCCGCGCCAGAGAGTGAGCCAGCCGGGGTT
>JAYVDI010000320.1:0-4570 GCA_043749505.1 Schlesneria sp. | reverse complement strand
AGAACGTCCTTTCGCGGAGCGAAAGACGACAACGTGAGTTCCATTGGACATCAGCCGCGCTCGCCACTATCCAAATTCACTCAACAACCGGCAGCAGGCCCAGTTCAGCGGCGATCGGTTGCAATGCGGCGATGCAGAAAGTGATGTGCTCATCCAGGTCCACACCGAGATCGGCTGCGCCGCGCGTGATGTCTTCGCGGTGGATCGAAGCAGCGAACGCGAGGTTCTTCAATTTCTTTTTGACGCTGGCGGGCGTCAGCCCCTCCAGCCGCGCCGGTCGGACCAAGGCACACGCCGTCAGAAAGCCGCACAGTTCGTCGCAGGCATACAGCGTCTTGTCGAGCCGCGAGACGCGCGGAAAGGTGTCGTTCAGATAGTCCGCATGCGACTTGATCGCGTAGATCACGTCATCAGAATAGCCGCGTTCTTTCAGGATTACGGCCCCTTGCAGCGGGTGCTCGGGCGGATCGGGCCAGCGCTGATAGTCGAAGTCGTGGAGCAACCCGACTGTCCCCCACTTCTCTTCGTCCTCACCAAACTTGCAAGCGTAGGCCCGACAGGCCGCTTCCACGGCCAGCATGTGTTTGATGAGGCTTTCGCTGTCGGTGTATTCACGCAGTAAGGCCAGATCATCGGCGCGAGACACGGTTGACCCCTTTGGAAGCGGTGGGAGTTTGGCTGAGAGACGATTTTTCGGACGTATGCTACAGTAGCCGCCGCTCGCGTCGTACCAATGTGAACGGACCTTTGAACCGAACTTATCCCCCCTCGCCCACACAATTAAAGCCCCGCGCGGAGAAAATGATGATTGAGCCGAAACGCCCGGATGGCCCTCAGAAGCCCAGCGGCGATTCCACGCCCGATGCCGCTGCGAACTCCGCGTCTGGGAGTGGCGAGTTTTCGTCGCCACCGATGCCGTTCGATCTGACGGGCCTGACGTTGGGTGAGTTTCATTTGCTGAGGCGACTTGGCAAGGGCGGCATGGCCGAGGTCTGGCTGGCCGAGCAGACGAGCTTGCGACGTCAGGTGGCGGTCAAGATCTTGCGGCCCGACTTTGTGGCCGACGCCAGCTACGTGAAGCGATTTCGCCATGAGGCGACTGCGGCCGGAAGCCTCAACCACCCGAACATCGTTCAGGTTTACATGGTCGGCGAGCAGGATGGCATTCACTTCATCGCGCAGGAATACGTGCAGGGCCGCAACCTGAAGGAGTTCATCACGCGGAAGGGACCGCTCGAAGTTCCCATCGCGCTGCACATCTTGAAGCAGGTCGCGGCCGCGCTTCAAGTCGCGGCAACCAGCGGCATCGTCCACCGGGACATCAAGCCTGAGAACGTGCTGCTCACCAAGAAAGGCGAAGCGAAGGTCGCCGACTTCGGTCTCGCGCAACTGTCGCTGCATGGTGAGAAAGTGGCACTCACTCAAGTCGGCGTCACGATGGGAACGCCGCTCTACATGAGTCCCGAGCAGGTGAACGGCAAGCCACTCGATGCGCGCAGCGACATCTACTCGATGGGTGTGATGGCTTGGCACATGCTGACCGGTCGCCCACCGTTTACGGGTGAGACGGCTCTCGCGGTGGCCGTGAAGCATCTCAACGAGGCGGTCCCCTCGTTGAAGGAAGCGCGGCCTGATGTTCCTCCTGGTGTGATTGCGCTCATCGAACGGATGATGTCGAAGAAGAAGGAAGATCGTCCGGCCGATGCCCTCGCCGTGGCCAACGATCTCAAGACGCTGCTCCGACAGGCGACCGGCAAAGAGACGCCACCATCGGAAGCATCGTTCCGTCAAACGACCGCATTGCCACGATCGACGAAGCCGCTGTTAGAGCGACCTCTTCAAGACCAGATGAAGTGGATGATCGGAGCGTGCGTCCTAGTGATGGCCAGCACGGCGGGAATCGGCTGGGCGATGCGGACGCCCGATCCGCTCCTGACAAAGGCGACGGCTCAGACCAAGGTTCAAGAGTTGCCGAACGCGGAAAGCCAGCTTTACTACGCGATGGGCAGACCGGGAGATGAAGCGGCGTGGAGTGCGGTCAAGGGCCGTAAGGACGCGACGGAACTCATCAAGAGCCGCGCCGACATTAACCTGGCCCTGATCTATCTCAAGACGAAACGAAAGCGCGTCGCCAAAGGGACGTTCGAGCAGTTCGAGGCATCGTCGGACGCTTGGCAGAAAGCACACGGTAAAGCGGGCCTCGCCATCATCGCGGGGTTGGAGGGAGATCAAACCAATCTTCGTAAGCTGAGCGAACAGGCGCGCGAAATGGCAACGCGGAGTGAGAGTGTCAAAATCCTCGTGCCAGAAATCGAAGAAGCACTCACGGACGCCTTGCGCCGCGCCGAGAGCCGAAGCAAGTGACTCGTTAAACCGCGTGGGCACCGCCCCGCGTGTCGATGTAGAAGCAGGTTCAAACGTCACTCGGCGCGCGGGGCGTTGCCCACGCGGTTTAACGAAATGCACGTTTCCCCGCAGATTTGTCAGGCGAAAGAATTTTGAATCTTTGAGAAGGACTCTCATGACGGACTTGGCCAGTGAATACGACGTGATTGTGGTGGGGACCGGCCCCGGTGGCGAAGGGGCGGCGATGCAGGCGGTCAAGCACGGTAAGTCGGTCGTCGTCGTCGAACGAGAACCGGCTGTCGGCGGCAGTTGCACACACAAGGGGACCATCCCGAGTAAGGCGCTGCGGTACGCCATCTTTCAGATGACCGAGGTCAACAACAACGTCCTCTTCCGCGAACACGGGCTGACCGCACACTTCATGATCCCCGACCTGCGTCGCCGGGCGAAGTCGGTCATCGAGGCGCAGGTCAAGATGCGCACGGCCTTCTACGACCGGAACGACATCCCCATCGTGCGCGGCGTCGCGCGGTTCGTTGATCCGCACACGATCGAGGCGGTTCAGGAGGATGGTTCACGTGCCCTCGCGCGGGGCAAGTACATTGTCATCGCAACCGGAGCACGTCCATATCGGCCGGCCGGGATCGACTTTGGCCACCCGCGCGTTTTCGACAGCGACACGGTTCTGAACCTCGATCTGAATGTGAAGTCGATCACCATCGTCGGCGCGGGAGTCATCGGGTGCGAGTACGCGTCGATGTTCCGCAACCTCGAAATCAAGGTGAACCTCATCAACAACCGCGACCGGTTGCTCGACTTCCTCGACGAAGAGATCGTCGATGCACTCAGCTATCACCTGCGCGAACGCGGCGTAATCATCCGCCATCGCGAGGAAACGGAACGGATCGAGACGGCTGATGACGGTGTGATCTTGCACCTCAAATCGGGCAAACAACTCAAGACGGACGCCTTGCTGTGGGCGGCCGGTCGCACGGGAAATACTGATGGACTCGGTCTGGAAGCGATCGGCGTCACGCCCGATCAGCGAGGCAATATCCCCGTCAACCAACACATGCAGACTGTGGTCCCGCACATTTATGGGGCAGGCGATGTGATCGGCCCTCCGGCGTTGGCCAGTGCCGCGTACAACCAAGGCCGCTATGCCGCCAGCCATCTGCTCTGTGTCATGGCGGAAGCCGACGGCGATCCAGCGACGGAAGGAGACTGCGGTCCGGCTCCGTCACTCGACATCCCCGCCGGGATTTACACCAGCCCCGAGATCAGTTCACTCGGCAAGACCGAGCGCGAGCTGACCGAAGGCAAGGTTCCCTACGAAGTCGGTCACGCCCACTTCAAAAGCATCGCCCGAGCACAAATCACCGGCCAAACGACCGGCATGTTGAAGCTCCTTTTCCACCGCGAGACGATGGAAATTCTCGGCATCCACTGTTTCGGCTCGAATGCCAGCGAGATCATTCACATTGGCCAGGCCATCATGGCTCAACCCAAACCCCACAACACGCTGATGTACTTCATCAACACCACGTTCAACTACCCGACGATGGCCGAGGCGTACCGAGTCGCCGCCCTCAACGGCTACAACCGACTGTTCTGAACAACCGATCGATGGTCAGGAGCGATCATGCCGTTACCGTTTCCGGGAATGAACCCGTATCTCGAACAGCCCGCCGCTTGGCAGGACTTTCATCACGCATATGCGTGATGCTCTGGCCGCGCAGATTCGGCCGTGGTTCTTCGTGAAGACCGAAGAGAGCGTGTTCATTCACGAGCCGAGCGATGAAGAACGCCGAAAGATGTTGGGGCGGCCCGATGTCTCGGTCATCGAGAGTGACGGTGGAGGAAGCATGGCGGTAGCTGAACCGCGAACTCTCAGCCACTCAGCGTTGATCGCGAAAATCCCGGATATCGAAGTCGAGCGGCATTCGTACTCCGAGATTCGTGATCGGCAACGTCGCGATGTGGTCACGATGATTGAGGTGCTCAGTCCGCTACAGAAATGCCGTGGCCCTGATCGCGTGCAGTATTTGCAAAAGCGAACTCTCGTGATGCACAGCCCCGTGTCGATTGTCGAGATCGACCTGTTGCGTGGTGGCCCACACTTGCCGCCTTGAACTTACCCACATTCTTACAAAGTTTGCCAGTGTCGGTTCGCGGTGGCGGTTGCGTCTGACTCGTTTGGCGGCTTGGGGTTGCGTGTGTTGTG
>JAYVDI010000319.1:0-8318 GCA_043749505.1 Schlesneria sp. | reverse complement strand
CATTGTGAGGCCCCGACAAAACGAACTCACTCGCCCCGCCTCTCTCTGCACCACGCCACATCGCACCGCAAGTCTCTCGCACCACCCGAGACCTGCGGTGCGGGCGTTCTTTGGGGTGTCATTTCACCTTCGCGAACCACGGCTTGGTGGTCGAGTCTTTCTTGAAGAAGTCGAGCAGCAGGCCGCCGACTTTGTCTTGTCCTGCGGTTGATTGGTGCGTGCCATCGTTGTCAGTGAAGTCGGACTTCTCAAAACGGATGCCATCGTTGCGGGGCTGGCTGCCGTTCGACCAGAGATAGGCTCCCCAACTGAGCCACGGAGCGCGAACCTCGCCATTCGACTTGTCGAAGTTCAACTCGCGATCGCCCTGAATCTGGCGTTCAATCAGCCACTTGACCGAGAAGCCGGACTCGTAGGCATACGGTTCGGGATTTAGTCCCGTCGTGGCGTAGCCTCCATAGGTGCGACTCGACAGATAGCACAGCTTCACGTTGGGAAATCGCTGCGGCAGGATCTGGACGATCTTCGCCAGCTCCCCTTCCAGCGTGCGAGCATAGGCCGGGAAGCCCGAACTCGGCCCGGCATCGGCCTGCTTGATCCAGATGATCTGGACTTGTTCTCGCGAAACGCCCTCGGTTCGCAGCCGTTCATCGACTGTGTTCCAGTAGCGTGTTCCGGTTCGCTCGTCGTTGGGATTTTGAATGGCTGCCGCTGTCATACCTCCCTGCGCGCCATCGACAAACACCAGCCGCGAGTTGTGTTCGGTGTCGGTGTTCAGAACTCGACGGAAGCCGGACGAAGACTGCGACGTGTTACTCATGCCGACCGACATCAGCACGATCCGCCCACCAGACGCAGGCTGTCCGTTGCGGTCCAGCGGTTGAATGGACTCGGCCAGTCTTCGGCCTGCGTCTTCATGAGCCTGTGGACGCGTGTTCTTTCCCTGCGGATACAGCCCGCCTGGCTGACCGCGATATTCGCCAGTGCCCAGTTCCGTGAGCGGCTTCAGATCGGCGGGTGGCGGTGGTGGCGCGTTACGACCGGGCTGGCCTCTCTCCTGACCGACGAGCCGCAGTACAACGACGGTCGTCTTGCCATTGCGATTGGCCTCACGAAAGAACGTGTCGATCCCTTCCTTGAAGTCCTTCAGACGGTCTTTGAGCGTGTCGCCGGTGCCTCCCAAGACCTGCGTATCGTCCGCGAGAATCAGCGCGCGATCCTTGCCGTCAACGGTGACGGTCATCGTCCGTTTGTCGATGTCGAGGGTTTTGATACGGCCGCGTTGAATGTCACCGCCGGGATTCGGACCGGGGTTGTTGGGTGCGTTGGCGGCAGCCGGACGCAGGCCAACCAAGACCACTTTGCCGTCCTGCTCGCGGGTCGCGAAATTGATGGACGCTCCCACCTTGAAGGCTTCGTGCTTCAGTCCGCCTGCGAGTTCACCGCCGCCCGCCGTGCGAATCTGTGTGTCATTCGTAACGTCGAAACTGCGGTCCTTGCCCTCGACAGTAACCGTGATCGTCCCCTTGGCCGCATCAATCGACTTGAGGGTTCCTCGCTCGATGGTCTGCGAAAATGCCGCCTCGGTAATAAACAGAACGAACGCGAGAAACCAAACGAAGCGTGGGAACATGATCGAATCTTCTGTGTCGTAAAAATGGGGGGGGTAGCTTGATGCGACCATCGCATCGACATGATTTCGTCGCACGAGACAGTTCGCGCAACGGTGGCTCTGTGAAATGAGTCTCTGCCATCCATATTGAATCTGGTGGAGGAGACTTTCGGTCAGCCTGTTCGGTGGGGTCGGGAGACTCGCGCCGAACAGGCTGTCAATCTTGTTTTCAAACGTCTTCTATCGCTTGGCTCGTCGGGTCAGTTCGACGAACCGAACGTAAGCCTCGTCCCAAGCAAGCGTGTTCTGTGGTTCGTAGCGTTGCATGGTGGAAGAGGCTCGCACCACGTCGCGAATTTGTGCGAGTGAGCCAACCGCTCCGGCGGTTCTCGCTTGGACGAGAATGTTGCCGAGAGCGGTCGCTTCAATCGGTCCCGTCACGACGGGGCGACCGGTCGCGTTGGCTGTGAACTGGTTTAGGAGTTCGTTCTGCGTCCCGCCGCCAACGATGTGAATGACTTCGATTTGTTCGCCGGACAGCTCTTCCAACCAGCCGAGGACCATGCGGTACTTGAGGGCCAAGCTTTCGAGGGCACAGCGAACGAGACCGCCCTCGCTGTCGGGAATCTCTTGATGGGTTTGACGACACCAGCCGCGAATCGCTTCCGGCATGTCGGGCGGCGCGAGGAAGGCTTGATCGTCGGGATCGACGAACGCACGGAACGGCTGGGCGTCCCGAGCCGCCTGCGCCAACAGGCCGTAGTCATACGCCGTGCCATGTCGCTCGAACGACTTCCGACACTCCTGCACCAGCCACAGGCCCATGATGTTCTTGAGCAGGCGATACGTCCCGTCGATCCCTCCTTCGTTGGTGACGTTCAGTTCCAGTGCTCGCTGCGTGAGGACGGCGTGCGGCAGTTCGAGACCCATCAGCGACCAAGTGCCCGAGCTGATGTAGGCCCAGCTCGCGGAGCCGGTTCGCTCGGTCGGCACCGCGACGACGGCGGCCGCCGTGTCGTGAGTTGGGGGTGTGACAACATCGAGTCGTGGCAAGCCGGCTCGGCGCGCGACATCCTCACGCAAGCGACCGAGCTTCGTTCCCGGATCGACAACATCGCCGAACATTTGCGTCGGTAGATCGAGCTTCCGCAGCAGGTCGAACGCCCACGTGCGATCCGTCGGATGAAACATCTGCGACGTGGTGGCATTGGTGAACTCAACGACGCGACTGCCCGACAACAGCCAATGGAAGAAGTCGGGGATCATGAGGAACCGGTCGGCCTGAGAGACTAGCGGCTGGTTGGCCTGGTTCATCGCGATGAACTGATAGAGCGAGTTGATCTCCATGAACTGGAGGCCGGTCTCCGCGAAGACTTCGGCGCGAGGGACTCGTTGAAACGTCTGCTCCATCACGCCGCGCGTCCTCGGATCACGGTAGTTGTAAGCCTGACCAAGCATCTCGCCCGTCTTCGAGAGCAGGACGAAATCGACGCCCCACGTATCGACCCCCACGGACACGATGCTCTGCCCGAAGCGAGTGGCCGCCTTGGCGAGGCCCGTCTGGATTTCGGACCACAGCCGCAACAAGTCCCAGCGCATCGTGTCGGCCACGTGAACGGGGCCGTTGGGAAACCGATGCAGCTCTTCGAGGCGAACCTGTTGTCCATCGAAGATTCCCGCCATCACGCGGCCACTCTCCGCGCCCAGATCAATCGCCAGATAGACTTGCTCGGCCATGTCGGATGCTCCTTGTGTGGGCAGCTTTGGTGATGCCCGTTTCGACTCGATCGCGGGTGGAAAAATGTCTTGACGATTCCGACAAATCTACTGTAGTCCCGTCGCTCCGCCGACGAGACGTGCGGCAACGTGCATCCCCGCAGCAAGAACGCCACATCTGAAACGGTCCCGTCGGCGGAGCGACGGGACTACGATACTTCTGTCGGACACATCTCGGCCTCGAATGCGAGGCGGCCATGATACATCTGGTCGAACAAAGCGGTAGCGAACCATCGACCCGTCTGATTTGACGGCGGAACTCGCTTCCAACGCCGCACCGGGCCAAGGCGGCGGCAGTTGGTGCCGAAGTGCGGAACCGCAATGGGACGCGGAGCATTTTTCTCGCGGAAAACGGGCCGAAATGAGGCGTTTCTCGATGAGCAGCCCTTGATTCGGATTGATCCCGTTTTGAGGCACCGCTACAAACCGCCGTCCCTTTCTCTCAAATCCCATCTGTCTTTGATCCTGGCTTTGTTGGGCCGATGAAACTGCGCCACGGTGGTGTCCGAGTCGCAATTTTCGCGGTCTGATCGAGCGGGTTTCTATCGCCCTCCTCCGGTTCTCTGGCGTGGTCTGACCACGTTCTTCCGTAACCGCAAAGGTGACTCGATGTACTTATCGACCAACCGGTTTTGGCTTCGCGTCTCGAAGAGCATGCGCGGCTTGCTGTGGCTCAGCTTGGGTGTGGGCCTGGCGCTCTCATCGCGTCTCGCCGTGGGGCAAGAGCCACCCGCCGGCGCGGGTGCCCGGTCTGACATTGGCGATGCCGTGGAAGACGGTGCGTTGTTCGGTGATCGCTATACCGGGCGATCCGGTGAAGCGTTCGGAGCGCTGATTCGGGCCGGGGTTTCATCGGGACCGGCCGTCGGACGCGAAACGTCGATCTTCCCGGTCGAACTCATGCCGTATGCCTTTGCCGACAAATGGATGTTCTTCAGCGACTTCCGTGGCTTTCGTGCGACCTCGGACAACTGGGGCGGAAGTCTCGGCACGGGCGTCCGGTATCACTCAGAGGGCCTAGATCGCATCTTCGGTGCGAACGTCTATTACGACTACGACAACTCCAGCGGAGCGCTCTTCCGCGATGTTGGCTTTGGACTGGAAACCCTCGGAAAACAGTGGGACATGAGGGCCAATGCGTATTTCCCAAGCGCGACCACTCAGAAATTGCTATCGACGACGTTCGTGGATGGAAGCCAAGCGTTTGTCGGAAATCTGATTACGTATAGCCAAGACCGACTCGTTGCCAACGCTCTGACGGGCGTCGATATGGAAGTCGCGGTTCCTCTCCCCGGGCGCGTCATGCAACGGCACGATGTCCGCGTGGCGGGCGGCTGGTATTACTACAAGGGCGAAGAGATTGCTGGCTTCGCTGGCTGGAAGACTCGCGTGCAGGCCAACCTGATCGCGAATCTTCAGGCGCAGATGGAAATCACCAGCGACTCGCTCTTCGACACCAACGTCATCTTCGGAGCGACGTGGACTTATGGCGGATTCCGTCAGCCTGAGGGTGAAGCGCGGACTCAGTTCAATCGCATGACCGAACAGGTCCGCCGCAACTACAACGTCGCCGTGGGACTGACCACGGTGAGAGACACCGGAATTGTGGCGAGGCATCCGGACACGGCACTGCCATATTTCGTCGAACACGTCGCCAGCTACGCGACCGGCCCCGCGTTCAACGGCACGGTCACAGACCCATTCCTGACCGTGGCTGATGCTCAAGCTGACTTGGCCATTCGCGACATTATCTTCGTCCACGCAGACAGCGTTTTTAACAACACCGGCGTGGAACTTCTGGAGCAGGGCGTTCGGATGCTGGGCGAAGGTGATGGCGTTCAACATCGCGTGAATGTGGCCACCTTGGGGTCGATTCCCGTTCCTCGTGCAACCGCATTCGTGAATCGGCCTCTCTTTGCGAATTCCCCCGGTGATGGTGTGACTTTGACCTCGTTCGCTGCAATCACAACAACCCAACCGACCGAATTCAGCGGCTTCCGCATCGGTGATGAGGCCGTTCAGACCAGCGGATCAATCGGGCATGGGATTTATGGCGATGGAGCGAAGAACTTCCTCATCACTCAAACCGATGTGAATTTTTCTAACGGCGACGGCGTACGCTTGGAGAACCTGCTGAACGTGGCCAATCCCGGCCCGGTCGTGATGCGCGGAGTTCGCATTAATGACCCTGTCGGAAATGCCACAGCACTGCATGTGGTGGGCAACGTCGGCGGCATTACGTTCGGAGACGACCCCGTGTCATTGGCACAGGGGTTGATCAACAATACGGGTGGACGCGCATTGTGGGTTGAGAACACAAACCTAGGCAGCTTCGTCAATCTCACGGGGGCCGCGATCACCGACATCGGAGGCCAAGGCATTCTGATCGACAACAGCGTGTCCAACGAGGGTGGCATCGTGACGATCGATACGACCACAATCAATCAATCCACGGTGACGGGCGTTGAGATTATCGGTGGTTCCGGCATCATTAACTTCCGCGGGGCACTCAATATTGCTCAATCGATAGACGATGCCATCGACATCCACAACACACTCGCAGGTAGCACAATCTCATTTGGAACGGCACCGGTGGCGGGAGTATCTACATCCAATGCCGTGACGATTGATGATCGCAGCGCGCGCGGAATCAATCTTACGAGCAACGCGGGACAGGTGTCCTTCTTCGGGCAAGTGTCCATTACGGACACGGTCGGGGCGCTAGCCATTCCCCCAGCGATTGAATACCTGTCTAACAGTGGCGGCACATTGTTTCGCACACTCACACTAAACGGTGGCAGCGGCGATGGCATCTTAATCACAAGCAATACAGGTGAGTTCATTGTCACAGGAGCCACAACGATCAACAACTTTTTTGACGATGGAGTGCGGATCACCAACGACGCCTCGAACGTCCTGTTCAATGGGCTGACTGTCACAAATCGCGGCTTTCTGGACTTAGACTTCGGTAGCGGCATCAATGTCAACAACAGCACCGGAACGTATTCGTTCCAAGGGACGACCATCATTAACAACGAACTCCAGAGCGTTGCTCAAGCAGTCGATATCCAAAATAACACCGCTGGCAGTACGTCGTTTGAAACGCTGACAATTAACGACGCGACCCGTCCGCTGCCGTTGTTTATCGACGGAGCAGGGTTAAACGTCGTCAATAACCTAGCGACGGTCGCGATCACGACGTTGAATGTGACCTCGAATGAGGGCACCGGTGTGTTCGTCAATACTGCGGGTGCCGTTGCCGGAACTCCGCCCACCGGTGGTGTATTTATTAGCGGGGGAACGATTGAGTCAATCGGTGCGAGTCCCGCAATCGATGTCAGTAACTCGGTGATCAACCTAACTTTCACATCGGTCAGCAGTACCGACTCCCTGTCGCAAGGAATTGTGCTGCTGAACAATGTCGGTCCCGGCGGAGGAGACTTGTTCACCGTCACAGGTGTCAACGGAGCAAGCGGTACAGGCGGGACGATCACCGGAGCGATCAACAACGGCGCGCAGTTCACAAACACAGGCGGGGTCTCGCTGACCGGAATGAATATCAACGGCAATCTCGGTGATGGAGTTCAAGCAACAACCACGTCCTCGCTGGTCGTCGCCAACTCCACGATCACCGGGAATCTGGGCTTTGGTATTCAGACGTTGAGTGTTCCGACCGTCTCCTTATTTGGAAACATTATCCGAAACAATCTTCTGAGTGAGGTGCAACTCGTCGCCGCCACGAATACCCCCTACACGTACGTCATCGGTAGCCCATTTTCAGTAGTCCGCCAAACGATTACGGATCCGACCAACGATGCCGTGGTGATCCTCAACCAAGGTGCCGCGATCGGTGCAAACCTCGATCTCACGTTCGTCAACAACACAGTGACAACTTCCGGTGGTGGCGATACAGGTTTGCGAGTGAACTGGAATGGAACGATCCTAGACACGGACGGAACCGCTGGTGCCGATGTCAATTCCAATACCTTTAACATCTTGGGCGGAGTTGCTACGGGAGTTCGATTCAACCTCCCCTCCGCGACCGCCGCTTCTTCCGTCAGTATCTTGAGCAATACGTTCACTTCAACGGGGGCCGGAAACATCGGAGTTGACGTGACGACGGGCGGGGGCAACGCCAACATCGTGGTTGGCCAGCAGCTTCTCGGCAACCAAATGCAGTTTACGGGAATTGCTGCTCGCGCTGTTCGGATGACGCTTGGCGCCAACTCGACGGCCACCGTTTCCGATAACACCATCGTGATGAACGGCGACTTGTCAGAAGCCATTCTATTTCCGCTGGTCGAGGGCACCTCGACGCTGACGATCGAACGCAACATCATCACGATTGATGACGGTGCCGACTTAGTCGTCGATGAACGCGGCATCCATGTCGTGGCGTTTACGGGAGCGGTCACGCTGTTCGGCAACGAAAGCAACGATATCCAGATTTATGGATTCCGTGGAGCGGGCATCCCGTACTTCCAAGCTCCAACGGGAATTCTTGGGTCGATTTTGGTCAACGGCACACGTCAGCCATAATCCGGATCACACTCCGAGACATGCTCGCCAACAATTCAACACAGCCGCCCGGCATCTCAAAGATGTCGGGCGGCTGTGTTTTTAGGTAGCCTGGCGAATAGGCCACGAGCGAATCTGTTTCCGCCCGGAGGGAGGCAGGCAAACAATCACCCACGGCATGAGCCGTGGGTCACGGCCTACGTCCGAATTTGGGTTCATCCGACGTTTTGGGGGGATTGTTGATTCAAGTGAACCGGATGAAGTCGTTTGTTTTCATCCTGAAGGGATGTCAGCCATTAGCCGGGGGTTGAGCCCCTTGAACTTACCCACATTCTTACAAAGTTTGCCAGTGTCGGTTCGCGGTGGCGGTTGCGTCTGACTCGTTTGGCGGCTTGGGGTTGCGTGTGTTGTG
>JAYVDI010000318.1:0-5229 GCA_043749505.1 Schlesneria sp. | reverse complement strand
ACAACACACGCAACCCCAAGCCGCCAAACGAGTCAGACGCAACCGCCACCGCGAACCGACACTGGCAAACTTTGTAAGAATGTGGGTAAGTTCAAGCGCGCAAGCGAGGGCTTCGCAGTGAACAACTGTGCAACCCTCACTTGCGCGTCGGGCTAGTTCCAAGGAGCGATCTAACGCCATGTCTGCGCATCACCCGAGCCAGCCACCGTTCGCGTGAATCGTCTGCCCCGTGAGATAGCTCGCCAGATCGCTGCACAGGAACACGATCACGTTCGAGATTTCTTCCGGCTCACAGAATCGGCCGAGAGGGATGTCCTTGAGCATCTCGGTCTGAACCTCTTCCGGGATTGTTTTTCCCATTTCGGTGAGGACCACTCCCGGCGCAACGGCATTCACCGTGATGCGCCGTCGCGCGAGTTCTTTACTCAGCACCTTCGTGATCGCGATGACTCCCGCCTTAGCCGCCGAGTAGTTCACCTGCCCGTAGAACCCGACCACGCCCGAGATCGACGCCATGTTGACGATCCGCCCGCCATCGGCCATCCGTTCAGCGGCGGCCCGGCAGACGTGAAAGACGCCTGTGAGATTCGTGTCGATCACGTCCTGCCACTCGCCGTCGGACATCTTCTTGAGCGTGCGGTCACGAATGATGGCCGCGTTGTTCACGACGATGTCGAGCTTCCCCGTGTGTGACGTGACCTCATCGCACATTCGTGAGACATCCGCCACATCGCGCACGTCGCCTCCCACCGCGAAGGCCCGCTCTCCAAGAGCAGCCACCGTTTCCTCGGCACGCTGCCGATTGAGACCCTGCGGATCGGGAAAGTAGTTCACACCGACGGTCGCTCCCGCCGCGTGCAGCCTCATCGCCGTGCAGCGTCCCAAACCCTGGCTCCCGCCCGTCACGAGTGCCGTCTTTCCGGAAAGGTCGATGGTGAGCATGTCTATCCCCTATTGAGGCTTTCGGCAGGAATTGGCGAGCCGCGTGCCGTCAGGCCGCGGGTTCTTCGATTCCCGTTGAAAACCCGCGGCCTGACGGCACGCGGCTCGCCTGATTTCGACGTTTGTCGGTCATGTCCAACTTGAGTCTCATCAGCCACCAACAAATCCGTGGTCCAAGATCTGTCACGCGAGTATCTCCGACACGACGTTCCCATGCACGTCGGTCAGCCGGTAGTCTCGCCCCGCATGCCGGTACGTCAACTTGGTGTGATCAAAGCCGAGCAGGTGCAAAATCGTGGCGTGGAAGTCGTGGACATGGACTCGGTTCGAGGCGACCGTCGCGCCGATGTCGTCGGTTTCGCCGTAGCTGATGCCGCCTTTGACGCCGCCGCCTGCGAGCCAGCTTGAAAAGCAGGCCGAATGATGTCCGCGGCCCTTCGCGCCGTCCTGGCCCGGCGTGCGGCCGAACTCGGTCGTCCAGATGACCAGCGTGTCGTCGAGCATCCCGCGCTGCTTGAGGTCTCGCAGCAGGCCCGCGATCGGCTGGTCGATCTTCTGCGCCAGCGGTGCGTGTTCGGCCATGTCGCCGTGCGAATCCCAGTTGTTCGACGAGCCGGTGTCGATCAGCTCGATGAACCTCACACCCCGCTCGGCCAGCCGCCGCGCGATCAGGCACTGCCAGCCAAACCCCTGCGTTTCGCCGCGTTCCATGCCGTACTGCTTGAGCGTCGCCTCGGTCTCCCGTGAGAGATCGAACGCCTCGGGAGCTTCCGTCTGCATCCGGTACGCAGTCTCAAACGACTGAATCCTCGCGGCGAGGTTCGAGTCGTCGCCGTTCCGTTTGAGATGCTCACGGTTGAAGGCGTTCGCCAGACCCAGTTCCAACTCCTGCAAACCGGCCACGTCGGTGCGTCGCTTGAGATTCGGAATCGGATCCGCACCGGGGACGACTCGCGTCCCCTGATGATAGGCGGGAAGAAAATCGTTCGCCCAGACCTGTGCCCCCGCGTAAGGCAGATGTGGCGCGATCACGACGAACGACGGCAGGTTCTGATTCAGCGTCCCCAACCCGTAGCTCAGCCACGATCCGAGCGACGGCCTCGCGAAGAAGAACGAACCGGTGTGCATCGCCAGCGACGCCTGATAGTGCTCGTTGTCGTCGGACTTCATCGACTTGATCAGGCAGATGTCGTCCATGCACTCGCGGACGTGAGGAAACAGATCGCTGACCATCGTTCCGCACTTGCCGCCCGGCTTGAACTCCCACAACGGTTTGACAAGCGGCTTCGACTGGTTCGACAACCCACCGCCAACTCCCACGGTTTTCCCGTCGGCGGCAAACAGCTTCGGCTTGTGGTCAAACGTGTCCATGTGCGACACGCCGCCCGACGAAAACAGCAGGATCACCCGCTTGGCCTTCGGCTCGAAGTGTGGCCGCTTCGGTGCGAGCGGATGCGCCGACTTGCTGCCTGCGGCGTCATCGGCCAGCAACTCCGAAAAGATACCTGGCAACAGCAGTGACCCGCCGACGAGCGAACGAATGGCATGACGGCGGGAGACGTGAGTGGTGAACGGCGACATCGATCAGTCTCATCGTTGGGAGGTCATTGACGTGTTCGATGAATCTTCAAACTTCACCGCCGAAGTCAGCCTCATCGTGCATGTCGTACTTCGCCGCAACACCGGAATCGTTCGTGAACAAGTAGGCGCGATCAATGGTGTTCAGACTGGCATCGAGCATGACGCCATCGCCCTTCATCGCCGAGAGCTTGGCCATCTCCTCCGGCTGAAGTTGGATCAAGTCGTCGAGGCTCTTGACCGGAACAGGAGTGGCCACGTGTCGCCAGAGGAGCAAATACCGTTTGGATTGAGGATGCGCCACCTGCCACAGTTCGGTGAACTTCGCGGCGACGTACGGATGCAACTGCGACACAAATGCAGCGGGCAAACGGGTGAGCTTGATGAGTTCCAGGACGTCGGTCAGGTCTTTCATCCGATCGGGCTGCGTCATCCCCGAAGCCAGCTTCAGTTCGATGAGCGTGATCAGCTTGATATACGGGATGCCGTCGATCATCTCCGCGACCTCTTCCGGGTCCGGGAAGGCGATCGGTTTTGGCAGGCCGTCTCCGGGAAATTGCCCCGTCTTCAAGAACTCGATCTTCACCTTGGTCTCGGTGTCGCGTAAATGCTTGCTGCCGTCGAAGGGCGGAAGATACCCGCGACCTTCCAACTCGGCATGGGTCCGCCGAAGTCCCTCGGCCGTCACGAGCAAATCGACATCCTCCGTAAACCGTCGGAAGCCATGTTCAAACAGAGCCAGTCCACCCACGACTGCGTGAGGAATGCCCAACTCGGTCATGCGTTGCGAGACTCGTCGCAGCGTCTCGTGAACTTTGCCACCTTTCTGAAAGAACGCATCACTCTCGTTCATGGCCCACGCTCTTTCGGTGGAGAGTCTCTCTTCGTAGCTCCCCGATTCGGTGGCTCGTCGATCAGGCTTCGCGGTGACTCGGGGAACTACTGCGGACACGAAGTTGATTCCGTTTGGACTGGATGGTGTCGAGCGTCGCGCTCGACTTTCATTCAGCATACACGAACTCGTTCAGCCTGAAGATGGCTCGGGCGTAGCTTTGCCAGGCGAGGAGATCGATCTGGTCGGCGGGGACGTTTGCGGTAGCGAGGCGTTCCTTCGCTTGAACCAAATAATTCTCGGCGGTCGCTCGTTCGGTGGAGGTGATCGGACGGCCGAGGGCCAGTTGGTGGGCGAGGTCGAGTCGGGTGGAGGCTATCGGCGCGGCTTGCTCCAGTCGAGTAGCGAAGCCAGCGGCTCGTTCGTGGACGAAGGTGTCGTTGAGCAGGTAGAGAGCCTGCAACGTGGTCGTGCTGTTTCCTCGCGACGACGTACTCGCGCTCGTGTCGGCTCCGTCGAAGATCGCGAGGTACGGATGACGCTGGATGCGCTGCGTCATCAGATAGACGCTGCGACGGTTCGAGTCGTAGACCGCCTTGAACGGTTTGTGCTGGGTGAAGTCCCAGTCCTTCTGCGCGGGAAACGGATGCGGACCGCCTGGTCCGGCTTCGAGCTGGCCGCTCAACACGAGCAGCGTGTCGCGCAGCGATTCGGCATCAAGGCGGCGACGGCGGAAATGCGTGAGGAGGTCGTTGGCGGGATCGAGTTCGAGGCTCTCAACCAGCCCGACGCGCGAGCGAGGGCTTGGCTCCGCTTGAGGCTCAGTGCGGGAACTGGAATCGCTGGCGAAGCCCTCGCTTGCGCGTCGGGCTGGTTGTGGACTGCCGCTCGCCAGTTGGTACGTTCGCGAGTTCATCAGCAGCCGGTGCATGGCCTTCACGGACCAGCCCGACTCGACGAAGCGGCGGCTCAGCCAGTCGAGCAACTCGGGATGCGTGGGCGGTCGGCCCTGCTTGCCGAAGTCGTTGGGAGTCGGCACCAAACCCTGACCGAAATGATTCAGCCAGAGGCGGTTCACCATGACTCGCGCGGTGAGCGGATTGTCGGGCGAGGCGATCCACTCGGCGAGTTGCCTGCGTCCCGAGGATACTTCCTCACGTGAGATGGTTTGCTCACCGAGGACGGTCAAGAATCGACGCGGCACTTCGACGCCGAGCTTTTCGGGGTTCCCTTTGATCTGGACTCGCGCGTTCTCAATCGTCTTGGCATCGGCGACGGCGTAGGCCATCTCGAACGGAAACGGTTGCTTTTCGATTGCGTCGCGCCGCTTCTTCGCCTCGTCCACGAGCTTCTTCTGTGCGGCGACCTTTGGCTCCTCGGCGGGCTGCTGTGCTTCGAGCCGCTTTAGTTCGGTTTCGAGTTGCTTGACCTCGGCCTTGAGCGGTTGGAGATCCTTGATCCGCTGCTCGACAATCCGGTCGTACTCGGCCTGCGGGACGAGTGGCACGAGGTCGCGTTGCTTCTTCTCCAGTTCGATCCCCGGCCACGGATAGCGAGTGCTGCGAAAGATGCCGTACAGACCGTAGTAGTCCTCGGTGCTGATCGGATCGAATTTGTGATCGTGACAACGGGCGCACGACAACGACAAACCGAGGAATGCTCGCCCGAGGTTGTCGATCGTGTCCTCGATGGTCAGATGCTGCGGATAGTCATCGACCCGCGAACCGAACCGCCGTGCGAGGGCGATGTAACCGGTCGCGATGATTCGCGCGTTGCGGTCAGAGCCTGATGATTGGCGGATGCCGTGTGATGGCGCGGAGTCGGAAGGTTTTGTCCCCTCTCCCCCGTCTTCGGGGGAGAGGGTTAGGGTGAGGGGG
>JAYVDI010000317.1:0-7350 GCA_043749505.1 Schlesneria sp. | reverse complement strand
GTTAAGCTCACTCGGCCGATGATAGTGCAAAACAGCGCGAAAGTAGGTTGTTGCCGGGTTTTTGGCGGCTTGCAGAAATGCAGGCCGCTTTTTTTATGCCCATTGCCGAACTGATAACGCTCGGGGCCCGCAGTGACATATTTGTCACTGCGATACGCTAACCCGAAGTATAAACGAAGAAATGTGTGGCGTTCCTCGCTCACGCTTCGGATGAGTGTCACTGCTGGCCGGGTGAGGTATTGATTGTGCCTCAGTAGCGGTGTTCGGGATTTGCCGAGTCGGGGCTGTCTCATTGATCACGCTTGTGACCGACAGTCGGATGCTGTGAGACGCTGGAACCCCCTTCGCTGGGGGCAAGTGTCACGCTTGACCCCAGCCAGCCCGCTGATTTCGGAAATCTCACAGCCGCGTGATTGTGACGGTGTTACTTCCCGATTCGTTGCCGGTGGTGAGTCTCACGAAGACCTTGAATGAGGCGATATCGCCGGGGTTGTCGAGGCCCGTTGTCGTGCTGAGGCTCAGCGTGTCCGAGGGGACGGTGGCGACGACCGTGGCTGTGTCAGCGTCGTAGGTCGCACCGGGCGACATGCGCACCTGATAGTCATCAAGGTTCGCATCGGTCGAGGCGGTCCAGGCCAAATCGGCCTGAAACGTCGTCGCGTTCCAGTTTCCATTCAGAGTGCTCGCGTTGGGCGTGCTGCCCGGCGCGGGAGAGAGGGCTGGCAGCGACTGCGTGAGCGGATGATCGGGACCGAACAGCCCTTCGACCGCCGCGCGGTATTGGACCATGCGTTCGCGGGCCGGGTCGAGCAGTGCTCCGCGTTCCTTGCGGGCGACATTCAGATCGTTCTCGGCCGCGCGGATGGCCCCGAACGCGGCTCGCGTTGCCGCCAATTCGGTGGCGAACTGTGCCTGCGTCAAACTGGCAATGACCAGTGGTGGTGTGAATCCCGGCAGCGTGGCATCGGCGTTGATCCGTAGCCACAGGCTGGAGGCGTCGTCAAACGGGCCAAGGAACTTCGATTCGTCCGTCCCAAACGCGGGCAGGACCGGAGCGGCTGCGGCATACTTCGACTTCGGGATGAGCGCCCGCAGCATCCCGCGAAACTGGCCGAGTTTCGGTCGCAGCGTCCCCTTCAGATTATCGCGGCTCGCCGCCGCAATCTCGCGAGCGTTCTCCAAGTCCTCGATCGAAATGTGCAGGTCTTCAAAGAGATCCCGCGCGGCGATCAGATCGGCTCGGCTGAAACCTCCCTCCAGCTTCAAGTCGGTCGCGGGAGCCCCGCCCAACGCGGCATTCACATCCAACCAGTGCAACACAACCTCATCCATTGTCTGGACATACGACCCAAGATCAGTCAACGGCATGATGGCGTCTCCCGAAAGTGTGAGGAAAACAGAACATTCGGGCACCGACGGCACCCGCCAAAGCCAGTGTCCGCTTGAGGTCCGACAAACACCGTTTGAGGTTCCCCGGACAGCGTTTGATGTCTCTTAGAATGCGTTTGTTGAGGCACGGAATGCGTTTGAGGACACTGGCTACACGATTGAGGTTGTTTGGAACGCGATTGTTGTCATGCGGGACGCATTTGATTCCACTGAACGGGCGATTGAAGTGAACTCAATTGATCCCGATGTGATGTGAACGGCTGTTATTTTTCCAACAAGCCCACAAAAACTCAAAACAATTTCGTGTGAAGCATGAACAATCGCAGTTTGACGGTAGTTGACGCCTCAACAATCGAGATGGCTTGAGCCAGAAGAGGCGATTTGAGGTTGAAGATCATTGTTGATCGGCCAACTGAGTCGTTGGCGGACAGGTCGCCGAAGCAGCCACCCGCACCACCGATCCGCTTCAGAGTTGCTTGGGCTTTGTATCCCTGTCGGATTGCCCCGCAAGAAAGAGCTTGAGAAAAGTAGCGTGGCTGTGGTCGGCGCTTCGCCGCCCACAGTCGAGTCTAATGAGACGCTGCCTCATCGTTCGCTGGGGGCGAGTGAAGCACTCGACCCCAGCCACCCCGCCCCAGCCACCCCGGCCGAGATCAAAGCCCGGCTGACGGGGATGGTGACGCCGCACGGCGGGGGTTGAACGGACTAGGATTAAAAACTAAGGAAGCCCAGTGAGAGTGAGAGACTGGGAGGTTTTGTCACGGCGGGAGGAGTCCGGTGTGGCGAGCGGTTGGTCGGGATGGCTAACCTCTGGCAACTTACGCGATCCCCTGAACTCGCTTCTTGCCGGATCGCGGCCTCAGAGACCTCGCCTAGGAATTGTCACAGTGACCGATCGCATGTTTGTCGGGGCTTGCCGCCAACAGAGGGCCGCAAGCCTTTCCTATTTCGTCGTCTGGGTTGTGGCTGCCGTGTGGTGTGTGGCTGCTGTGGCAGATGACCAACTGCCTCCGTCCGGTTTTCGCCCGAGAACTTTCGCGTTGACGAATGCCCAGATCGTCGTGGCTCCGGGGCAGGTCATCGACAAGGGGCATGTGGTTGTTCGAGACGGGCGAATCATTTCAGTCGGATTGGATGTCGCTATCCCGGCCGATGCGGTGGTGATCGAGGCCGATGGGCTGCACCTCTATCCCGGCTTCATTGATGCGGGGGTTTCGGCTCTGTTCGATGAAGTGAAGCCGATGCCGCTGGAGGGGCGGAGTGTCGATATTTCAAAGTACGCTTTGGCTGGGATGCGAAGTGATGATCGGAATGGACTGACGCCGGAGTTCGCGGCGGGAGAACACCTCAAGCCGCAGCAAGGGGATCTCGACAAGTATCGACAGGCGGGGTTTGTCGCCGTGCATGTGTTGCCTTCGGGGCGGATCGCGAGCGGGACCGGGGCTGTGGTGAATCTGGCCTCGCTGCCGGTGCGAGAGGCTCTGCTTTCGACGGCGACGTTTTCGACGATGCAGCTTTCCGAACGAGGCGGCCAAGACTACCCGGCGACGCTGATGGGAGTTCACGCGCATTTGAGGCAGGCGTTCCTTGATGCCGAGCGACATGCGAAGTGGCAACGGTTGTTCACAGCCAACGCAAACGGTGCGGCTGGAGCGGCGAGCATCGAGCGGCCGCCGGTTGATCCCGCATTCGATGCCTTCAACGCAATGCGGGCTGCGGGCGCGAAGACGGTCTTTGTCGCTCACTCGCGCGACGACCACGATCGCGCGTTGAACTTCGCCGCCGAGCATCAGCTTCGTCCCGTCATCTGGGGCGGGCGTGAAGCGTATCGCGTGATCGAGCGGCTCAAGAAGTCCGAGACCGACGTGATCGTGCAGGTCGATTTCGATGACGAACCAAAACTCGAAGCGCCCAAGCCAGCGAAGAATGACGCGAAGGACAAGTCGAACAGTGACTCCTCGGTCGTGGATGAACTCATCACCGAGGTGCCCGAACCGCAGCGCGTCCGCGAACACAAGCGGCAGGATTGGAAGGAACGAGTCGCGGGACTGGCCGCGCTGCACAAGGCGGGTGTGAGGTTCGCGATCTCCTCGCGCGAGGCGAAGTCTCAAGCCGACGTGCTCAAGGGGGTGAGGCAAGCGATTGCGAATGGCCTCGACCGCGATGCGGCCCTCGCCGCGCTGACGACTCAGCCTGCGGCGATGCTGGGACTCGAACGAGAACTCGGCACGATCGCCGTCGGCAAGCCAGCCTATTTCGTGGCGATGACGGGGCCGTTCGACAACGAGCACTCCAAGGTGCGGCATGTCGTCATCAACGGCCTGCGCTACGAGTACCACAGGGACGCGAAGCCCGTCGAACCGACCAAGCCCGGCGAACCGCCGCCGCTGCAAGTCGCGGGGACGTGGGCGGTCGAGATCGATTCGGCCGACGGCAAGCTGCGTGGCGAGTTGGAGCTGACTCAATCCGACCGCACGCTGTCCGGCCGCTTCCAAAGCGATCAGGGTGACGGACGACTTTCCTCCGGCAAGGCCACACAGAACGGGATCGAATTCGTCGTCTCCATCGGTGCGGGAGACAACACGATCCAGCTCAAGTTCGACGCCAAGCTGGAAGACAATCAACTGCGAGGCAACTTAAAATCCCCGTTCGGTGGCGCGACGAAATGGACCGCCAAGCGAGTCGATGCCAAACCACAGGGCAACTCGGCAATCCAGTTGACCACGATTGAAGGCGTCGAAGACGCGAAGCCCAAAAGTAGCCCGCACTCTCCGAGTGCGGAGCTGTCTTCTGGTAGCCCTGTCGCTCCGCGACAGGAAGCACCGGTCGCGAGCAACACTGCCAACACACCCGATGCCACTCAACCAGCGAATGCTCCGTCACGCAACGTTTCGCGGAGCGAAACGGCTACCACCGAGCAGCCGGTCGAATTCCCCGAGGACCGCCGGGCGAGGCCGATTCAAACGGGAGGCAGTGTTCTCGTGAAAGGGGCGACGGTACTGACGGCTACGGGGAAGACGCTGCCGAACCACTCGATCCTCGTGAAGAACGGAACGATCACCGCGATTGGTCCCGATCTCATGGCCGAGGCAGGAATGCTGGTGATTGATGCCACCGGCCGCTTCGTCATGCCGGGGATCATCGACACGCACAGCCACATCATGATCTCGAACGGCCTCGGCGGCGTGAACGAAGGGACTTCGTCTATTGTTTGTGAGGTTCGAGTCCGCGACGTGGTCAACTCGGCCGACGCGAGCGAATACCGCGCGCTGGCCGGTGGCGTGACGACCGCTCGGCTACTGCATGGCTCGGCCAACTGCATCGGCGGTCAGGACGCGGTCGTGCAGCTCAAGCACGGCACGACCGCCGCCGAACACCTCTTCCCCGGAGCACACTCGGGAGTGAAGTTCGCTCTGGGTGAGAACGTGAAGTTCCGACAGGGCCGCTTCCCCAACACGCGGCTTGGTGTCGAGGCGACTCTCAACCGAGCGTTCCTCGAAGCCCTCGATTACCGCCGCGTCTGGCTGGAGTACGAGAAGGCCAAGCAGCAGGCGGGAGCCGAGGCTGACAAACTTCTTCCCCCGCGACGTGACCTGCGGCTGGAAGCCCTCACCGACATCATCAACCATCAGAAGTTCATTCACTCGCACTGCTATCGCGCCGACGAAATCCTGATGCTGCTGCGCGTGGCCGAGAGTCACGGCATCCGCGTCTGGTCGTTGCAGCATGTGCTGGAGGGTTACAAGGTCGCTCCCGAGATCGTGAAGCACGGAGCCAGTTGCAGCACGTTCGCCGACTGGTGGGCCTACAAGGTCGAAGCCTTCGACGCGATCCCGCAGAACGCGGCGTTGCTTCACGAAGCGGGAGCCAACGCGGTCATCAAGAGCGACGACTGGGAGCTGATTCGCCATCTCTACCTCGAAGCGGCGAAGACCATTCGTTACGGCAACATGCCTCCCGATGCGGCTCTTCAAGCCATCACGCTCAACCCCGCGAAAGAACTCGGCTTGGCCGATCGCCTCGGTTCGATCGAGGTCGGCAAGCAGGCGGATCTCGCGATCTTCAGCGGCCATCCGTTCAATGCTTTCTCACGCTGCGAACAAACTTTGATCGCGGGCGAAGTCTATTTCACACGCGACAAGCAGCCGACGGCGATGAGTACCGAAGGAGTCGCGCACTCGGCCAAGCCTGCCGAGCTGAAGTTACTCAAACCAGAAGAGCGAGTTTCCAAGATCGACCTCACCGCAGCTCTTGTCCCCTCTCCCCCGTCTTCGGGGGAGAGGGCTAGGGTGAGGGGGCCGAACGGTGAGAACGGCGTCCAAATTGTCAGCAACCAAACAACGGAAGGTGCAACGTCACTCGAAAGCCCCCCTCACCCTAACCCTCTCCCCCCCAAAGCGGGGGGCGAGGGGACCAGAGCCGCTCATCGTTATGCGATCGTCGGCGCAACCATTCATCCGGTCGATGCCGCAGACATTCCGAACGGCGTTGTGCTGATCGACGAAGGCAAGATTGCCGCCGTTGGTCCCGCGACGCTCGCCATTCCCGAAGGCGTTGCAATCCTCGGGGCCACCGGCCTGCATCTCTATCCCGGCCTGATCGACGCCGGGACAGCGGTCGGTCTGATCGAAATCAGCAAGGTGCGCGAAACCAGCGACCAGTCCGAGATCGGCCAGTTCCAACCCGACCTCCGCGCGGGAATCGCCATCAACCCCGACTCCGAATTGATCCCGGTCGCCCGCGCGGGAGGCATCACCTCCGTCTTCGCACTCCCCTCGGGCGGAGGCAACATGACCGGCGCGGGCCGCTCCAGCGCGAGCGGTGTCATCACCGGACAGGCCTCAATCGTCCAACTCGCCGGTTGGACGATGCCCGAGATGGTCCAGAACATGGAAGCGGGCCTCCACATCAACTGGCCGAGCGGAGGAGATCGCAGGAAGGCCATCGAGGAACTGAAGCGCTGGCTGAAAGAAGCGAGGTTGTATGACAAGGGCAGGCTTGCGCAGCAAGCCGTGGTCCCCTCTCCCCCGTCTTCGGGGGAGAGGGCTAGGGTGAGGGGGCCGAACGGTGAAAACGCCATCCAACTTGTCGGCGGCAACACCTCCGAAGCCTCTTCGTCACTCGAAAGTCCCCCTCACCCTAACCCTCTCCCCCCCAAAGCGGGGGGCGAGGGGACAAGGCAAATCACCGACCCGCGCTATGAGGCACTCGCGCCCTACATTCGAGGCGAGAAGTCGGTCTTCATTGAGGCCGACACGAAACAGGAGATCGTCGAAGCCCTCAAGTTCGCCGAGCAGGAGAAGCTCAAAATTGTCCTCTGCGGCGTGACCGACGGCTGGAAGGTGGCCGACCAGATCAAAGCCGCCAATGTCCCCGCGATCGTCGGCCCCGTGATGCGGAAGCCGGTCGAAGAGTACGACCCGTTCGACGCCCCCTACGCCAACGCCGGTCGCCTGCACGAAGCGGGAGTGAAACTCTGCTTCCGCTCCGACTCCGCCTCCAACAGCCGCAACGTCCCGTTCGAGGCGGCTCAAGCGGTCGCGTATGGTCTGCCCGCCGAAGTCGCCCTCCGCAGCGTGACTCTGACCTCGGCCGAGATCCTCGGCACCGCCGACCGCATCGGTTCGGTGACGGTCGGCAAATCAGCCAACCTCATCCTGACCGACGGTTCCCCGCTGCAACAGACAACGCAGATCAAAGCCATCCTCATCCAAGGCCAACCCTTCCAACCCGAAAGCCGCCAGACACGGTTCTACGAAAAGTACCGGGCCCGATTGAGGCCATGAGTAGCAATTGATGGGGCTGTGGCTGAAGACGCTTTGGGCGAAGACGCAGGAAGACTAAGGGGCGGTGCATTTAATATGTCAGAGAGCTTTTGGGGGTGATGACACGCGTAGGGTGCGTGGAGCCTTCGGAGCGCACCTGCTTTTACTGTCGCCTTGTCGCTCCGCCGACAAGTGG
>JAYVDI010000316.1:0-9046 GCA_043749505.1 Schlesneria sp. | reverse complement strand
TGACAATGATCAAGCGTCGTCGGATGCCGACAGATGTTCTCACGCAGGAGTCTGAACGATGAATCCCAGCAGAGTCTTCCGGGTTTCCACGGTGGATGGCGTTCTGGTGGTCGAAGTGATCGGTGCCGTCAGCAGTTTGGCCGAGGAGAGCATCACGCGCGAACTGGATCGCGTCCGCGAACGATTGCGCACCAGCGGATTCCAATCGGTCGTGATCGATCTGGGAAACGTCGCTTACTTTGGATCGAGCATGCTCGAAGCCATTCGCTTGTTGTGGAGCGAACTGGTGCCGAGCCAGCGGCGACTCGTCCTCTGCAACGCCTCGGATGTCGGCCGCGAAATCCTGCAGATCGCGAAGTTCGACCACCTGTGGCCCCTGGTGGCCACGCGCGACGAAGCCTTCCAACTGCTCAAGACCTGACGAGTCCCCTCGATAACTCTTGTGACACATCCGTGAGCGGCAAAGTAGCAGGCACATTCCATGTGCCGTCCGCAAGTTGCAGGGAACGGCACAGGGAATGTGCCTACTACTTTCTAAAGATGGAATGTGCCTGCTACTTTCTAAAGTGAGTGCCATTCGGCTGATGCCGCCTGGCTCACTAATGACACCTGTGGTTGAAACGCCTCAATCAAGACCGCACGAGGCATCAGCCATCCAGTCGTCGCTGGCGCAACCGCGATGTTCATTACGACCGGATAGATTCGCCCGCTTCTCCTCGTTGGCTTGCCAGCTCATCTTGTGACCGGTCTGAACCGCTCTAGCATCTACCCTGCGTGTTGCCAAAAAGGCAAGGTCGCCTACGAGCGGTTCCAGCGTTGGAATCGTCACCCATACGAGTTCAACCCTGCGGAGATGACGTACCAATTCAGATGATTCATGGCTGGTCTTGATCGCCATTGCGATGAAGCCTGGAAGCATGTTCCCAACAGACATGGTGAGCCGACCGGCGTCAGCCCAAGGGCACTCACGTTGAGGTTCGCAATCTGCGAAGTCGTCTTTCGCGGAGCGAAAGGCGACAAAGTGTGTGCCCTAGAGTGTGAGCCTTCGGACTCTTGCGATCAACGTGAAGAACCCGGCGGCTCACGCCAGCCGACTCACCCGATTTCAACTCTGCCTGGAAGCATTTTTTAGAAAACCATGTGTTATCTGGGTGGCAGTGTTGCTCCCAACCCAGGTATCGATCATGCGCCGTTCTGTGAGTGTGATTGCCGGTTGTCTGTTTCTGTCCGGGATGTGTGCCTTGATCTACCAAGTCGCTTGGATGCACGAGCTGCGCTTGGTGTTTGGTGGTTCAACGGCGGCGATGGGGGCGGTGCTGGCGATCTTCATGGCGGGACTGGGGCTGGGAAACAGCCTGCTTGGTCGTCGAGCAGACTCGACCACGAATCCGCTCCGTTTGTACGGCGTGTTGGAATTGATGATCGCCGTGTCGGCGGCAGCCACTCCGTTTTTGATCGACGTGGCGCGAGCGACCTATGTCGGATTGGGTGGCCAGACGATGCTCGGTGTTTGGGGGGCGACGGGCCTGCGACTCGGGTTGTCGGTCCTCGTGCTGGGCTTGCCGACGTTCTTGATGGGAGGAACATTACCCGCTGCCGCGATGGCCGCGACGGATCCGAACGATCCCGCCCGACGCAAGCTCGCCGTGCTGTATGGACTCAACACGTTGGGTGCTGTCGCGGGGACGTTGCTCAGCACGTTTTGGTTGGTCGAGTTGCTTGGAGTTCGCGCCGCGTTGTGGTCTGCAGCGGCGGTGAATGTCGTCGCGGCGGGCATCGCGCTGGTGGTTTCGACCCGGCAGCGATCCGTTGATGTCGCGGTGACATCCGTGGCATCTGCCGTTGATCCTGGCGATGTGGTCCCACAAGTGATGGTCGCGACCTCACTCAACGACGAGGCACTCGTGGCAGAAGACGCCTCGCGCACACCTCAAGCTTTCGTTTACTTGTCGGCTGCGTGCGTCGGCTTCTCGTTCCTGTTGATGGAGTTGGTTTGGAACCGCATGTTGACGCCGTTGTTGGGCGGTTCGAGTTTCACATTCGGGTTGATTCTGGCGATCGCGTTGCTGGGAATTGGCGTGGGAAGCCTCGCCTACACGGTGCTGTTTCGGAACCGCATTCCCACTTTGGAATTGTTTGCTTTCACCTGCGGTCTCGAAGCGCTCGCACTGGCGATCCCGTTCGCGTTGGGAGACCGGTTGGCAATCTGGACTGCGGTGAATGCGGGAACGGCGACGAGCTTCTTCGGCCAAGTCGTCTCTTGGGCGATCCTCACTTCGGTGGTCGTGCTACCCGCCGCGATTGTGAGCGGTTTGCAGTTCCCGTTACTCATCGCGTTGCTCGGTCGAGCCGACAAGAATCTGGGACGACAGGCGGGACTGGCCACGTCGTGCAACACGTTTGGTGCGATCTTCGGTTCGCTCGCGGGTGGCTTCGGTGCGCTGCCGCTGCTCACGGCACCGGTGACCTGGCAACTCGTCACGGGAGTGTTGGGAACGTTGGGAATCGCGGGCGTGGTGTTGTCTGCTTCAAAACGGCGACCCGTCGGGGCGCTGATCCTGCCCATGGCGACGATCACGCTGGCGTTTTTCTGCTTGAAGGCCGATGGCCCGACGGCAGTCTGGCGGCACAGCAGTATTGGGGTCGGGCGCACTCGGCTCACGGACAAGTCACCGAACGGCATTCGGCGCTGGGTTCACGAGCAGCGTCGTCGCATCGGGTGGGAGGCGGAAGGAGTCGAGTCGAGTGTCGCTCTGGAAATGTCCAACGGTCTGGCCTTCTATGTAAATGGCAAATGCGACGGCAGCGCGCTGATCGACGTGGGAACGCAGGTGATGCTCGGTCAGGTGGGAGCCATCCTGCACGGTGCCCCCACGAGTGCGCTGGTCGTCGGATTGGGGACGGGTGAGACGGCAGGCTGGCTCGGCGCGATCGACTCGATGAAGCAGGTCGATGTCGTGGAACTCGAACCGGCCATCGTCGAAGTGGCCCGCCGCTGTGCCACGATGAACTGCAACGTGCTGGACAACCCCAATGTCCACGTCGTCTTCAACGATGCGCGCGAAGTCTTGCTCACCACGAACAAACGATATGACTTGATCGTTTCGGAGCCGTCCAATCCGTACCGAGCTGGGATCGCGGGACTGTTCACTCAGGAGTTTTACCAAGCCTCGCAACAGCGGCTCGCCGACCGAGGCATCTTCGTGCAGTGGTTGCAGGCTTATGAGATCGACGCACTGAGCGTTCACACCGTCTTCGCCACGCTCTCCTCGGTCTTTCCGCACGTCGAAGTCTGGCAGACGAACTCGAAGGATTTGCTGCTGGCCTGCGCGATGGAACCGATCGAACATGATGTCGTCGCTCTGCGCGAACGACTCGCCCGGCCGATGTATCGCCAGGCGATGCAGACCGCGTGGCGTGCCACCGATCTGGAAGGTTTTCTGGCGCGACACGTCGCTGGTCCCGATCTGATTCGTGAGTTGCTGAAGAACAGTTCGGTGCCGCTCAATACCGACGATCGCAATTGCTTGGAGTACGGGTTCGCGCGCACGGTCGGCAAGAAGCAGACCGGCTTTTCGATTGTCGAACTGCGTCAGGCGGCGGCTCAGGTTTCGGCACATCGTCCTCGCGTCACGAACGGCGAACCGAATTGGACTTTGGTGGAAGACGAACGGATTGCGATGCACGTTTTCCAGAGGGAGAAAGTCCCGGAAAGCCCCGATTGGGTTGATGGTCATCGGCAGCGGGCTGAGGCGATGACGCTGTGCCGTCGAGGGAAATTTGCCGAGGCCGTTGAAATGTGGGGCCAGCAGTCACGCGAACCATCGCAGTTGACCGAGACCGCGATCATGGCGTTTGCTCACGCCAATTTGGGTCACGTCGCGGTCGCGCGTCCGCTGATCGAAAGCCTGCGTGCTTTCGCTCCCAACGAAGCACTCGGCATCGACGCCGTGCTGCGATTTCACGCCGAAGATTTTGAACAATGCGAGCGAGTTCTCGAACAGACCATGCTCGGGTTGAGAGAGGATCCGTGGGGGATGGACTTGCTGGTCGATGCCGTGCTGGTCCTACCGTTGCAACTGGCCCAGCGTGACCGGTCGAAAGCGGGAGCGATGTTGAAACACCTCACCCAGCCGTTGGCCGGGCTGAAGCTGCAGGAGCGACGAATGGGCCTGTCGTGCAGCGTGGCCAACCTCGTGGATGCCACTCAACTGGCAAGAGCCATCGAAGTGTTCGAGCCGCATGTGCCGTGGACGAAGCCGTTCCTGGAACTGCGGTTGCGAGCTTACGCCAAGAGTGGTCACCGACTCGTCGAGATCGCCGAACGGGATCTACTCCGATTCCAAGTCAACGCGGGGTCCGCAGGAGAAGTAGCCGAGAGTAAGGTCGTCGCCGAACGCTGAATTCACGTTCGACACTTCCGACAAAAGTGGTGAGCCGGGCGGCGTCAGCCCTCGGACTCTGCTGATCGCAGCGGAGAATTCGGGGGCTGACACCGCCCAACTCACCTGATTTCGACTTCTGTCGGAAACGTCATCGGCGGACAAATCCACAAAGCCGAGAGAACTTCGGCCCGTATTCCAACCGAGCCGTCCGCCTACGACTTGTGATAGCCCAACTCGGCCATCACGTCGAAGAGTTCTTCAAACGTGATGAACCGGCGGCGATGACGCAGCTTGTATTGATCGACCGCTTCGGACAGCTCGGTCACTTCGGGACGAGCCAAGTTGGCGGACGCGCTGAATTGGCGGCGTTCCGGCCCACCGTCGCGACCGCTATCGCGCACCGCCCGACGATCCACGAACGACCGCGAATTCTGTTGTTCCAGTATCGTTTGCATTACGCTTCCTCCCAGTTTGAGTTCGGACCAAGAGAAACCTAGGTCACAAACTTTGACTCGGCAAATTCTTTTCTCACGCGTGGTTCCAATTGGATCGACATGACAACGCATCTCACAGTTCTTGGCGGCGGTGCGATGGGGACAGCGTGTGCGGTCTTGTTGGCCGAGCAACCCGATCAGCTCGTCACAATCTGGGCGCGTTCGCCCGAATATGCCGAGCAGATGCAGCGTGATCGTGAGAACCAGCGACTCTTGCCCGGAGTGCTGCTCCCCGGAAATGTGTGGATCACGGCAGACCTTGTCCGTGCGGTGGCCGACGCGGAGTACCTTGTCGCGGCCGTTCCAACTCAATTTTTGCGAGCCAGCCTGAACGAAGTTCGTCCGCATCTTCCTCGCCCGCTGCCGGTCATCAGCGTCATTAAAGGGATCGAAAACGGAACCTTCTTGCGGCCGAGTGAGATCATCGGCGAAGTGCTTGGCAGCCGCGCGGTCGTCTCGTTGAGCGGCCCGAGTCACGCGGAAGAAATCGGCCGACGCCTCCCTGCCACATTGGTTGCGGCGAGCACGGATCTCAGCCTCGCGCGACAAACGCAAAAGATGTTCAACACGCAACGATTCCGGGTTTACACGAACCTCGACTTGGTCGGCGTTGAGTTGGCAGGAGCATTGAAGAACGTGATCGCGATCGCAGCGGGGATCTCGGACGGACTCGGTTACGGCGACAATGCCAAGTCCGCGTTGCTGACGCGCGGGCTGGTGGAGATGACTCGGTTCGGAAAGAGGTTTGGTGCGGATGCCGCCACGTTCGCGGGCTTGGCGGGCATGGGCGATCTCATTACCACCTGTGTCAGCCCCTACGGTCGCAACCGGCACGTCGGCCAGCGTCTGGGCAAGGGCGAGTCCATCGAACAGATTCTGGCCACGATGACCTCGGTCGCGGAAGGTGTCACGACAGCCAAGAGCGTCTTCGACATTGCCGAACAAGAAGGGATCGACATGCCGATCATGACGGAAGTTTACCGAGTCCTCTACGAATCGAAGTCACCGTCCGACGCTACGAATTCACTGATGCTGCGACCACTGCGGGCCGAGTGACCCAATTGTTCAAGCAGCCGAAGGTCAGACGGCGGCAAGCCGCACGCTGTAAGGCTGCGGGTTCTTGATCGTGTGGCAAGAAACCCATGGCCTTAGGGGCGGGGCAGCAATCACTGTCGTGGCCGACGCTGCCAGCGTCGGTTCGGATGCTGGCAGCATCCGCTACGAGGCGACAGTGATTGCGGCCTCGGTCCTTACGGTACACGGCTCAAGAAAAACATCTCACTCACGACCGCGTCAGGTTTCGCGTGCTGCATGTGCGCCCCGCTTGAAGTTGAAGTTTGATCCGAATCTCCGTTCGGGCGTTCCGGCGGTCGTCCCTTTCCTGCACTCACTTCTCCCGTGAGGTATCCGTCATGACCATGACTTTCCTAGCTTGTGCTTTATTTGGAGGAACGCTGCTCTTTTGCCAGACGTTGCTCTCACTGATCGGCATCGGCGGCGACCATGCGTTTGGCGATGAAGGAATCGGCCACGACTTCGGCGGTCATGAAGCGGGAAGCGGCGGTGATACAGCGAGCACCGGTCACGACGCGGCAACCGTTCATCAAGGTTCCACTTCCTTCTTCGGAATCATCACGTTTCGCACCGTCGTTGCCGCACTGACGTTCTTCGGGTTGGCGGGGCTGGCGGCTGAGTCCAGCCAACTTTCCGCAATCGCCTCGCTGGTGATCGCAGTCGCGGCTGGATTCGCCGCGATGTACAGCGTCCATTGGATGATGAAGCAGCTCGCACAGTTGCGTACCGATGGCAGTGTTCGCATCGATCATGCGGTCGGCATGACCGGCACCGTCTACTTGAAGATCCCCGGACATTTGGGCGGAGTCGGCAAGATTAACCTTAACCTGCAAAACCGAACCGTAGAGTTGTCGGCTTGGACCGAGCGTTCCGAGATCGCCACGGGAGCAACCGTCGTGGTGACACGTATCGTCGGTCCAGACTCAGTCGAAGTGATGACCAGCGCCGTGCCTGCGGCTGAACTGGCGGCGGCAACGTAGAGCGGCGGCTCATATTGTCTATGAGCGATGAGATGCCTTTCGTTTAACCGCAAGCCAAGGGCGTGCGCGGTTTCGGAGCACAGCACATCGTTCCCCTGTCACGCCGCGCACGCCTTTGGCTTGCGGTTAAACGATTTTCAACCTTAATGCCTGATCACTCGATCTACCGCTTCACGACATACAAACCAACGATCGAACTCCTCGTTCTCTAATAGGCTTTCATCATGACTTCGCTTTTCCTCGCCGCAGTCGATGACCTGTTCAAAGGTCCGAACTTCTGGTTCGCCGTGATCTGGGTCTTCATCGGGTTCATGGTCTTCAGCTTTGTCATGCTGTTGGCCAACCGGTTCAAGCGTTGCCCCAGCAATCGCATCCTCGTGATCTACGGCATGGCGGGAAAAGGGAACGCGGTGAAGTGCTATCACGGCGGCGGCACGTTCGTCTGGCCGTTGATTCAGGACTTCGACTACCTCAGCTTGGAACCGATCCAAATTGAAATCCCGCTGCGAGGCGCGCTGTCGTCTGAGAATATCCGCGTCAATGTTCCGAGCGTCTTCACGGTCGCTGTCGGAACGACGCCGGAGGTGATGAACAACGCAGCGATCCGACTGCTCGGACTGAAGCGTGTCGATGTCGAGAAGCAGGCGCAAGAAATCATCTTCGGACAGCTCCGTCAGGTGATCGCGTCGATGCGTATCGAGGACATCAACAAGGACCGCGACACGTTCCTGACGCATATCTTGAACTCACTCGAACCCGAGTTGAAGAAGATCGGCCTGATCCTCATCAACGTGAACATCACCGACCTGACGGATGAGTCGGGGTACATCGACGCCATCGGCCAGAAGGCCGCATCGCAGGCGATTCAGCAGGCACGCGGTGACGTGGCCGAACAATTGCGTTTGGGTGAGACCCGCGTCGTCGCTGCCAACCGTGACCAACTTATTCAGGTCAGCAACGCGACGAAAGACCGAGACATCGGCGTCCGTGAAGCGGAACGCGAACAGGCGATCCGGTTGTCGGAACTGGAGAAAGAGAAGGCCATCGGGATGCAATCGGCGGCACGCGATCAGGCCATTCGATTGGCCGAACTCACGAAGGAACGTCAGGTTGCCGAACAGACGGCCGGGTTCGAGCAGGAAGCGCAGGTCAAATTGGCTGAGCGTGAGATGCGTATCCGAACGGCTGATGCCAACGCTTCGGCGATTGAAGGCGAGAACCTGGCTCAAGCCAAGATCGCCGCTTCAAAAGCAGCACTCGCCGTGAAGAATGCCGAGGCGTACCAGATCTCCGAGACACGCAAACGCGAGGCAGAGGGGGCGGTCCTCGAAGCGCAGAACCGTGCCATGACGAAGGCCGCGCTGGCGGATGCCGAACGGGTGGAAGCCGAGAAGCGGGCGGAGTTTGAAGCCGTGGCCAAGGCTCAAAAGGCGACCATCATCGTCGAAGCTCAAGCGTCGGCCGAACGACGAAAAATTGAAGCGGAAGGTGAAGCGAACGCGATCTTCGTGAAGCTCGAAGCGGAAGCACGTGGCCAGTACGAAATCCTCGCCAAGAAAGGCGAAGGCTATCAGCGAATCATCGAAGCCTGCGGCGGTGCCCAACCCGCGTTCCAGATGCTGATGCTCGAGCACATCGATCAATTGACCGAAGCCTCGGCCCGTGCGATCTCGAACATCAAGTTCGACAAGATCGTCGTCTGGGAAGGGGGCGGTGCGAACGGTGGCAGCAGCACCGCGAATTTCCTCCACAATCTCAGTCACTCCATGCCGCCGATGATGCAGGTCATGAAGGATGTCGCGGGGATCGAGCTACCCGAGACGCTGTTGAAAATGGCCACCGATGCGAAGCCGGTCGGTGGTTCAGGCGATGCTCCCCCGGCAGCAGCCGCGACATGAGTACCGTAGTCCCGTCGCTCCGCCGACGGGAGCGATGGAGAACAGTCTTCAACGATACACGCGACACCGGGTCCCGCCGACGGAGCAGCGGGACTAGAGGGCGTTTCAAAACCTGTTTTTGCCTCGAAAAACTAGCCCGACGCGCGAGCGAGGGCTGGACATTCGATGATGGTGAAACCCTCGCTTGCGCGTCGGGCTAGTTTTGAAATACGCTC
>JAYVDI010000315.1:0-4134 GCA_043749505.1 Schlesneria sp. | reverse complement strand
GGCATCGACCAGTAGTTCTCCTGCTTCACCACGAGCGTCGGCCCGTCCGATGACTCGCACCCGGACAGAAAGAGCATCGCCACGAAGAGCATCAACAATCGCAGCAACACACGATCCCCCGCTTTCAATGTCGGACCACTCGGTCGGTGAAGGAACGTCCTCCGCGCCCCATCGCGCTCGTCGAGAAGATCAACCTCCGCGCTGGCCCCTGCGAACCGCGCGGCCTCGACCCGCAATGATGCTTCGCCAGCCACTGCGATCCCAAGCTGTTCGGGGCGAATGCAAACGCCGTCACAAAGTTGACTGGTCACGGCCACCCGTCGCTCCGCCGACGAGACGGCTCCGTCCAGCCACCGCCCCGCCTCCTCAGTCATCAGCCAATTGCAAGGCCCCAGCATCCCCGCCAACTCGCGCGACGAGGGCCGTTCGTACAGATCGCTCATCGACCCTGAGTAACTCAATTTTCCGTCGGCCAAACACAGCGCGTACCCCGCTTCGCGCAGAGCCACCTCGGGCGAGTGTGTCGCAAACACGAGCGACATCTCGTTCGCCGCACACTCCCCGCGGATCACCTTCCAGTACGAACCAACCCGCGCCTCATCGACGTGAGCCAACGGTTCATCCATCACCAACACGCTTGCTCCGCTGGCCACCGCGCGAGCCACACTCAACCGAGAACGCTCTCCCAACGACAGCGACCCCGGCCGAGCATCCGCCAGCGTTTCGAGATCGAATCGCGACAACAGTTCCTCCGCTTTCTCATGCCTTGCCACGGCTGTCAGATGTTCGCGAACAGACAGATGTGGCCAAAGCCCCCGCGAAGCCGGAGACCAGAACACGCCCAACCGGTTGCCACCCGCAGCCCCTCGAAACTCAACCCGCCCCGATACAGGAGCCTCAAATCCCACGAGCACATTCAACAGCGAAGTCTTCCCCGCCCCCGACTGCCCCAACACCGCCGTCACTCCGCGCGCAATCTCGACCGTCACCCGATCCAACCGAGGAACCCGGCGACCCGCCAGCGAAACAGCATCGAGAGACCACAGCGTCACGTCATCCGCCCTTTCACGCATAATCTCTTGGCGACTCTTCCATTCGCGCTCACCTCAATTCGCGCGGACATCTCCGCGCGAATTGAGGTGAGCGCGAATGAATCGGAACTCAGACCTATTCAAACCAAACTAGGACGCTCGCCACCAACGAGCTGCCAGCATCACACCTGCGACAAGCACCAGCGGCCCTCCAAAAAAGAGACACGCTTCCGCCGACAGTGCCGCCGACCGGCCGAAGTGCATAAAGTTGTACAACCGCACCAAACCCGGAGCCATTCCCGTCGGAGCCAGTAGGTACGCGGTTGGCAGGTCGCAGTAAGCCCAGTAGCAAAGCAGGCTCATCGCGAGGAACTGCGGTTGGTCACGCAATCGCCAGAGGAGGGTTGAAGGTTGAGGGTTGAAGGTTGAGGGGTGGAGGGCACTTGTCTTCACTTCCGCTTTCGGCTTTGTCCCCTCGCCCCCGTCTTCGGGGGAGAGGGTTAGGGTGAGGGGGGCTTCGCCTCGGCCTTCGGCTTGGCCCCCGCGACCCGTCAGCATCTCCGCCAGATGCACCGCTTCACTCGGCCTGACCGCATCGAGCCACAGTTGCAGCACCGCCGCACGCGGCAATAGCCACACCGTTAAAGCCAATACCCACGGCAACGGAGTGTCATACACCGGCCTCAACCACGAGATCTGAAACAGCGCGACCGCGCCGAGGCTCAACAACAGCGAACCAAGCAGACCGGGTAGCCAGAGAATGAAGACTCTGACCAGCCCGACGCGCGAGCGAGGGCTTCGCGTGAAATGGCCGAGAAACCCTCGCTCGCGCGTCGGATTGATCAAGCTCATGCCACGGCAGATCGCCCACGCAGTCAGTCCCGCGCACACGGCCACCGCTAACGAGACCACCATCTCGCGCAGCAGCCCCAGTTGCTGAGTTCGCTGCCGCGCGAGCAGGCCCAGCCCGTCAATCGTTCGCCAGCCGATCAAGCTCATGGGAGCCACGCATCCCGCGACCAGGGCCGTCGCCACGTAAGTCGGTGCGAACCAAAATGCGATGTGCCATTTCGCCCGTAGGATGGACGCCTCGTCCGTCCGAGTTTCAATGGCCTGGGACGGACGAGGCGTCCATCCTACGTGTCCCAGCCAGCCGACAACGCCCACCAACACCGGCAACTGCATGAGTAGTGGCCACGCGGTCTGACGCAGCATCTCGCCACGCTCCAAGCCGACTCGTTCCGCCGCGACGAACCAGTCGGTCCAGCTTGTCGTCATCATCAACGCGGCCAGTTCAAACTCTTGAAACGTGACGACGGCCATCAACCCCAGAGCCGGCAGCGTGTGCGAGATCGGTCCGTGCCAGTAACACATCGCCAACTCGAACCACGCGCGCGAGCAACGGCGGCGATCACGAACCAGCATCATCCGACAGTGAATCGCCGCCGCATCGCATTCTGGCGGCGGAGCCATGAGCAGCGCGACGGCTCCCACCGGGACGACTCGCACGAATAACAGACCGCTGCACAGCAGTTCGGCCCAGCGCGGATGAAACAGCGCGAGATCGCGGAAGGCGTAGCCGACGAGCAGTTCTGGAAAACAAAACGGCGCGAGCAGTCCGATCAATGCGACCGACCTCGCTCGATCAGAAAGGCTCCGCAACCAACGTTCGATCGCCGCGCAGACCGGCCACGCCACGAGACAGATCACCAGCGTCCGAGACAGCGTTCCCAAGCAGGCGGGCGCGAGACTCATTTCAAATACTCCGACTTCAACCACTCCAGGCACTCGTGCCGTGCGGGTAACAGCGAACGAAGATCGACTCCATCCGCCGCCCACTCCTTCAGCCGTCGCACTTCGTCGGACAACTGCGTCTCATCGACCGGCCCCAACGGCACCTGCCGCGACTTCGACCGAGCCAGCGCAAGTTCCGTCTCGGCCGAAGCTAAGAAGTCGATCAACTTCCGGGCCGCCTCCCCCTGCTTCGTCCCCTTGATGATGGCCGCCGTGTTGGGAATGCAGATGGTCATGGCCTTCGGCTCTGCTCCTGTTCCCTCGCCCCTCGCCTTGGAGGGGAGAGGGTTAGGGTGAGGGGTTTCTTCTTTTTCTCCCCGCCGAGGGGATGAAGAAAAAACAACCCTCACCGGCAGCATCTCCACCGGCTTCCCTTCATCCAATGCGACGAAGAAGTCGTCTGTGTCAGTCAGCCCCGCGCTACAAACGCCTTGAGCAACGAGATCCTTCACCGCGCCGTTACCATCGACTTCACGAACGCCTCGCAGACGAAGGTCGTGATGCCACGTCTTCAATCGCTCCGGCCCCCATTCCTGCCAGAGAACCGTGTAATGCGTGAGCGTCGTCCCGAACAATGGCTTCGCAACGGCAACGCTGGCTGGCTCGAACTGGAAGAGATTTCGCACGGCCTCGTCATCGGCAGTCAATTCGTGCGTGTTGACGATCTGTACGCGCAGCCGCGCGGCAAAACCAATCCAATGTCCATCCGAGTCACGATACTTTTCGGGCAACCGCTTCCAACCAATCCCTTTGTGCGGTTCGAGCAATCCCTGCGATTGCAGGTCGATCGTGCCGAGCAACTCGTTATTCCAGAAGACATCGCAGCGAGGCCGCTGTCGCTCGGCCACGATCAAATTGACCAGGCCCAGCGATTTCGTGGCCTCGGTGTCGTACCGCACATCCACACGGATGCCGGTCTGTTTCTCGAAGTCCTTCAAAATGGCATCGGCATAGACCGAGTCATGAGCGCAATAGACCACGAGCGACTTCGGATCGCTTTCATCGCGCGACGGCCCCGCCAACCAGAAGCCCGTCAGCACGAGGGCCGCGAACACCGGCAGCAGCACCGACCAGCGACCGTTGGAAGTTTGATGACTCACCGAATCTGATCCTTCGTTGTTCATTTGACTCATCGAATGGCGAGTCGGGTAACGTCAAGCCTGACTGGAATGGAAGCGATACCGCACGCGGCTGAAGAGGAGACTTTTGGCGAGCCGCATGCCGTCAGGCTGCGGGTTCTTAGGGGCTGTGCATCCACTACGTCCGAGCTTGGCCGTAGGGTGCGTGGAGTCTTCGGAACGCACCGTGA
>JAYVDI010000314.1:0-16869 GCA_043749505.1 Schlesneria sp. | reverse complement strand
CTGCTCGGCAGGGTCCGCTCTGAAGCGGGTTATGGGCTGAAGGAGTCTGGCACTTTCCTTGATTGGTGGCACATGGATTCAGCCAGGGTGATCTAGCAGGTTCTTGCTGTTGCTGGTGCAGCCTTGGACAACGCCGCCTTCAACAACGATCACGACCTTCGTGGATTTGGCGATGAGAGCCTCCATCGCCGTGCGAAGCCTGCCGGCCTGTTTGACGTTCAGTTCCTCGCCGCATTTCTTGCGGACCCAGACACACAGGCTCAGGTCATCCTCAACATCACTCCACGCCGATTTGAAGTAGGCCGGGGCCAGTTGCTTTGCCAAGCTCTTGAGATTCGTCTGTGCCAATGTCGTGTCCCCGTGACTTGTGAACGATCCACGACAACACACCGCCGATTGCCCAGTCTCGGAAACAGGAGATGCTCAAGCCCGCAGGCATAGGGCGGTGAATATCTGCACAACGCAGTTCGCAATTTCATGTCATATTCCTTGTGAAACATCGCATCGATTTCTTGCCTGCCGGGCAGCAATATCGAATTGTAGTCGCGCTTCGTCCACGGAATCGCGACGTGGACATGCTGAAAACGCCAACACGTTTTCCGAGACGTGACCTTTGACCGCGTGTGAACCTGCGTAGCCGAACGAAACACCGAAACGCAGGTGAACGAAATGAACAGCCAAGCCATTCGAGAGGCAACGGTGAAGACCTTCAACACCCATGACAACATCGGTACAGTCAAGTACGTCGTGAACTACCACGATGGCGTCAAGACTCATGCCGACGGAAGCCAGTTCTTCGACATCAAGCTGTTCAGCAACAAGCAGAAGCGGGACAAGTTTTGCGCCGACCTGTTGAAGCAGGGCTACGTTCGCGGGTGATACCCGAGCCGGTCGAACGAGCGACGTGTAGCAGTGTGGTTGGGCCGGGGCGTGAGGATCGCGCCCGGTTCTAACCAAGGCGAGTCGCACCCCGAACGGTCGTCTCGTCGTTGCACTCCTTCCCGTACCCAGCCTCACAGTCGGACATCGTCGTCAACGTCGCTCTAAAGCGCGTTGCAGTACGCCGAGGCAAGTTGCTCCCCCAAGCGTCTTGAGTTTCTGGCGTGTCATCGCATGTCCCGGTGCGTTGCGAGTGAACAGCACCTAAACGTCGCCGAAGTATGCGGCTCGGAAACCGCTGCCGAATCGGTTCACCGTTTCCGAGACGAGAACATCGCAGACGTGTGGTGATGCGGAGTGGAATCGCACACCAATTCGAGGGTGAAGAGCATGAACAGCCAAGCCATTCGCGAAAACGTGAACCAGAAGTTGATCGAAGCGTTATCGAACAACATCCTGCCCTGGCGGCGTCCGTGGTCCGGCGGCGGCGGTCGGCATCGCAACTTTGCGACGAACCGCCCCTACAGCGGCGTCAACCCGCTGCTGCTTGAAATGCACTGCCTCAAGCACGACCTGTCATCAAATCGATGGGCGACTTATCGCCAGTGGGAAAGTATTGGATGTCAGGTCAGGAAGCGGCCCGCCGATGTTCCAGCCGGCCAGTGGGGCTGCAACGTCGTGTTCTGCAAGCCGGTCAAGAAGACGGTCGTGGACAAGGTGACTGGCGAGGAAGGCGACAGTCGCTACTTCGTCATGCGTTCTTTCACGGTCTTTAGCGCCGATCAGGTCAGTGGTGATGCAGTCGAGAAACTGAAGGCAGTCCCGATCCTCCAGCCGGACAACTGCTATCCCGCAGTCGAGGAACTCGTCGCGGCGACGAACGCGAAGATCAATCACGGTGGCGACCGAGCGTTTTACTCACTGCCGCAACCGGAAGGGTCGTGGCCGAACCACACGACAGGCGACAACATCACGATGCCGGATCGCAGCCGATTCGTTTCCCCTGAAGCCTATCTCGAAACGTGTCTGCACGAACTGGCGCACTGGGCCGAGGTGCGGGTCGATTGGGACCGAAGCCAGCACGGGTACGCAATGGGCGAACTGGTGGCCGAGATTTCGGCCTGCTACGTCGCATCTGAACTGGGGATGCCAATCACCCTCGAACAGCATGCGGCGTACCTGAAGACGTGGTGCGCGGGCATGAAGGACTCGGCTTCGTTCATTTTCAAGGCGTGCGCCATGGCCAGCAAGACAACCGATTTCCTGCTGTCGTTTGTTCGACCCGAGGAAGCTGAAGGCAGGGAAGAGGATGAAGACAGCCCCGTCTTTGCGATGGCTTGATGGTCGCAACCGCAGCGCACCTTTTCCGAGACAGGTTCGCTGACGGCGTGTAGTGGTATGGCTTTCGAGACATCAATCCACGATGCGGCAACACGAATGAACGGGCAAGAAACGCTGGTTATCTTTCGCCGCTGGCGCGAAACGGTGAGCATCATCGCCTTGTTCCCCGAAATCCCGACTGACATCAACGGCTGGTTTTGCGAAGCCTACGAACACGTTGGGCAACATGGCGGGGCCGACTACCAAGGCGTCATCGCTGCCACGACACCCGTTGAGCCGGAAGATGCCGCCGATCTCGCCGAAGAACTGACCCGCATCGGCTACAAGCTCAAGCTCATCAGACGCGCCTCTCAACACAATCACGAAGCAAGAAGGGCCGAGGCGAGGCGTGTGCGAACGGCCCAGGTTTAGACCCGCTGCATCCATGACCCAAGAAGGGAGGACCAAACCATGTTCAGAGTAATCGTCCCACTCAAGAACAAGAAGAAGATCAAAAGACACTGGATTACCCACGTCACCTACCCGGCGAACGGAACCTCCCTCTACACTCGGGAGCAAGCCATCGACGTTCTTCGCAAGTTCTACCAAAGAAGTCCGTGGCTCGAAGGCGACAATCGCGAATGCTGGGCCGAAGGTGAACACGAACGCTTCACGCTTCACTTTCCTGAACAACTGGTGTGAAGCAGACCGCATGGCACAGTTTCCGAGACGGACGGAATGGCGGCGTGTAGTGGTGTCACCTTCAACCCCGAGGCGGAACGATGAATGGACTGGAGCGAGTATTCAGCAAGGGCCATCCGTACTACGACCGGGTCTTCTACGATGTCCCCGAAGGGCAGTATTACGACCGGGCGACGGACCTTTACCTGACCTTGGAAGAGGCTCACGCATTCGGGGTGCGATGATGCAAGCGATCTTGAAATGCAGCGGTCGAATCGTGGACGTGGAGCCAATTCCTGGCGATCTCGACTGCATGATTGTCTTCGGGGGCGTCGTGATCTTGAAACGCAGCGCCATCGTCTTCTACACGTTCGCAAAAGCGTTTGGCGGGCATCAGTCCTTCATCCCTACCATCGACATCGAGGGCAAGGACTTTGCCCTCATCATAGCCCCCGTTGAGGATGACCCGGATTGCTTTGAGGCGACCTGGGACGACGTGCCGAAACTCTTGAATCATCCCAAGTTCCCGTTGATGCTGGCCGAGTTCCCGAAGGATTCACCGTCGATGACGACCGAGTGATCGGAAGTCTGGTGACACGGCGAAAAACATCCAGTTGCGGGTTTCTCGGCACGACCACGGCACGCACCGTTTCCGAGACAGGTGAATCTGGTGCGTGTAGTGGCATGAAGAACTACAAGGTCATCAACGGAACCAGCTACGACATTCGCACGCCGGATGCAGTCATCCGGGTGCTTGAGCAGGCCCGCCTAAATCGCGCCCGGTTGCACGTCAGCCTGGGCCACACGAACGGCGACAAAAGCGGCCTCGACTGGTTGGAAGAGTTCGAGAGCCACGGGTACATCGGTCGATCAACGGGATCGATCAAGGTTCCGCTGCTTGTCGCCAACAGCCGCAGTTTGGGCGGCGCACTGCTCGACCACTGCATCGTGCGCATCCGCCAAAGTGCCGGCGGGCGAGTGCTTTGGCAGCATCCTGCTTACCACTTTGGCATCATGCAGATTCGTCTGAAGACAGACCCAGTCACGGTGCCAGAAGGCCGAGTGCTGACGGTCGATGTCCTTCGAGACGGAGAACTGCACGCCGCGTTTGAGGACATGGCCCAGGCCCGACGCTGGGTACAGAAGATGGGTGTGGTCGCGCCGATTGCGGCGTGACCTTGAAGCCGGCCACGGTTTCCGAGACGCCGTTCGTTCAAGCGTGTAGAGCCGTCGAACAACCGACATCGCGTCAGAAACCGACAGGGTAAGAACATGGCCACGACCGCCGCAGAATTGCAAGCGTACATCGCCCAAGTCAACGGCTTCGACACGCACTACCGGCATCCCCTGAGCGGCATGACCTATTCCGAGGGAGTCAAGTATGTCGCCGACCAAGCGGGTGCTTATTGGCTGATCGACCTGATCCTGATCGCCAGCAAGTTCGAGCATCTCCAAGGCAAATGCGAAGGGTTGGAGTTTTGGGTTCTGACCACGAAGAACGGCCAGGGCGAATTGACTTGCACGGATGGCGGAATGGATGGCGGCGAGGCGAACGTGGTCTTCTCCGAGACGATTCCCTTCACCGACTTTCCCTTGGAAGAGTTCGAGCTTTACAACGACGGCGGCATCCTGTGCTTGCCCGGCGAGCGGTGAGGTTTGCGAGACATCACGGACTTGTCGCAGGTGCGGACGGTTGGCGTCCACGGTTCCATCGGCGATAGCGAGGAAAGATCAATGAGCAGCCAGATCGTCCCAACTCTTTCGCACGTCATAGGCCAAGCCAGGGCCGTTGCCGTGCTGCGAACGGCCATAGACGCCTACTTCCATGACCGCACGAAGGCGACGGAAGAACTCGCCTTCCCGCATCTCCTCCTGACCGGGCCTGCCGGCGTCGGTAAGACGCTGCTCAGTGAGACGGTGGCAAAGGAATGTTGTTGCTCCCTGCACACGGAACTCGCACAGAACATCAAGACCCCGGAACACGTTCATGGTTCCTTGATGATGTTGGAGCCGGGCGACATCCTCTTTTACGACGAGATCCACGAACTGCCCCCGACCGCACAGGTGACGCTCTACCGGGCTTTGGAAGAGCGCAAGCTCTTCCTCGGCAAGAAACATGTCGTCACGTTGCCGCCGTTCTGTTTGATGGGAGCAACCACGGAAGAGAGCCTTTTAAGCCGAAGTTGCCGCGAACGATTCCGCATCCAGATTCGCCTGACGCATTACACCGACGACGAGATCTTCCAGTTGATCCGACAGCGTGGAAAGCGGCTCGGCTGGACGATTGAAGATGACGCCGTGCGCCAGCTTGCTTCAAGGAGCCGTGGCACTCCCAGGCTCGCCATCCGCCTCACCGAATCGGCGAAGCGTCAGGCGTCAGCGGAAGGAATCGACTTGCTCACGGCTACACACGTCGAGCAAATGTGCAAGACCGAGCAGATCGACTCGCTCGGCCTGGACGCCATTGAGCAGCGATACTTGCAGATTCTCCGCGAAGGCGAGGGGCCGGTCAGGTTGAACGTCATCGCCACGCAGATGGGCCTTCCTCGGCAGAGCATTGAGATGTTCGAGAGTGACTTCATCCGGTTGGGCCTCATCAGCAAGTCGGAAAAAGGGCGGATGCTGACCGCCAAGGGCTTCGAGCATCTGGCCGCGACGGGTGAATGAGCGTGTTGGTTGCTGTTCGATTTCCGAAGGAGAGATGAACCGTGCCTGTGCAAATATCGCCCGAAACCTCGGTGAAAGCTGCCGTGTCAGTGTCGAGCCAATGCCGTTTGCTCAAGATGAGCCGCAGCCAGTTCTACTGGCACGTCAAGCGAGGCACGTTCCATGCGCCGCTGTATCTGGCCTCGAACAAGAGGCCGTACTTCACGGCCTCGATGGTCGAAGACAACCTGCGGGCCAAAGAAACCGGGATCGCCGTAAGCGGCGAGTTTGTCATCTTCTACGAACGGCTGGCGACCAGCACGAAGGCCGAGAGCAAGAAGCCCAAGGCAAATCACATCGTCCTGCTCGAAGGATTGAGGGCCAGCGGCCTCAAGGAGGTGACTGCCGAACAAGTCGAAGCTGCGCTCGTCACCTGCTTCCCCACCGGGACCACCGGCAAGGATGACAATGCCGTACTGACGGTCGTCTTCCGCCATCTGAAGCGTGCGGGAGTTGGTTGAAAGCCTTGCGAAAACACGTTGGGGATTGTGCGGGAACCGTCGAGATCTGTGTGCTTGGCGAACGGACATTACCCAGAAACTGATGGAAACCTGATCGGCATCTGACCGGGATGGTGCGGAAACCCGTCCGGGCAGTGTTCGGATTTACGCACGATAAGGAGCATAAACTTGCATTCGACCGAAAACCCCGCCGCCGGGCTGGTGCCGGTGGCCGTGACCACCCTGGTCGTACCCCAACAGGCCGATTCGGACCAGCACCTGATCGAACTCTGGCTCCACGGACGCAGCCGCCACACCATCCGAGCTTATCGGGCCAACGCTGAGAAGTTCGTGGCCACAGTCCAGAAGCCTCTCCAGCGGATCACGCTGGGCGATATTCAGGAATACGCCAACCAGCTTGCCGCGTCCGGCCTACGAACATCCTCTGTCTGCTGCGTGATGTCAGCGATGAAGAGCCTGTTCGCATTCGGCCACCGGGTCGGCTACTTCACGTTCGACGTGGCTCGCCTGCTGCGATTGCCGGCACTGCGAAACGCCCTGGCCGAGCGGATACTCGAAGAGGCGGACGTACTGCGCATGATCGCCCTTGAAGCAATGCCGAGGAACAAGGCGATTCTGCTGACGCTATATGCCGGCGGCTTCCGTGTTGCCGAACTCTGCTCGTTGAAGTGGGGCGATCTTCAGAGCCGTGACGTAGCGGGCCAGATCACGGTTTTCGGCAAGGGAGGCAAGACTCGGACGGTGCTGATGCCTCAGTCGGTGTGGGCCGCTCTGATGTCGCTGCGGATGGATGCCGGGGATGGCGACCCGGTGTTTCGCAGTCGAAAGGGTGGCCACTTGGACGAATCGCAAGTCTGGAGGATTGTCCGCCGGGCGTCGAAGCGGGCCGGGATCGAGAAGGCAGTGTCGTGTCACTGGATGCGACACGCCCACGCCTCGCACGCCCTTGACCGTGGCGCACCGATCCATTTGGTTCAGGCCACGCTCGGTCATAGTAGCGTGGCGACCACGGGACGGTATCTCCATGCGCGTCCCACGGATTCGAGTTCACGCTACCTTCAGTTTTGACGGGGGGCGTCATTCTCTTTGACAGTTGGGCGAAGTGAGTTTGTTGTTGCGGGATTCAGAAGTGGATCGGCGGGGTTCGGCGAACGGAGTTCCGCCGATCCTTTGGGCGTCAAAGCCTTACAACGAGTGCGTCAGCGAAGCAATTTGCATCGAGTTCGATTTCGTCACCGTCGTCGCTCACTCTGTAGATGCGTTCACCGTTCTCGTCGTCGAACTCATCGTAGATGCGTGACAGGGTGATCTTGCCATTGGCGTCGCGATCCACGTCAACGAAGGCTAGGTGACATCCATCCACTTCGAGGGTTGTCTCGCCGGTCACGGTGCCGTCCCACTCGATTATGGCCCACGTTCCATGAACACCCGTGATTGCGTTCCATACGTCCTCCTCGGAGAGATTCCTTCCGGTATACGCTTCAATGTCGTTCATGTCGTTCTCCTTTGCAGGGGGTTATTGGCTTAAGCTATCTGGTTGCGGTTTTTGGCTTCGGGCGTGTGGTTGTGGGTCGAAGTTCAACCCGTCAGGATGCCGTAAAATCCCCGTCGTTGGCCTTGAACAAACGACGTGGGATTTGATGCCATGAATGTCCTTGTCGGCCCTCTAAGGTAATGGTATTCGATGGCCGTCATCGACGTGGTGTTTCAGACATCGCGTGATTTGATCACGGCTCCCCATCGCGACAGTACGCCCCCGGTCATTCATCAAGACGCATTCATTCACGCTCATGGACATCATTCTCCTTCAAAAAGAATGGATTCAACGGCGATCTGTTACCATCACAGTAGGCAACTTTCAGCCAACTCGATACTTGATGCGGTATCACTTATATGTTTTCCTTGACCGCACTTCATTTTCATGTCAGACGGGACGATGATAACATAAATCGTACTTGTATAGCGCTCCAAAGCCTTGAAAACATGTGCTTTTGGAAACCTCAAGCGTCAAACTTGGTCCCGAAACGGTCGTCAAACCATCAATCGGAGAATCTACCAATCAAAAAACGCCTTGTTTCGCTTAGCGAGCCACTGTACGAAATGCCAGTGACCCACGCTAAACAAGTACCATACATCTTACCATATTATATAGGTGCTACATATTATCGTGTTGAAGATCCGTCCTACGCATTTTTCGATATTGCCGATGCACACACTTCCCACTCGTGCCGCGTTTTAGATTGCTTAACTTCACAGTTTTGACCTGACCGCAGTCACATGTGACTTCAACACGCCTGCCGCCCACACCAGTATGGCCAATCTTGCTCACGACTAGCGCGCCGAATCGCTTGCCAAAGACTTCTCTGGCGCACTTTTTGTCACTATTGGCCCCCAAGTCCGGCTTCCCAATGATGCTGGAGACGGTGGCTAGGGTGAGATTCAGTTGCCTACAAATCTCACTGTGGGTAAGCCCCTGCGTAGCCAGGGCTTCGACTTGCAAACCATACTTTTCGTCGAGCGCCACCCTCGACATAAATAAAGGACGCAAAAACTGTCCCACCCTTTCCCGTGACAGGCCAAGATAGGTAGCAATCTTCGAGGCAGTCATGCCTCGCATACGCAACTGTACTGCCTTGTCGCGAAAAATGGATCGTTCACGCTGATATGGACGCCGTTCAGTTGGCCCGTTTCGCTCGCCATTGAAATGTTCCTTGATTGCCAGATAAACAGTCGCCGTCGAGACGCCAAACTCCGCAGCCACCTCCTGGGGACGTTGCCCATTTCTCACGGCCAGCGTCATTGCTCTTCGTCTTTCACATCGCTCTTCATGGGTCAGCATGTCGGCTCCTTGTGTGGGTTCTCAACGTAAATTGGTTGAGGTATACTATTTGGGCGACTTTTCCAACACTCCCGCCCTCACGAACCGCCTCAGAATCGCTTCTGCGGGTTTCTTCTGTGATCGTGATAGACCTGACGAATTTGCTCGTCAGGCTCCTCAAGCCAGATGAAGACAACGGAATTGCCGTCGTCACGTCGGCTCCAATCAACTGGTGCCGTCTCGGCGATAATCTCTTCCTCCTCCGAGAGGTCGCAATCCAGTTCGAGGACGACGCCGTCACACGCCACGCGACGGACGGGAACTTCCTCTGGCGGATACCACGATGCTGCCAGCCCCGAAATACTGCCTGTATTCCTGGGCAAGTTGCCCATCAAGTCGGCGAGCAGTCGCTTGAGTTCGAGAATCTTCATGATCATAACGATCTCCTGAATAAGGTTGGGTAATGTGAATATCTTGAATTCACGACGCCGTGAATTCACACACGAAATGCAAATGTTAATCTGGCAATTTGCGCACGACGGCTCCTCCAGCCATAAGGCTGATCATGGCGGTGTTGAACAGTAATTGGTACTAAGTGACTTTCCGAAACAAGAACTTCATCGTCGTAATCACCGGGCCACGCGGCTGGTGATCTTTGTCTCCTATGATCACGTTAGGCAAACTTTGGCCGGCTGTAAAGTAACCTGTGCAATATATTCTCAGGTTCGTGGCTCGTTTACAACTTGTTTGCCGTTGTTGGAATCAGACGTTCGACTGTGGGCGGCGCTGAATATACTTTGGTAGGCATTTAGTTGTTCCCCTCTACCTGGGATGTCCCATCGTCGGTCGGTCATGACTCGCAGTCTTTCACAAAACCCTGATACTGTTTCCAGAAGGCCGTGTTCTCGGTGTCCGTCATCAAGTTTCCATCGTCATCGAGAAGGACGTTGAAAAACGTCCTAACGCCGATCCAGAACTGTGATTCATACCATCCAAGTGTCAAGGTATGCTCCTTTCCTTCGTAAATTGCTCTCGCCGCCATGTAAGAAAACAGCACCGTTGTTTTTGGCTGGTGCTTTGCGAGATATGCGTTCATCCTTCGATAGGCGTCCAGACACTTCTTCTCGTTCATTCCGAAATCTCCTTAGTGGCGGATTATACCCACATCATCAGATCCGTTGGCGACCGGGTGTATCCATCGGGCAGTCAGAGCCACAAGACTGGTATCGATCAGTTCCTCGATCTGCGCTTTGCGCCAGCAAACGAAGGCGGTTTCTGATCGCTCGTCAACCCTGACGCTCACCTTTACTGCGGATCGATTGTCACTCGAAACAGGGACGGCCTGCCGTCCCCTTGGGGAAGAATCTCGATTTCTGGCGCAGGACCGTTCAAATACTGCAACAGTTCGGTCGCCACAACGGCGAGATCCACGTCTTGGTCATCGCGGCACCGATAGAAGAAACCCTGAAACCGCTCCTCGACCAACGCCTTGAGTTCACCAAACGTCATGACGCTGGCTTCATCGTCGTTTCCCCGCTCACAGTCTTTCGCAGTGAATGGCAACGGTGATCCGTCAGCTTGCTTTTGGTAGCGCTCGGTCAAATCACCTCGGGACGATACAAACGGCATGTTCTTCTCCTTTAGGTTGGTCGTTTTTGAAGAAGGGACAGATCTGGGCGAACGGCACTCACTGATTATGGCGACCTTCGATCATTTCCTCGATTTTGGCCGCGCGAACGTTTTTCCATTGGTCTTGCCCGTAAAGTTCTTCCGTGTTCATCTCGCCGAGTTTCTCTCCTGACTACTCCCGCCTGCTGTTCACAGCCTTTGGGCCTTCGCTTCGCCCTTCTGATCGCGGATCATGTCACGATCATGGGCGGGCCTCTTCGTCAGTCATCTCCTCTGCCTGCTCATCTTCGATTCGCCTGGATTCGATCTCCTCGGCTGCCATGTCCACCTCGGCTTGCCGATCTTCGGCCTCGGCCTCGGCACGCAGGGCGTCGAGATGCGGCGGCGCTAACATGGCATGGAGTTCGGCGAGAGCGGCCTCGGTAACGCACCATGACATGTGCGGTAGTCCGAATCCTTCGATGGAAAGACGATATTCATCCTTCAACTTGAACAGGCATACATTAAAGTCCGGCAGCCTGATCGTATAGTCGGCATTGTCCGGCGTTGTGAGTTGATAAATAGCGTCGAGCCATTCGCGGCGGACAGTCCACGGGCGGTCGTGGCACACGTCGCCGTCATCGTACCCGATGACGTTCCAAGCCTGCTCTGGGCCGTTACCGAAATCGAAATACCACACGCCAAGTTTAGTATTGCTCATGCTGCACCTTTCTTGCTCGGGTGACACTCTCATCAAACTGTGCGATTGCCGCCATTCGGTTGGTGATTATTGTTCTGCCCGACTGCCCGATGAGTCTCGTCACGACGCTGGGAGCGGATCAGGTCCAGATCACGTTGAAGTCCGGCATCAAGGGACCGGGCGGCGGCTTCTTCCTCCTGGCACAGTGACGTGGCCATCTCCAAGTCGCGTTCTCGCCCGGCGTCAAGAGCAGCTTCTGCAAGCCCCTCTTCGATTTCTCAGCCGTTCTCCGCATCAGGTCGGTCACGGTGGTTTCCATATCGATCAACTCGGCAGCAACGTCCTCTGCCACTTCAACTCTGATCATGAGTGCGACTCCAAAGAAATGGACAACAGGCTGCATTCGTGTTGGCATTCAACCATACGCGACCGGCAGAACGCAAACCGGACACCGAATCAATTCGCTTTTTCGTGAAGCTTTCCGATATGGCGTCTGTGCGTGGCACGAAGCTGCTCGGCGTTCTTTACATGGTCGCTGTCTGGCCAGCGCTTTCTGCACTCGATGAATACCTCCTTCCAATGCATCTTCTCCCGCCGCAGCTTGTCTGCGAATAGCGCAATTTCCAGAGTCTCGACTTTTCGTCCTGCCCTTCCATGTGCTGGTGGAGCCACTTGCGCTTCGGCCTGCCGCTTCTTGCGAACGTACTCAGCGAAGAAGTCATCCACTTCGCTTTCAAGGTGAAAGCGCGATCCGTCCTCTTTCGTCGGGACCGCCGGCAAGGATGGCAAGATCTCGGCGGCGAGGGAGGCAGGAACACGATATTCGCGCTCTACGTCTTCAGTCGTCATGAATCGATTGAGGCCAATGAGCATGTCGAACACCATGATCGGGCGATTTCTCTGGAAACAAGAATGGGCGCGGTCTTTTCTCAATTCCTCTTCGGCGTTTCGATCAAACAGCACGAACCGGAATCAAGTCTCCCCACTGGTAGGGTCCGCCGATGATCTCCACCTCAAGCTCGATGATCTCAAGCTGCGCGGTTAGCTCAGGCCACTTGGCGCATAGCCTCTTCAGCAGCTTCCGTGGGATGGACTCATCCGGGCTGCCCAGCCAGGGAACGAGCGGCGACAGATCCACATGCGAACGCGACCAGTCCACCATGTCCGGCATGTGGGTTTTCAGCCCATCGAACGGTCCAGCGTACACTTCGGTAGAACGAAGGTAACGAGCTTGCTGACTCGTCGGGCCGACACGCCCAGCCAGGAAGTGGAAGTAGATCGGGACGTGGACGGATGCTACTACTCGGTCGCTCATGTCATCTCCCTGATAGTAAAAGTGCCTTGTTCAAGTTCCGAAAGTCATTCACTTCCATCAGTATAGGTAACAATTCTGGAGTATGTAAAGTGACTCGAACTCACTTTCCAAAAAAACTCTGGGCGACTCTTCTGTCGTCAAGTCATGTAGAGTCAAGGTTGCTAAATGCCCCTTCGATCTAAAACAACGTCACATACACGTCACGACATCACGAAGACCGGACCGTCATTCGCAGTCACGTCATATGCCTTTTGATTTCATGTCATGCGCCGCACAAATTTGTTCTTATTCGTAACCTAGCGAACGTCTTTTGCGTTAATTTAAGACATATACACCAAAATGTTCGCAAACTTCGCCGCTCAGTTTACAATCGCCGCCCGGTTGCCTATAAGAGTTCCAGGCAAACGATGAGGTTGAGTGAAAAGGTGATCAGATTGCCGCACACGTTGCGTACATACCCGAGGCACAAACGGCTTTCTGGGGCATTTGTTGCTGGTTGCTGCCGGCACTACGATTGAGTGTCGGCTACTGAAAGGAGAACAACATGGCTGTGACCACTATTCGTTCACTCGCAAAAGAACTGGGTCTGACCTACTGGCAGGTGCGCCACATCATTCGATCCGGGTATGTGACGGTGAAACGGCTTCCGCATCAACGAAAAATGTACCTGACGCCCGGAGAGGTCGGCGCGATTAAGGCGTTCTTCGGGTTTGTTGATCCGAAACAAGATCGTTACTGCCGGTAGTGCAGTGAAACAAACAGCCACGCCTCGATTCGCGGTCGAGGCGTGGCCAAAACTCAAACGTAAGGGAATGAGCTATGCCACTTCTCGCCGCCGTTCAAGAGACGATTGCGCCGAGGTCGTCAGTGTTCTATCAAAAGCCCGTCAATTTCTACACGAAGCGAGACGCGGCACTTCTGAACTCCCGCATCCTCGGCGAGAAAGATGCGCAACTGCATTTCCTCACCGAGTGGCCCACCCACTACTGCCGCTCAGGATCTCGCTTATCGCCCGAGGCGATCTTCGAGTTGCGGCTCGCACTGCGTTCAGGCCGTCGATTGACGGAGGAGGAGACGCAGTCGCTGCATGCCGCCAGTCAAGCCGGACAAGTCGTTCGAGCGAACCTCCACCGGACGCTCCAGTCGTTCGACGTGAGGAAGCCCACTATGGGTGAAGCTGCATTTTACCTTCAATCGATGTTCATGGACGGCACCCTGCGAAGCTGGATCAATGAGTATTTCCACAGGGGACGTGGCAAGAAAGCTCTCTGGACGGTTGGGGACAGCATCCACGCCGATGACTGGCGGTACACGGAGTTCAACCTGTGGCAGAATCACTTCAAATGGAAGCCCCGCGACATCTACATGCCACAAGGAGTTCGCCACTCGGATCTCTGCGCCTATACCCGGTGGGTTGGCCTGGACGCAGACAACCACGGTGACGAGCAACTATCGCTTCCCGAGTGGCTCGCTCGCTACACGGCCCTCCACGAACTTCTCGTTTCCGAGCGGATGCCCTACCTCGCTCAGGTGAATCCGAACAATGGCTCGTATCAGTTGTGGTCCCCAGTTCCCAAATGGGGACTGAGTAGGGTGGCAGATTTTGCCGAGCGGGTCTACTCGGCCTGCCCGTGGTTGCGGGAGATCTACCCCACGAAGAGCAAATGGCAGATCATCTGCCCGCTGCGACCCGACAAGGTAAATCTGCTCGGTCCCGGCCTGCTACCGAAGATCAATTGCCGTACCAAGGCGGGCAAAACGTGGTGCTACGACCTAATCGCCGTCTGGCGTTGGCATCGGAAGCCGACAGCCATCGACGCGGACGTTGTCCGATCCGTCCTGGCACAGTCCTTCCTGGCGAGCAGCGGTTCGACAGGGAACAAGACAATCGTGGCGATCCCTGACGCGAAGGCGTCCGCTCCCAAAGTAGACGTGATGCCGAAGCAGCGGTCGAAAGGCCCGGCGTCAAAACCGAAGATGGCCAAGGGCCGCTTCAACAACCTTCAGGGCCGGTGGTTGGAACTGCTCTCCGACACGTATCTGGATGGCGTCGAGCCGCCGGCTATGGCGGCGGTGGCCTTCTTGACCCCACAACTGCGCCTGTTTCGTGACGGGGAGACAGAGACGGCGCGGCAATTCCTGCGCGATGTCATCGAGTTCATCCGGTCCTGTGGATGGACTTTCAGTGATCGCGCTCAGAACGCACCCGAAGAACTGACGCGGACGCTTGACCATATCTGTCAAGATCGCCTCGCTGGAAACAAAGCACCCAAGATGGCGGCGCTCGACGCGGCTCGCAAGCGGCTCGATGATCTGGGCTTCGACGGCTCGTTCGATTCCCTTCTTTTCGCCTTGACGGCGAGAAGAAGCACGGGGCGTGTCTCTGGAGGACTTGACCTTCCTGTCGCGGAGAACGAATCGATCACAAACGCGGCATGCCAGATGATGACGACGACGAAGTCCGATCATCAGACCGCGCTGATGCTCCTTCGGAGAATCTTGAACCACGTCGCCAAAGAGCAGGAGCTTGGATACGCCTTCTTGCAGAAACTCGCCTCTTCGATGGGCGTAAATCTGTCGTCAAATCGAAAGAAACAGAATGTTTTCACGATCTTGAAGACGAATGGACTCATCACAAAGACCAAGAACTACAGCCATTGTGCCAAGTGGAGCATTGGCAATCTTTATGCCGTCACTGAGAAGGTTCAGTTCGTGACGACCGAAGCAGCACCGATGGAGAAGGAATGCAAACAAGCAGGAGACGAGGACGGAAGGAAGACGGGGATTAGTAGTAACTACACTATCTCCCCGCTTTTGATAAATGAGTCTCTTTACGAGCCTTTGGACATGGAAGAAATTGCTTCCGAGGTGGCACGGCTTCGTCCAAATCAGAGGACTTCAACCCGAATCCGCTCATCGGTAGCCAAGCGTCGATGACCACGCACCTGCCTTGATCACGCCACAAACTAAATTGGGTTCGCAAGACGGTCAGAGTATCCGATGTCATAACCAACGGCCTCTTCTGGGAGGACGTGGTGGAAGTCCCTGACTATGCTGACGAGAATGAAGTCCTCAGCGAATCACCGAGGTGATCGACGGTGGCGACTTCAAGGAAGGCGACTGGCCCTTCGCGGAAGAATTTGAGATTGTTGGCGAGGAGGTGTTAGCTGCACCGCCCAATGCTGAGCCGACCTACCTCCTGGCTCGGGATGACGAGGGCGATCTGGAGGTTTTGCCAAGACCGTGGGTGGTCAATGGCTCCCGGCTAATAATGCACTGACGGACGATCAACACGGCTCCTTGGCCCTGTCCCATCCCGAACTCTTACCCAGGCGTACACGGCTAACCTGTATCCCCTGCGATTGTTCCATCCAGCGTCGAGCCTTGCTGTTAGCAGCCTCAGCCGGGTCAAGTGCTTGTAGTAATAGATCGATGGCGTGGCGTGACATTATTAAAGACTTACTGGGCATAAGCTAGGAATGAAACTCATGGGCCAGCCAGATCACCATTCTTCATGGAGCGAGTACCAAAACATAATACTAAAGATCCTTTTTGAAGGAACCCTGGCGTTTGGTTCCATCTGAGGTGAGTTACATTCACTCCTCGGTGTTCCTCTTTTCTTGTTTGCGAAAAAACGGAATTCATAGGTCGTTGTTAATAGTTCGAGGCTGAAGAAATGTCTGCGAGTGAAGGTCAAACAATCGCCGGGTATTAAAAGTGGCTGACACAGGGTCGCCCCCGCTGACACTGTCATACGGCTATTAACGTTCTTGTTTCAAAAAAGACGCCAACCATACGTCGCGGCTATTAGCTGGAGACTGGAAACTCTTGGGAACATCGGCTGGCAGAAATACGCGGCGACCCTTGAGAAACGCGGCGGACATGACGCGATTTTAATAGCTCAGTGACATCCCTGCTGTTCGCGGATCACTACGACGCCGGTGACGGATGCGTGAAGCACGGTTCGGGTTCGCTTTCGTCAAAAGTCCCGTCTTTCACTTCAATCGCCGTCATCCTCACCCACCAGTGGGGGCAAGTCGAGACAGAGGCGATCACAGACTTGCGCAAACGTGCGAGTCTTACCATTCAGAATCGCCTTCGGTACGGTTCCGTTTCTTCGAGCGAAGCGATCTTTAGCCGCATCTGAACAAAGCTCCCGTTCACCGGACCATCGCTAAATTGAGACGATTCGATTTCTATTCTTACGGCCCGCGAAATGAACTTGGCGAGTTGTTCCTGGGTGATGTCGTCCACGTCGTCGGCGACCAGGGATACGACCATTTCCAACTTGAAGGTCCGTTGAGGTTTACCACCGTACTGCTGCCGCTGAAGGGCGGCGCACTCCAATTGTGCGTCCCGATAATCGCGGAAGACTTTCGCG
>JAYVDI010000313.1:0-5266 GCA_043749505.1 Schlesneria sp. | reverse complement strand
TCGGAACGCACCGAAGGGCTGCCGTTTCCGATCACGGTGCGTTCCGAAGACTCCACGCACCCTACGGCCAAACGCGGACGTAATAGACGCACAGCCCTTAAAGACCTGTCGATGAATCGCTCCGCCGCTTGTCGTCTTTCGCTCCGCGAAAGACGACTTTGTTTTTGGACAGGTTCTAAAAATTCGGGTGAGCCGAATTATTCTAGGCACCGTCCCGCAAATCAGCCGCAGGGCGCTAGCCCCGGTTGTTTTGTTGAGAACTGGGGCTAGCGCCGCGCGGCTAATTCGTTTTAGGGGACAGAGCCTAGTCTCCCCATCAGTCAGGATACCTCAATCCGACGAATCCCCGCTGCGGTGTTGGTGTCGAATGGGTCAGTCTCGATATCCATTTGTGTGGCATCGACACGAGCAGGTTGCGAGAGCAATTGGAACTGCGTTCCCATCTTGTGAATTCTCGATGGCCTTGCTTACGCTACGGGTTGATGTTCGGGTATTGAAATAGTTTCTCTGAGTTCCGGCTGTTTGGGGAGTCGTTCCAGTCGCTCATGCGATTGGGAAGTCCGTTACGAAGTGGACCGCCATGACCACGTTTGATGAAGCCTATGACGCAGCGGCGAGTTGGCTGGACGAGCGCGGCTTGTTGCTCAACTCGCAGCTTTTGCAATTGGCGGCCGGTGATGAGGCGCTGCGGAGCGAGCTGCGGGCAGCGTTGCTAGCGGAGGGAGTGGCGAGCGACCGCTACGGTGTGGGCCTTGTTCGTGGTGAGCAGCCGATCAGACGCCTCGCATCTCAACGCGACCTCGATGACGAAGAGTCGGCGGAGATCACGTTCGCGGAGGCGGTGACCTCCCAAGAGACGAACGACTTATCGCGTGACGAATCGAATCAGACATCGGACTCAAGTCTGAAAGAGTCTGTTGCGGCCGATTGGTGGTTGATGGCCAGCGGCGTGACGCGCGGCCCGTTCGCGTTTGAGGCTCTGCAACGGATGCGACAGCGGGGCGAAATTGCCGACATGCACCTCGTTCGGCAGGGGGAGCGCGGTCTGTGGCGCAGCCCTCACGACGTGGAAGGGTGGGCCGAGGTCTCGAAGGAATCACCATCCGAACGGTTACTCGAACCCGTGGCTGGTGTGCCACGAACGGTGTGGAATGAGCCGCCGGTTGTGCCGACTCCCACAGAGTTCGACCGTCCATTGCGACCTGTCAGCCCGACACAACGAACCGAATCGGAGCGGCGACTTCACGAAGTCGAACGCCAACGGGGATCGAACGGCGGGACGGTCTCACGACGAACGGCATCGCCCACCGTCGAGCCATCCCGCGACAAAGCGTCGAGTGGTCCGAATGGTTTCAGCAACTCGAATGAACTTGGAAGCGCGACAGATCAGGGCGGCACGATCGACGAGGAGTGTGAGTTCTTCCTGTGGGAAGGAGGCCGACCGGTCGGGCCGGTGTCACGCACTGATCTGCGTGAACGCATCGCGAATGGCCTGTTGCTTTCGGATGAGTTCGTTCAGGTCGGCGTGGACGGCGAATGGCAACCCGTGGCAAAAGCGATGAACATACGTCGCTCGCTGCTGAAGATCCCCAATCGCTCACGAGACAATTCCGTCCACGAAAGCGGCGCTCAGGGCCTCGGTTCGCCAGCGCACTCGGGAGCGCAGCGTCGTTCCGATGCGAGTGTCTCGACGACCGGAGCGACTCGCGCCGCATCACGAAAGCAGTCCAGCTCTGCCGATATCGTGCCGCCCTCCATCGACGCGAAGACGAACGCCGGTCGAGCATGGCAACACGCGGCCGTGTTCGTGGGGGGAGAGTGTCGACTGCGAGGGATCGTGGCGGCGCTGGTGGCTCTCATCGCATTCGTCGTCTGGCTGAGACAGCCTCCCGCTGCGAGTACGATCTACCGTGAGTTCACTCAGTACCACACGAAGCTTGCTGAGTTGCGAACAAAACGAACGGGGCCGACCGACTGGAAGCAGGCCACGTCGCACGATCAACAGCGCGTACAAACTTTGCTCGACGGTCTGAAAAAGCGGGCAAGTGCCGCGCGACCGGTCGAGCAACAGTTGATGTGGGCGGGACGATTCGGACTTGTGGAACTCTTCAAGCGTCCCGTCGATCCGTCTGACTTCGAGCGGCTCTATGATTCGCATATGAGTCAAGCGAAACAACTGCTCGAAGGGGTCAAAGCTCACACGGCACCGACTGGCGTGGTCACCACTCCTCAGTCAGGCAGCTCGCCGGACACTGCTGGCTCACCGGCCGAAGCGGGCACGTCTCCAATCGACGGGCCGAAATGAGTACCGTAGTCCGGTCGCTCCGCCGACCGTGGGGTCAGCCCGACAACACCTCCCGAGTTTCGGACCTGAAAATAAATTTCAGCCCGAATCGTTCAAACCGGTGTTCATCGGTTCGATGCTTGGAAAACGGCTGTTTTGGCCACCGATTGAGATGCGGCGGCGGTTCGACCGCGAGGCTTCATGGTGATCTCTCGTTCACTGCTACGAATCACGCTGCTCCCGGCGGCCGTGCGGAAACGTGCGGCCACGCGGCTTGGCCTGCGCGCGTCACCCGGCAACTTGCGGTCCCTGGTGAGGTCACTCCAAGACGATGACGCTTCGGTGCGTGAGGCGAGTCTGGAATCACTCGTGAAGCTGGGACCGAGCAGTGTTCCTGAGCTTGTCCGTGGAGTGATGACCGATTCCAGCAGCACGCGCGCGGCGATGGCGGCGGCTCTCGGCCGCTTCGGATCGGTGTCATCGTCCGTGGTGCCAACGCTGGAGCAATTACTACGCGATCCGTCGTCGGCTGTGCGGGCGACAGCGGCCGACGCGCTCGCACTGATCGGGCCACTCGCCGCGTCGGCCGTCGCCGGATTGGTCCGCGTGGCGCAGGACAACGAAGTCGAACCGGTCGCGGCGGCGGTGAAAGCACTCGGACGAATCGGTGCGGCGGCGCGGTCGAGCTTGCCAGTCGTTGTCTCGCTGATCAAGCATGATGAGCGCTCGGTGCGCGTTGCGGCCGTGACTACGATCGGGTTGCTCGCCACTGCGAGTCGTTCGCAAACCACCGGTCGTTCGGAGACAGCGGGGCGTTTGAATGGGAAGACCGGTGAACACGAGTTCCCGTCGCAGTTGATTCAGTTCTTGTTCGACCTCGACACCGGAGTTCGCGAAGCGGCGGCTCGCGCGTGTGGCGAGCTGGGGCCGAGTGCCCAGCCCGCTCTCCCCGCGTTGATCCAGCAATCTCACGACGGCACCGTCGGTGTGAGACAAGCGGCCGTCTGGGCACTCACGGCGGTCGCTCCCGCCGATCCGCGTACGCTGCCAGTGTTGATCGCGATGACTCAAGACAAAGAGTGGACGATTCGCGAGATCGCCGTGAAGGGCCTCGGCCCGTTCGGGCCTGCCGCCAAGAACGCGGTCCCGCGACTGAGTGTGATGCTCAACGATGAACACACGAGCGTCAGGCGAGCGGCCATCGAAGCGACCGCCAAAATCGGTGAGCCAGCTCGACACCTTGCTGACACGTTGTATGCGCGCTGCTTCGACAAACAGGAAGCAACGAGAGAAGTCGCGCTGGCGGCTTTCCAACAGATGGCGACGTGCCTGTCTGAGTTCGTGCCGACGCTGATCGGTGAACTGAGGTCTCTCGATGTGAACCGCCGCTTGACGGCCATTGCCGTTCTGAAGCAACTCGACCCTGTGGCCGATGAAGCCACGCCCCACTTATTGGAATGTCTCTACGATGAAGTCCTGTCCGTTCGCGAAGCGGCTTCATCCGTCACCGGCCAGCCCGTGCCGCTCGGCTCGCGACGATAAGAAACGAGGTCGCAATAACTTCCCGATCAGCCTGCTTCACTTCGGGAAGTTATTACGGCCCCGTTCCCAAGAGTATTGGATCAGAAAAATCGACCCACTTGCCTTCCAACAGCCAAGTCACTCAGAATCCCAACATCACACCGAGGCCATCTCCCGCTTCGATGTGATCCCAACCTCAGCCAGAGAAAGTGAGACGACTCCCATGACAATTCCCCGCCCCGCCTCTCGCTCCCGTCGCGGCTTCACGCTGGTAGAGCTACTCGTTGTGATCGCGATCATCGCTGTGCTCATCTCTCTGCTCATGCCCGCAGTTCAACAAGCCCGTGAAGCGGCGCGGCGGACTCAGTGCCAGAACAATCTGAAGCAAATCGGGCTGGCGCTGCACAACTACCACGACACGTTCAAGGTGTTTCCCCCCGGCTGGACGACAAACCACGCGAACTATTGTGCGCCGAATTGTGCGGACCACTCCACTTGGAGTTGGCACACCATGATCCTACCTCAACTTGAACAGAGCGCCGTCAGCTTGGTACTCAGACCCGGGGCCGAACCGCTCATTAGTTCGATGAGTGACCCGAGAAAAATGACGGAGTTGCAAAGAACCCGGCCCATCTTCTTGTGTCCGTCAGATTCCGGACCGACATTGAACGAAAGGCGCTTTTTTCCAGGGAATGCTTTCGATTCAAATGGGGGAGCCGATGCAGTAATGGTTTTAGGTCAAATAAAAGTCGCGCGGACAAGTTATGTCGGATCGCGGGGGGTGTCCGGATTCCTCTTTTTGCCTTCGATCGGAGCCTCGGGAAATGGCATCTTCGAGCGGGATTCCAAGGTGGGAATCGCCGACATCATCGATGGGACGAGCAACACGTTTTTGGCGATGGAACGCGCCTATTTGACGCCCGTCGGAGGTTGCATCCATGGTGGAGCACTTTGGGCGGGAACGAACCTCTTCCACAGTTCGCAATGCATTCCCGATGCAGGCCCCTTTGCGCTGGTTGCCACGATGGCCGTCAATATGAATTCTGAGTTGTCGTGCGTGTCGGCCTGTGTAACTCCCCCCTCTCCCAATCCACCCAACGTCTTCTTAGGAGCCAGCAGCATGCATTCGGGAGGTGCCAACTTCCTGCTGTGTGACGGGTCGGTCCGGTTCATCACCGAAAACATTCATTCGCGAATCGACGCGACTTATCCCAACGACACCTCCAAATGGGGCACCTACCAGCGGCTCGCCCATGTGAGCGACCGGCAGACGTTGGGAGACTTCTGATGGACATCGACTCGGCCTGAGAGGGACGTTCGGCCACGAGAATCGTCCGTTCCAAAGCATGAGCATCACAAACCGGGGTCAGCGACGGTCTTGAAAAAGGTCAATAGTCGGTTCAGAAAGTATGTGGGAAATCTTTTTGGTCTGTGTTTGGCGATTGTCGAGCGTAGCCGTGT
>JAYVDI010000312.1:0-27156 GCA_043749505.1 Schlesneria sp. | reverse complement strand
GTTGGAGCGGCCGCGTTTTCGGCCGTTGGCCAAGACGAGTTGCCTAAGAAGGATGTGCCCAAATCGCCTGGAGTTGGCGCACCTGATGCAACTCCGCCCAGATCACCCGCAGCCGGTTCCCCCAATGTGAACCCGCCTAGGTCACCCGCAGCCGGTTCTCCTGACGTGACGCCACCGAAGTCCCCGCGGGCCGGTTCCACCGACGGTGTAAACCCACCGAAATCACCACGCGCCGGTTCTCCTGACGTGACGCCATCGACGCCACCGAAGCCCCTGCGGGCCGGTTCCACTGACGGTGTAAACCCACCGAAATCACCACGCGCCGTTTCTCCTGACGTGACGCCATCGACGCCGCCGAAGTCACCGCGGGCCGGTTCCACCGACGGTGCGAACCCACCGAAATCACCACGCGCCGATTCTCCCGACCTTACTCCTCCGAAGTCGCCGCGAGCTGGCACTCCTCTAGGGCAGCGACCTACGGAGACTCCGGGTAAGTCAATCGAAACTCGAAAGCCGACACTACCTGGCGACGATAAAACCCCGGGCAAGTCAAATGTCGAACCTGCACCGCGACCGGACCGGGCACAAGTTCGTACCCCTCGCACCAATGATGGAACGGCAAAGCCGCGCGATAATTCAGGCGAGAAAGCCGACACGCTACGTAACCGTGATCAGAACCCTGTGAACCCCACAGCCAAATCCGGCCGCTCCAATGCTGATCGGACTCGGGACGCTGATCGCAATGATATTCCTTCAGGATTTACCAAGGCCGCTGATCGAAATGCGACAGACAATCGGGATCGTCCCGTGAAACAACTCCGGGTCGATCCGAAAACACTTGGAAGCGATCCGACCGTCAGGACGGCGATCACGAGCCTCCAGAACGTTCGATCGAACGAACAGCTTGAGCAAGCATTCTCCCAACTCGGCGACGGCCGCAGGGATGGTCAGACGGCCGCAGTGGACTTCAACCGCGTTTCGGGGCGGTTCCAGACACGATTGGGAAGCAATGACTTCGGTCCTCTGATCAGTTCCCGCATGGGACAGCAATACGACTTGGATCGCCAATTCAGTTTGTTCGCCCAAGGGGATGTCGCGCGACAAATGAATTTCAATACCACCCTCGCCAGCAATGGTGGATGGCAGGCCCGGCACACAGGCCCGGTTTACTCCGACTACTCGCGGAACGCGTTTAGTTCGTGGTATCCGGGACCACAGTGGTATCCCGCCTATACGTGGATGCCGCAGTGGAGTCCTTGGGTCCAGTGGTCGTTCTGGAACAATGTGCTGCCGATCTACGATCCGCGACCGTTTGCGGTCCGCCCGTATTACTACGAGACGGCACCCCTGATCACGACGTACCAGTACCCGGTCTGGCAGGAGCTTCCCGTGGTCGCATCGGGCACATGGGTGGATGTACCGCCGGTCAGTGTGGCGTCCGGACAAGATTTACAACTCTTGGCTGTTCGATTTGTTGATCCAGGACACGTGGAAGAAGACCTTGGTCCGCGTTACCGGGTCTGGTTGAGAAACAATTCTCCGGAGACCCTGAATCGAAAATTCGATGTGACGGTCTTCGCTTCCTTGGCCCCGGAATTGTCTGACCAAATCGTCCAGGCTGGCGTGACAATTCCAGAGATCGCAGGAGACGACACGATGGCGGTCGATATTCGACTGCCCGCAACTGCGAATCACCTGGCCGTCGATGAGAATCAGGATCGTGTTCCGTTCAAGTTCCTGCATGTCGTGGTCGATAGTCGGAACTCCACCAAGGAAAGTGATGAAGAGAATAATGGGGCCGTTCTGAAGCGAGGCGACGTGTTCCCGGTGGACCCCGCCGCTTTCTCGACAGATGTCACCGCAGCGGCTCCGGGATCAACGATCTCCATCGCAGGTGAAGGGTTTGGTCCCGAGCCGGGCAAGGTCATCGTTACCATTGGTGAGGACCAGTACTCCGCAACGGTTCGCGGCTGGTACGATCTGGGAGTTCAAATCATCGTCCCGGATTTGGAACTCAAGCAGCTCGCGGAAGCTCAAGTCTTGGTGATCCGAGGCGATGGGGCCGCTAGCAACCCTGTAGCCCTGGACATCGCACCGGAAGAATCGATCGCCGTGCTGTCAGCAGCACCGCGTTCCGGAAAGTAAGCGACTGGAGACTGGATCGCTTTGATCGACAGGCCGGATACCGATTGGTATCCGGCCTGTTCTGTTTTCCAGTCGAACTCGCTGCCGTGCGCAGTCAATCGCGTCGCGTGCCAAGTGCCACAGTCGATGGCCGTCGAGTCAAAGGCCAATTGGTAGTAGACTTGGCCACCGTTAGTGGGGATTGGCTGAACTTAATGCCGGTTAGAAGATAGTTGGAGCGATCGGTCCGCCGTTAAGAAAACTATTCATCGTCCTTCAGAAGCGGCCTCAACCGGAACGACTGTCAACAATCTTGAACGAGTCGGTGCTTGGCATGCCGAGTGCCATTGGATGATCGAGTGATCAGTCCTTCCACTCGATACTCAAGGAAGCATTATGAGGCAATCTATCCCTGGTCTTCTGGAGTTCATTGGGGGTCCGTTTGACGGATTCAGTCAGCCGTTTGATGCGGCGGTGGATGAATTGCCGGAGTGCGTGGCCATCCCGATCAACAATCGCTCCGCCCGCATGTTCGGCATGGCTGGCGCAGGAGTCGCAGCGAATCGTTCGGCGATTTACCGCCTCGACAGTCAAGATGGCTCCGCCCGCTACCGATTCCATTCCGCTCGCCGCACCAGCGAGGTGGCTGCGGTGAGGTCACACTGACGGAGTTCAAGTGTGACGTTGATGTTCGATCTCGATGGCCCGTCTCAGCAGACGCAACTGGCTTGGAGTTTGCTTTGATTGCAGAAGTCATCGAATCCCGAGTCCGCTACTGAACGCAACGGGGCAAAAACCCGGAGTGGGCCACGGCTGAACTCTCACGACAGCGAAAACAAGTGGGCGTCCGTGAAGTTACTACGGCTCGTTCCTGGTTAGACGGACGAAGCGACGTTGGTTGTTGGTGTGCCAGCGAGTGCGCTGTCTCCAACCGGACTGGTTGTTTTTGTACCCTCTCAGAAAGACGAGACGATCATGGAACTGAACACGCTGCACGATCTGTTGGTGAGTGAATTGAAAGACCTCTACAGCGCCGAGCATCAACTGCTGAAGGCACTCCCCAAGATGGCCAAGGCGGCCTCTTCCGAGGAACTGCGGACAGCCTTCGAGGATCATCTGGCCGAAACCCAGACGCATGTGGAACGACTGGAAACGGTCTGCAAGGCGATCGACGCGAGTCCCAAAGGCAAGAAGTGTGTTGCCATGGAAGGGTTGATCAAAGAGGGGGCGGAAGTGATCGCCCTCAAGGGTGATCCCGCTGTCAAAGATGCGGCGCTGATTGCGGCCGCTCAGAGAGTGGAACATTACGAGATGGCCGGTTACGGCTGCGTGAGAACGTTTGCCAAGACTCTCGGCTACACGGCCGAGGCGGCCCTGCTTCAACAAACTCTGGACGAAGAAGGCGATACCGACAAACGATTGACGGATCTGGCCGAGAGCGGCATCAACGCCGATGCGAAAGAGCCAGAGTTGGCTTCTTGAAGAGATCACCCGCGGAAGTCCGGCTCAATGGCAGGTCGGACTTTCCGCACGGTGATGAGGGACGGGGATCTAACCATGACTGCGCGAGACTTGTGGGCGATTGTCCAAGAAGCCGGCACGGAATCCTTGGCAGACAGAGTCCCACGCTTGGGAGCGGCTTTGGCGTTTTACATCACATTCTCGCTGGCTCCCTTGTTGCTGGTTGTGGTGGCGATCGCGGGACTTGTTTTCGGGCGCGAGGCAGCGGAAGGCAGGCTACTCGGCGAAATGCGTTCCCTCGTCGGCAACGAAGGCGGTGACGCGCTTCAGGCGATGGTCGCAGCGGCGGGGAAACAAGGCTCCGGGATTCTTGCCAGCCTGGTCGGGGCGGTCGTTTTGCTGTTGGGTGCCGTCGGTTTGTTCGGCGAGTTGCAGGATGCTTTGAACACGATTTGGGAGGTGCAACCGAAACCCGGAGGCGGGTGGTGGGGCATCGTGAGAACCCGACTGCTCTCGTTCTCGGCGGTGTTGGGAGTCGCCTTTCTGTTGCTCGTGTCACTCGTGATCAGCACGGCAATGTCCGCGATGAACGGTTTGCTGGGCGGCTCATTCAGCGGCGCGATTACGGACCTCATTCAGTGGATTGTGTCGTTTGGTGTGATTACCGGTCTGTTCGCGATGATTTATCGCCTGCTCCCGGACGCTGAGATTGCCTGGAAAGACGTGTGGTTTGGTTCGGCTGTCACCTCGGTGCTGTTCACGTTGGGAAAATCGCTCATCGGTTTGTATCTGGGCCAGGCTGCGATGACATCCGTCTACGGAGCGGCGGCTTCGTTCGCCGTCCTGATGCTGTGGAATTACTACACGGCTCAGATTTTTCTGTTCGGGGCTGAACTCACCAAGGCTTATGCGATCCGCTGTGGATCGGGAATCATTCCCTCTGCTCATGCCGAATCGGTCCACTGCGGCGCGCACAGTCAACAAGGCTTGGAAACGGAGATGAATCACGAGCATTCACATTCCAGTCGCCTGCGGGCGTAGAACTCGATTCCACTCAAACCCTTTGAGAGAGGTGAATGATGACTGAAGTGATGGAACAGCCGATGTCGCCGATGCCTCCTCAAACTCAGGAGCATCCGGGCTTGGAATCGGAGATGTCTCCGCGCCCGAACTATCTCGCGCCGCGCTACAGAGGGTCCGCCAAATTGCTGGACCGAGTGGCTTTGATCACGGGAGGCGACTCGGGGATTGGGCGAGCGGTCGCCGTGCTCTATGCGCGCGAAGGAGCCGATGTGGCGCTGGTCTATCTGCCGGCCGAGCATTCGGACGCCGTGGAGACTCAGCACGCGGTCGAGAACGAGGGCCGCAAAGCCCTCCTGATCCAAGGCGATGTGACCGATCCCGCCTTCTGTCGCAAGGCCGTGGAGCGGACGGTACGCGATCTCGGGCACTTGGACATTCTCGTCAACAACGCGGCCTATCAGCAGACCTGCGAGCGGTTGGAGGACATCTCTCACCAGCAATGGGATCTCACCTTTCGCACGAACATCTACGGCTATTTCTACATGGCGCAGGCCGCGTTGCCCTACATCAAGGCAGGCGGAAGCATCATCAATTGCGGGTCCATCACCGGCTTGAAAGGCAACAAGACGTTGATCGACTATGCCGCGACGAAGGGGGCGATTCATGCCTTCACCAAATCGCTGGCTCAGAACTTGGTGGAACGCAAGATCCGAGTGAACTGCGTGGCACCCGGGCCGATCTGGACCGTCTTGCAGCCTGTCTCGAAGCCAGCCGAAGAGGTTGCCGAACACGGCCAGAAAACTCCCATGCGGCGACCCGGTCAACCGGAAGAAGTGGCTCCCGCATTTGTCTTCTTCGCTTCCGAAGCTGACTCCAGCTACATCAGCGGCGAAATCCTGACGTTGTTGGGTGGAGAGACGACTGCCGGTTGAGGCCGCTTCTCGGTCTCTTGGCGTGTCATTTGCGTTGATGGGGAGGCGGCACAATCCGCATCGTGAATGGTCGCCAATCGACCAGAACCAAAAGCAGAGGAACACATCATGTTAGGTGACTCAAAACAAGCATCGTCCGTCACAACATCGCTGATCTATCTGACACTTGGAGCTTTGATTGATGTCTGGGCCATCGTCTACTTCTTTTATCTTCGCACCCATGAGGGGTCGGACATTGCCTTCTTGTACGTTTACGGATTCATCTTCACGGGAGCCGTGCTGTTCCTGATTGGCTTGGCGGTGGGTCGTATCGGGCATTCCGCACGCTCGGCTGAAGTGGCTCCCACGCCCACGCAGCAGATTGTCGCTGCACCAACCATAATGCCTTCAGTACCTGAGACAGTTGTTGCAGGCCCCGTTTCACCAGCCGTCCAAGTACCGGTGGTGCGGCAAGCGGCAGGCGTTGGCATACCGGCGGACTCGTTGGCAGCGTCCCAGAAGCCGGTTTAGGCAATTTCTTATTTGTACCGCGTCCGAATTGAATTTCTGCTGTTTCCGGTATGTCGTTTGAAGAGCCATGAGTCATCGAATTGGAGAGCCTGTACATATTCAGCCATTGGCGGTGGAATTGTTTCAGCGCCCTGAGTCATTGCCAGCTCTTCTTATGCAAGGAGTGAGATGATGTTTCGAGTTCTGCCGTTGTTTGTGACTGCTGTGGCTGTGATCGTTGCCGCCGGTGTCCCGGCCTCTGCGGCTGACAAAGACGAGATTCACCACGGGACGGTCGTCAAGGCTGGCGATGGCAAGCTAACCATGACGATGAAGGATGACGACGCCAAGAAGGAGCACACGCACACTGTGGGTGCCGATGTCAAAATCAGTTGCGATGGCAAGGAATGCAAACTGAGTGATCTCAAGAAGGGCTACACGGTCACTGTCACGGAAGCGACGAAAGACGGAAAGAAAACCGTGACGAAGATTGAAGCCAAGAAGCCGGTCTAACGCGATCGGTTCCGCCGATTATTGAGCCTTGATGAGCGATTTCAGTTCAGTTCATTCCCGAACCACGAATGCCCGTACTTTGCGGCAGGGCCTTCCAAGTGAAATGCCCACCCGGAGTGCGGGCCGTCTGCTTAATGCCTCATGCGGCCAGCCTCATCACGTTGAGTGATGATGGCTACTTTGTCCCGCCGGACGCGGCGTGCTGCAGGACTTCCTTCAACAGGTCCAAGCTGGTCGGTTTGACCAGATGTTTGTCGAAACCTGCTTCCAGGCTGCGGCGGCGATCCTCGTCCTGGCCGAAGCCGGTCAAGGCCACCAGTGTTACGGAGTCCAGTCCGGCGTAGGTTCGGATTTCACGAGCCACCTCCAAACCGTCCATCCCCGGCATTGCGATATCGAGGAAGACCACGTCGAAATGTTCGTGCGTCATTCGGCTGATGGCCGTTCGTCCATCGAACACCGCCTCGGCATCCTGATTGAGTGCTCGGAGCATGAGGACCAGTGTCTTGGCTGACGCCTGAACGTCATCCACTACCAGAACTCGCAAAGTCGGCAGCGGCTGCGGGGCTTCCGTGGAAGACGTTGTGTCACTGGTCGCGGTTGACAGAGTCTCGTTCAGCAACGGCAGTCGCACCACGAACTCACTTCCGCAGCCGAAACCGTCGCTGAATGCGGTCACCTTGCCGCCGTGTAATTCCACCAAATTTCGGACGAGTGTGAGACCGATTCCTAAGCCTCCGTTTGCGCGGTCGAGCGTCTGTTCAACCTGCATGAACAGGTCGAAAATCTTGGTGAGCATCTCGGGAGATATTCCCGGGCCGTTGTCCCGGACGCGAAAGAGGATGTCGTCCTCATTGCGCTCGATGATCAGTTCAATCTGTCCGTGCGGATTCGTGTACTTGGCCGCGTTGTGCAGGAGATTCGTCAAGATTTGCGCGAGTCGCGCGGCATCGGCATCCAGCCAGAGTTCCTCGTCGGGAAGCGTGACCGTCAGTTGGTGCTGTCGTTCGTCGATCAGCGGCTGCACGGCCTCGACGGCGGCGGCGGCGATGGCCTCCACGGAAGTGCGGTCGCGGCGCAACAGGATTCGACCCTGTGTAATTCGCGCCAAGTCCAGCAGGTCGTCAATCAGACGGGTCATCTGGCGAAGTTGCCGCTGCATAATGCCGAGCAACTCAGCCGACTTGGCGGGATCGTTCTGCACGACGGGAAATATCTGAAGGGCATTGCTGAGCGGTGCCAACGGGTTGCGAAGCTCATGAGCCAACAGCGCCAAAAACTGGTCCTTGCGTCGGTGCTCCTCTCGCAGCGATTCCTCGGCCAGCTTTTGATCGTGGATGTTCGTGTTGGTTCCGATCCACATCACCACGTGTGTGTTCGGTGAGTAAATCGGCACGGCGCGGGCCAGATGCCAAAGGTATTCGCCGGTGTGCTTGCGCAGCCGGTGTTCGATCTCAAACAATTCGCCGGATGAGACGGCTTGCTTCCAAGCCTCCAGGTGGGCCTGCGTGTCATCCGGGTGAATCAGTTTCTGCCAACCCCATTCCATCAATTGATCGGCAGGCACTCCCGCATACTCGACCAGCATGTTGTTCACGTAATCGACCTGACCATCCGGCCGGGCGATCCACACCTTCTGAGGCATGCATTCGGAAAGGACACGAAAACGGGACTCGCTTTCCCGCAACGCAGCCTCGGCACGCTTGCTCTGAGTGAGATCCGTGACATAGACGACAACTTGATTCTGATCGTCCAACAATTTTGCCGCCGAGACCAACACGGGGACATCTTTTCCTGCCGTGTTGATGTAAGTCCTTTCGAAGGGTTTGGAGACACCCGTCTCCGCCAGTTCCAGGAGGGCGCTCTCGCTCAGGGGACTTTCGCCGGCGGGAACGCCACCCCAGGACAACATGGCTTCGTCCAGCTCTCCCCGCTGGTACCCGATCAGGTCGAGATAGGCATCATTGGCTTCAATCAGGTATCCGTCGGAGTTACCCACGGCGATGCCGATGAGCGGGGTTTCAAACACTCGACGGAAGCGGCGTTCGCGTTCGATCGAAGCCTCTTCAAATCGCTTGCGCTCCGTGCAGTCGCGAAACACGAGGACCACACCGGTCAGTTGCCCCGCCTGATCGCGAATGGGTGCGGCGCTGTGTTCGATGGGCACTTCTGTGCCATCGGGTCGCACCAAATTGGAGCCCTCCGGCCACAACGACAAGGTATGGCTCGACAAGCCCACAGTCTTCCCGCCCTCGAGCACTCTTTTGACGGGATTCTCCACAGGCTCACGGGTCGCGGCAGTGACGATGGGAAATATGTCGGGGAGGAACCGCCCAATCAGTTCTCCTCGGATCCCGAGCAGCACTTGGGCCACGGGATTCACAAGTTTCACCCGACCCGCTGTATCAGTCACGATGACCGCATCGGCAATGCTGGTCAGCGTCACCAGCAGGTTTTGACGCTCTGCACGCAGCGCCACCTCCGCCCGACGGCGTTTATTCAGCCCTTTCTCCATGAGATACCACGCGACGGCAGTCAGGATTGTTGCCATGCAAACTCCAGCGAAGTTTGCTGTCAGGATGGTGGACCGACGGCCATCGGCTTCCTGTGACCGGGCGAGAAGCAGCTTGTTCTCCTCCAACTTGAATTGGTTGATCAGCTCTCGAACCTGATCCATCTGCCTGCGGCCTTCGCCGGACTCAACCTTTTCACGGCCCGCCTCGAAGCCACCCATGCGGGCTTTCACGACCGCTTCAAGATAAGTGAGTCTGGACTCAACTCTTCGGCTCATTTCCTGGATTCGTTCGACTTGGGAGCTGTTATCCAACACCGAATTGCTCAACATCTGCATCAAGTCGGGAACAGCGGCCGCTTCGTTTTGGTAGGCGGTCAAAAACACCTTGTCACCTGTGACGACATAACCGCGTGCATTCGATTCGGCATCTTTGAGCGTTGAAAACAGGGTCTCGACCTGAATCAGAACCTCTTGTGAGTGAATGACCCCGCCCTGGGTCTTGTGGAGTTCGACGGCATTGCGATAAACGACAACGCCGTTCATGACCAGCACCACCAGCACCAAGCCGAAGTTCGCCGTCGCTTGGGAACTCATCAGCCAGCTCAATTTCCGCATCGCTCAAACCTTTCTCGGCACACTGTTTGTCGGTGCCGATCCTCACTCATCACAATGGGAATGCACTTCGTACATTCGCCGGGGTTGCATTTCAACCGGTAGAAGAACGCCGAACTCCCCGTCCTCAGATTAGAGGCGGGGCGTTTCTTCGTGATCTGCGTCTGTCACCTCCTCATCAATCTTGGGAGTGGATCAGGAGGCTGTAGGGGCCGATCAAAATCTTGGCTACACCCACGAAGCTGTCGCGATTACCAGATTCCGCCTGCATATCGCGGCTGGGTGTGTCAGAAAACTCAGAGCTGTCGGGATCGATCTTCAGCAACGCCTGCTTGCCGTTACGGATCTGAAAGCGATACTCGTCGCCGATTTCGGCTCCCTCAATGAACGCAAACCGGCAGCCGTGTTCCTCCGCTTCCATCACATGCGAGTAGGCGCTCCGATCATTGAAGCTTCCCGCGACCGAGACGCGATCCGCATGAGGTGCCCAGACTCGAAAGGCGACGCCTTGCTCTTGGATCAAAGCCCCCATTCCGAGTGGATGATCTTCTGTGTGATCGGCTGTCGGCATGAACTGGATTCCTGAAAGGTGTTGAGGCTTGGGTCGCTGTGGGTGCATCCTGCATCGGTCGGTGAAACCGGCCCTGCCTCTCCAGCACAATATGAAGCTGAGCGAGTCGTGTGCCGACAGACCACGGGTTTCTCGGGACGGTCACGAATCCAAAGCCTGACGGAATGCGGCTCGCCAGTATCTCATCTTTCGCCGAGCGACATTTATCGACGACGCGACATCTGCGTTCCTCGGCAGGTTGGGTATGATTCCCCGGCGTGGTAAACAGCAAGTTTGGACATTCCGCCGGGAACCATACTGAGGGCCTACTGATTTCCACTACAGCAACATCCCGAGGAAGCAACATGGCACTGGTTTTGGTCGTAGACGATGACCGCAGCGTATGTCACATGGTGAGCCAGTCGCTGGGGGGGATCAATCTTCGCATCGAGTCGGCAGCGACGGCGGAAGACGGCTTGGCAATGGTCTCAAAAATCCGTCCGGATGTGGTGTTGCTCGACATCATGCTGCCGGGCCGCTCGGGTTTGGATGTCTTGCGCGACATTCAGGGGATCGATCGTCGTCTGCCCGTGATTTTCATCACCGCCGACAGTGGAAGCGGTACGGCCATTGAGGCCATGCAGTTGGGGGCCTATGACTACGTTTCCAAGCCGCTCGACCTGCCGCAGTTGAACCGGCTCGTGCAAGCCGCCGTAGATTCTCGCCGATTGATGAGTATCCCCGTGGCACTGGCCGCCGACCAGATTACCGAACAGTCCGGCCGAGTGTTCATCGGTCGCAGTCCGGTGATGTTGGATGTCTTCAAGGCGATCGGCCGCGTGGCGGCGCAGGACGTTCCCATTTTGATCCGTGGCGAAAGCGGAACGGGCAAGGAACTCGTGGCTCAAGCGCTGTATCAGCACAGTCATCGCCGCGAACAACCGTTCATGGCGATCAACTGTGCGGCACTCCCCGATACATTGTTGGAGAGTGAACTGTTCGGTCACGAAAAAGGTTCCTTCACCGGCGCGGACCGTCGCCGGATCGGAAAGTTTGAACAATGCCACGGCGGGACAATTTTCCTAGACGAAGTGGGAGACATGGCCCCGCTGGTTCAGGGCAAAGTGCTGCGGTTACTTCAGGACCAGCGGTTCGAGCGTGTCGGCGGCAATGAGACGATCAGCACCGATGTTCGCGTTATTACAGCCACCAATCGCCCCTTGGAAGAAATGGTGGAAGCGAAGACGTTCCGCGCCGACCTGCTGTACCGGCTCAACGGAATGACGATCTTCCTTCCCCCTCTGCGAGAACGTCGCGAGGACATTCCGCTGTTACTCAAACACTTTTTGGCGCACGCACTGCAATCGCTGAGCAAACGTCACATTGAAGGGATGTCGCCTCAATGCCTCGAACTTCTGACAAACTACGGTTGGCCGGGGAATGTCAGGGAGATGCACAGTGTCGTTCAACAAGCCGTCTTGAACGCCATCGGGCCGATCATCATCCCCGAATTCCTGCCGCGCGAGATAACGCATAGCCTGTCAGCAAGTGGTCGTCCACGTCCGACTTCCGACGAAGAACCATTAGTGACGGATGAACCTCATTCGATTGCTGATATCGAGTGCCCGCCTTTGGCTGATCTCGGGGCGTTTATCGAAGGGGAACTCCGTTCAAAATCGTCAAACCTCTACGCAGCAGTCGTGGATCGCGTAGAACGCGCCCTGTTTACGCGTGTCCTTCAGGAAACCAATGGCAATCAAAGCCAAGCCGCAGAAATCTTGGGGATCACCAGGGGAAAAATTCGAGATCGAATTGCCGCATTCAACATCTCGATGGAACGCAAAGTGCAAATCGATGGCACGGTCGAAGGTCAGTAACACCGCGTTGATTTTGCGATCCGGAAATGCCCCATCGAAAAGTGATAGAGTATGAACTCGCAACTTGCTCCGACTGTTCCAGTCATCAACACCGAAGTGGCTTTGCGACGTTTGGGGGACGACACAAAACTGTTCGCCACACTTGCCGGTTTTTTCCTGCAAGATGCCCCTCCACTCATGGAACAACTTCACGACGCCCATCGTACAGGTGCAGTCGCCGTTGTCGGCCAGAGTGCCCACAGTCTGAAAGGACTCGCCGCTACGTTTGAAGCTCTTCCATTTGTGGAGCTTGCTGCCGAGATCGAGTCCCTAGCCCGCGCAGGAAACTTGTTGGACATCGAGAGCTTGATGTCACGGCTCGATTTTGAATTTAGCCGCCTTGTGGCAAACCTTCAAAACTCGGCAGCGTGATTCCACCCGGCAATCATTCGGCTCCAACCGGTCGATGTCACTGCCGCATCGACGCACTGCAACGATTCGATTCTTAGAGAACTTCCGCCCTCGCAGAACAGTCGGCGCAGCTCTCTTCATTGATCAACTCGCTCCGCAAAACTCGAACGGTTCTGGGCGCGGTGATTGCCATTCGCGTGCGTCCCTTGCTTGTCTCGATGATTCGAATGCAGACGTTGTCGCCAATCATCAATTCCTCGCCGATTTTTCGCGTAATTACGAGCATGATCAATATTCCCCTTGGATTGGAGGACGGAACCGAGCCGGGCAAAAGCAACGCAAATCTGACGGGGCACGGTTTCCCAAGAAATAATGCGGGTAAACTGGTTAAGCAAAGCGAGTACCAATGCAAGCAAGCCATTTGCCGTTTTTCATTCGCCCCTGAAAAGTCAGAAACTGAATTGCCCGAAGGGGATCCGAACATTGCTGATATGAATGCTTTCTGAAGACTCGGTCGAGACAGATTGGTTTGTAGACGCTCAAGCTGAGAGGTAATCGCTCAACAAGCGTGTCATTGCGGACAATTGAGAGTCGCAGACAAATTTGGTTTGTGCCGCGAGCCAGTGATTGATTAGCCAAGTCCGCTACTGCCAATGTCTTGAATCGCCAATGAAGTGCGAACCTCGCGGTAACGAATGAGCGGCGCTGCGTTCGCGACTCAACACTTCGGCGCGCGAGATGCTCGGCGGGGAATTGTTGTTAGAGCACCGTGAAATACGGGCACTTCTCATCTTCAACGTTTGGCCAGTTCACTCCTGATGGGGAGCATTCGGTGTTGGCTCACGAATGGAGCCTGCCGAAATCTGAAACTGTTGCCGCGACCTGATTGGGACAGCGCCTTTATCGCGGTGCGACTAACTTGAGTTCGTGAGTCATTGCCGCAAGTCGGTGATGACTCACGAACATGTTTGTCACTAATTCAGGAGGACATTGCGATGACGAAGTTTTTGGCATTGATCGCTGTTGCAGCACTGATGGTCTCGGCCTCTGATCCCGCATTCGCCGGCCATCGACACAGGAATTGTTGTCGTCAGTCTTGGTCCGGCCAATACGGGAACGGGCAAGGCTATTACTCCAACAACTCCGGTAACTACAACGGCCAGGGCTACACGACCCAGGGTAACGCCGGCTTGATGATTGACGGTCAAAACGCCCCCGCGCCCGTCACGACCGGATATCCGCCGAGTGAATCATCGCTGGACGCGAACATCAACTCTTCAACACGCACGAATCGCACTGACGTGAACGTCAACCCCTCGATACGCACGAATGGCGCTGACGTGAACATCAATTCCTCGACGCGCGAAAACGTCGCACCGTCGGGAGCCGCAGCGCGACAGAATGTTGATGTCAAAACCACAGCGCCTCAACCGAATCCATAATTCGGAGTTGAGCCTCGCAGATTGTCTCGCAAGGGACATCGCGATTCAGTCAAACCTCTTTGCTAAGGAATGAAATCATGAACTGGGATCAAATTGCCGGGAACTGGAAACAGTTCAAAGGAAACGTGAAGGAGAAGTGGGGCAAACTGACCGACGATGACTTGACCGTTGTCGCCGGAAAGCGGGATCAACTCGCCGGTCTCCTCCAGCAGAAGTATGGCTACGCCAAGGACCGAGCCGAGAAAGAACTCGACGAGTTCATGAAGGCCGTGAAGTAACGAAGTTGTGCATGACATTCATTGCCCCGCCGCAGTGTGGCGGTGGGGCAATTTGCGGTTCGGAGGGATTCGCGCGGAGAATTGTTGAACCACACCAACCCGCAGCGTTGGTGAGGCTTTGAGTTCCATCCGTCGCTCACGCTCCGAGTTGGTTTGAGCATCCCCGCGAGCAGTAACAGATACCTGAGGAGAGAATCATGAAGAAATCATTTGCAGGGTTCGCTGGTGCAGCATTGATTGTCATTTGCGGGTGCAACCAAGGCACACCGGGAGGACCGGGAGTGCAACAGCAGCCGGTGAACAAGCCGGTCGTGAATCAAACCGCCAACAAGCCGATCATTGGTGAAGCGAAGGAGACGTTCACGTTGAGCGTTCCTCTGCTGGCCACCTCGCTCAAACAGGGCGAGACGAAATCGGTTGATATTTCCATCAATCGCGGAACCAACTTTGATGCCGATGTCACACTGAGCTTCTCTGAATTGCCGACGGGAATCACGGTGAACTCCACACGTCCCGCCATCAAGCACGGCGAGTCCAAGACGAGCATCACAGTGGCGGCAGCGGAAGATGCTGCTCTCGGAGATTTCGTTGTGAAGGTGACCGGGCAACCGAGTAAGGGTGCTGTAGACGCCACCAGTGATCTCAAACTGACGGTCAGTGAGAAGTAATTCGTCACCGAACTGTGTTTGGGCATGTTGCCACCGGGTGAATAAATTCACTGGTCGGTGGTCTCGCTTCAGAGCCATCGACCAACAGTTTTGCCGATCCATTTCTGATCCGGCGATTGAACAGCGTCAATTCGCTGCCCGTCTTGAGCCGTCAGCGAGTTGACGCTTCCACCACTTTTGGAGAAGGACACAAATCATGCGAATCAAACCTGCATTCGAAAGCGTAACTCAGCGATCCGATCGAAGCGGCAACATGCGCTGGGGATTAATCGCCCTGCTGCTGGGCCTTCCGGTCCCGGTCATTCTGTTGGCGACACTCTTCATGGGTGGATGTCGGTAGGGAGCGAGTGTCCCCGTGATGCAGAGTGACAGCTCTCTGACGAATGTCAGTCATGTGGTCCGAGCAGATCGCGGGCTGGCAGTTTTTGTTGGATCTCGGTGAAAGGATCACTCCAATGATTCGGTTGATGAATCGCGTCGTTAGACAACGCAGTATCGTGGCAGAAACAACGCTGGGTGCGGTGGTTGTGCTGTTGGGTCTGACTCTCGGGCAAGACTCACCGAAAATCGAAAAGGGGGTTCCGAAGCAGGAGTCCAGCTATACGCCCGTCAATGTGCATGAAGACTTCAAAACGGTGGCAGACCGCATGCAGTCTGGAAAGCCGGCCATTCAGCAACGCCAAATGAGCCTGCTCAAGGAACGGTACAAGTTGGGCAATCAACCGTCCTAAGGCGCGGCTATGGCGCGCGGCAAAGCCGTGCAGGAAGGAGTACGCGTGCGGCTACCTGAGGGACTGACTTGGGCCAAGCTCGGTACGATGTCCCCCGGTGAGATTCAAAAGCAGAATCTCTTTCCACCCGGTTTTCTGTCGCTGCCGCATCCCAACCATCCTGAAGGTGGGATGCTGTTTCCCAAGTTCCACATCAAGGAAATCAAGAAGCAGGAGGGACGAGATCTGACTCGGTTTGATCTGGATTACGATTTGCCAGACCACTTCCTGCCCGAGTTTCCTCCTCCGCTCTTCCTGACGACGCGACCTGATCTGGGAGATGTGACCAAGGGCAAGTTGATCACGATCGACAACGTGTTCGAGATGTTCAATGGAATTTTGAATCCAAAGCAACTGGAGGGAGTTCGGCTGCTGGTGACGCCGTTCCCCCAGCAGCAGTTCAACCACACGGATGACCGTCGCTCATTGCGTCCGAGTCGGGGTGTCGCCTGTTTTGATTGCCATGCAAACGGACACACGAACGCGGCGACACATCTGGCTGGAGATGTTCGGCCGCAAGAACTGCGTCACCGGATCGACACCCCCAGTCTGCGGGGCGTCAACATTTAGCGTCTGTTTGGTTCGCAACGCGCCTTGAAATCTGTGGAGGACTTCACCGAATTCGAGCAGCGGGCGGCCTACTTCGACGGCGATCCGGTCATCGCCACCAAGAAGGGTGTGAATCCCCTGGAGCGGGGAAGCCAAGTTCACTTCATGGCGGAGTTCGAGGCACTCCTCGACTTCCCGCCCGCTCCGAAGCTCGATGTCTTCGGAAAGCTGGCTGCCGGTCAGGGGACGGAATCGGAGAGGCGCGGACAGGAGTTGTTCTTCGGCAAGGCTAAATGTGCGATCTGTCATCCGGCTCCGTATTACACGGACAACCTGATGCACAATCTGCACGTCGAACGCTTTTACAAACCTCAGACGATCAACGGTCGTCTCGCGAACATGGATGGCCCGATCAAGACGTTCCCACTGCGAGGCATCAAGGATTCACCGCCCTATCTGCATGACGGACGTCTGCTGACACTCGACGACACGGTGGAGTTCTTCAACTTGATTCTGGAACTCAAGCTGACCGCTGAAGAGAAGCATGATCTGACCGCGTTCTTGAGAGTGCTGTGATTAGAACGCATTTCAAAACTAGCCCGACGCGCACACAAGGGCTTCACCGTCATCAAACGTTCAGCCCTTGCTTGCGCGTCGGGCTAGTTTATGGAAGCGGATTCAGGTTTTGAAATGCCTTCTAGCACATGCCGATGATTTGAAGAGCTGATGCCCGAACGACGTCGTGCCAAGATCAAATCGGCTTTGGCAGCAATTCGGCCAATAGCTTCGTGAGAGTGGGGTGGTCCACCGGCTTCACCAGATGGACATTGAAGCCAGCCTCGGCGGATTTGCGGCGGTCCTCTTCCTGACCCCAGCCGGTCAACGCGACCAGAACCATCTGCTCGCCCCACGGCTGTTCTCGAATCTTTCGGGCCGTGTCATAGCCATTCAATTTTGGCAGGCCCAGGTCGAGCAGCACCAAGTCGGGTTTGAATGTCGCGGCAACTTCAACGGCTTCCAAGCCATCGAAAGCCGTGCGCGTCTCGTTACCAGTGATCCGCAATAGCATGGCCATTGTCGTGGCTGAGTCACGGTTGTCATCGACGACAAGGATGCGGTGTCCCATTTTTGGAGGGGGCGCGTTGATCGTTGTCTCCGGTGGCGGAGCATCTTCGGTGAGCAGGGGGAGTTGGACGACGAATTCACTGCCCCGGCCAAGCCCTTCACTGAACGCACTGACCGAACCGCCGTGCATCTCGACCAACCGCTCGACCAGAGTCAGGCCGATCCCAAGGCCCCCTTGCGACCGCTCCAACGCCTGATCGACCTGAGTGAACATTCCAAAAATGTGCGTGAGCATGTCGGGCGGAATACCGATGCCTGCATCCTTCACGGAAACCAACACGTCATTTCCCAGGCGTTCCATGTTCAGGGTGATTCGACCGCTCGGCTCAGAGTATTTGCAGGAGTTGTTGAGCAGGTTGCTGAACACTTGCGCCAGCCTGACCGCGTCGGCTCGCAGGAACACGGGCTGATCGGGAAGCATCACTATCAATTCATGCCCGGCAGACTGGATCGCGGGGCGAATTGTCTCGATGGCCTGGTGAATGATTGATTGCAGTTCGACACGCTCCAGCCGAAGTTCGATCTTTCCGCGACTGATTCGACTCACGTCGAGCAAGTCATCCACCAGTCGGACCATCTGGCTGATTTGACGTTCGATTGTGGAGCGTGACTGTTCGACCAAGCCTGTGTTGTCACTGGCTCGCTTCATTACTTCCAATGAATTCCGGATCGGAGCAAGCGGGTTGCGCAACTCGTGGGCCAAAGTCGCCAAGAACTCGTCCTTGAGGCGGTTGGCTTCCTTGAGCTCCTGTTCCACCTTCTTCAATTCGGTGATGTCCACAAACGCGCCCACGGCACCTCGCGGCAATCCGTCTTGGTTTCGAAGCGGGGTTGTATTGCCATAAATGTGCCTCACATGGCCGTCGTCAAAAACCAAGCTCAACTCAGCATCCTCAATCTCGACGCCCTGCGATGCCGAAATCTGCAACGGCAATTCGTGGCTCGGGACAGGCACGCCATTGCGATACTCTCGAAACTTGCGGTCGATCATTTCAAGGGGAGTGGCGGACACGTTCCTGTCCTCCGGCAACTGGAGCAATCGGTAGGACGCCGGGTTGCCGGTGACATGGTGACACTCTCGATCGTGGCTGATCCAGATCGGTGTCGGCGTGGCCCGCAACACGGTCTCAAGTTCCGCAACGCGTTCCTTTTCGCGGAGTTCGCTTTGCCGCAGCGATTCTTCGATCAGTCTGCGATCGGTGATGTCGAGCATCGTGCCCAGAGATCGGATTGCCTGACGCTCACCATTCGAGTCATCGAACATTGTTTTGCCACGCACCAGGAGCCAGCGCACCGAACCGTCGGGGCGTCGGATCCGATGTTCCATGACGAACTCTCCAGATCCGTGAGGATCGAGGGAGCCTTTTGCAACCTGTTTGGCAATTTCACGATCGTCAGGGTGAATTGTATTGAACACGACTCCTGGCGAAACTTCAGCGTCGGGCGGGAATCCCCAGATCTCTTTGCATCGCGCGGACAGAATTGGCTGTTCGGTTCGCGGCAAGTAGTCGAATATCCCCAGTCCTGTCGCTTCGACAGCCAATCGCAGACGCTCTTCTTGCTCACTCAGTTTCATCACCGATCGCCTGTGTTCGGTGACATCATGAAAGACCAGCACAGCACCTCTGATCGTCCCGTCCTCGGACCGAATCGGCGCGGCACTATCATCAATCGGTCTTTCGGCCCCGTCTTTCGCCCGCAGAATGGTGTGGTTCGCCAGTCCCATGATGATGCCCTGCTGCAACGCTCGCATGGCAGGGTTCTCGACGGGTTGCCGTGTTTTCTCGTTGACGATCTGGAACACCTGCACGAGGGGCACTCCTTGGGCATCGGCGGTGGTCCAACCTGTCAGCGTCTCAGCCACGCCGTTCAGAAACGTCACCCGCCCTTCAAGGTCTGTCACGATCATGCCATCACCGATACTAGCCAACGTCGTCTGGAGGAGCTCACGCTCGTTCCGCAAAGCGACCACGGCCTGCGTCAAGTCCGCCGTGCGGGCTTGAACTCGCTGCTCTAGTTCGATGTTGATCCGTTGCAACTCTCCTTCGGCCAGTGTGCGGGCGGCAATCTCCCGCTCTAACTCTTCCGGAGTTCGCATGGTCAGAACGCGGGGAACAACACGGAAGAGGGCGAAGACCGTGGCCCACGACACGACAGCGGTGAACAGTTTGATGACGCCCGCCAGCCGATAGGCAGGCCACCAGAAGATGATCGCTTCCATCAGATGCGTGGTCCCGCACGCCAGGATGAATGCCCCAAACAACAGGAAAATCTTCCGGAAGGGGAGGTCTTTCCGGCGGAGCAAGAAGTAACCCAGCACAAGCGGAATGGCGAGGTAGGCCGACCACACTCCGAGGTCGGACAGAATATGAAGCCAGCCGAGCCACAGTGTATCCGTCCAACCAGATCCACACTGCCAGCGGGCCGGGAATCCCGACGGATCGAACAGCCGAGCGAGAAAGTCCACCATGCAGCCCTTTATGAAATCGAACACCCTCTGTGACACGATCTCCATCAACGCCATGTCTCGACGCGGCAATGGCGTCAGGTCTTCTGCGTTTCCAGCTCGGCGAGCAGTTTCATGAGATTATCGAGGTCTACCGGCTTCACGAGGTGGCCGTTGAATCCGGCCTCCCGAGATTTGCGGCGATCTTCCTCCTGGCCCCATCCGGTGAGGGCGACCAGCACCATTGATTTCCCCCACGGCTGCTCCCGAATTTTGCGGGCCACTTCATAGCCGTTCAACTTCGGCAGGCCGATGTCGAGCAAGATCACGTCGGGCCGAAAGGTCTCGGCGGTTTCCACTGCGGCAAGGCCATCGTGGACGGATTGCGTCTCGTTGCCGGTCAGCTTCAACAACATCGCGAGAGTGGTGGCCGAGTCCCGATTGTCATCGACAACGAGGATGCGGCGGGGCGTCTTGCGAGTCGGCTCGCTCACGATCGGCTCGGACGGTTGTTGAGTGTTCGGCGTCTCGATCATGATCGGCAGGCGCACCACAAACTCACTGCCCCGGCCCGGCCCTTCGCTCAGCGCGCTGACAGAGCCACCGTGCATCGCGACCAGCCGCTCGACAAGCGTCAGGCCAATGCCAAGTCCACCCTGCGAGCGCTCCAAAGACGTATTGACCTGCGTAAACATCTCAAAGATTTTGGGCAGCATGCCGGACGGGATGCCCATGCCGGTATCCTTCACCGACACGGTCACTTCGCTGCCATTCTGCTCCACAGTCAGTGAGATGCGGCCTTTCGGCTCGCTGTACTTGGAGGCGTTGTTGAGCAGGTTGCTGAACACCTGCGCCAGCCGCACCGGGTCGGCATTCAAATACACGGGCGTGGGTGGCAAAGTCACTGTCAGTTGGTGTTGACCGGATTCGATCGCGGGGCGGCTTGATTCGACGGCTTGATGAATGATCGAAGCCAGTTCGACACGCTCCCGGCGGAGGTCGATCTTGCCCCGACTGATCCGGCTCACGTCGAGCAGATCATCCACCAGGCGAACCATGTGGCGGATTTGGCGGTCCATCATCTCGGACGCCGTTTGGACGGCCTGCTCGTCCCCCTTTGAGAGTTGCACGATCTGCAAGGCGTTGCGGATCGGAGCGAGGGGATTGCGAAGTTCGTGGGCCAGCATCGCTAGGAACTCGTCCTTGCGATGGTCGGACTCGGACAAGTCGGCGGCCAACTGCCGCAACTGCTCTTCCGCGCGCCTCTGTTCGCTGATGTCGGTGTTCGTACCGAACCAGCGCGTCACGCGCTCCTCCAAATTCTTCACCGGTACAACCCGTGTGAGGAAGGGTCGGAACACTCCATCCGCACCCCGCAGCGGAAACACCATGTCGAAGGGCGTACCCGTGGCAATGGACCCCTTCCATTTCTCCAGCACGCTCGGCAGCACATCAGGATCATGCACCTCTTGCCAGCCCCAACCCTGCATCTGTTCCAGGGTCGTGCCCGTGTATTCGTACCAGCGTCGGTTGTACCAGAAGATGTGTCCGTCGGGATTCGCCATCCACGCCAACTGGGGGATCGATTCGGCCAGCGTTTCGAACTGCCGTTCCCGTTCCCGCAACTCTTCTTCAGCCTGTTTCCGCAAAGTGATGTCGCGCAGGTAAGCGGTGAAGAGAGGGGGGCCGTCCACCGGAATGCGGGTCACGGTCAATTCGACTGGAAACTCGGTGCCGTCGGCGCGCAGGGCCGACAGTTCGAGGCGCTGATTGATCACGGGGCCTTCGCCAGTGACGAGGTAAAGTGCCAAGCCTTTCCGATGACGCTCTCGATACGCCGGCGGGATGATTACCGCCGCCAGTTCCCGACCCAGCACATCTTCCCTTCGATGGCCGAACGTTTGCTCGGCGGCGGGATTGAACTCAACGATCGCCCCTTCGTGATTGATGCTGATGATGCAATCGAGGGCCGTCTCAAACATCGCCGTCTTGCGGGCCTCGCTCCGGCGCAGGGCCTCCTCCGCTCGTTTGCGATCGGTGACATCCCGCGTGAAGCAGCGCGTGTGGATGAACTTGCCATCCTCGAAATAAACGTTCGAGTTGATAAGCACGTCGCGGATCGAACCGTCTTTGCAGCGGAGCCGCGCCGGGTACTCGTTGAGCGTGTCGCCGCGCGTCAGACGGGCGAGGATGTCGTCAATCACGGGGAGATCGACATGAAACTCGGCGAGGTGACGGCCGACATATTCCTCGCGGCTGTACCCAAGCAGGTCCAGCTCAGTCTGATTGGCCCGCAGGATGATTCCGCCCGGCCCGACCCAGTGCAGACCGATGCTGGCGTTTGCGAAAAAATCCGAGAGGTCGCGTTCGCTGCGGTGGAGGGCCTGTTCCGCCCTGCGATGTTCGGTGATGTCTCGAAACACCAGCACGCAGCCGATAACTTCGCCATCACTGGACCGGATAGGAGCCGCACTGTCATCAATCCCCCGTTCTGTTCCGTCTTTGGCGATGAGGACGGTGTGGTTCGCCAGTCCGACAACAACTCCTTCCCGGAGCGCCTTGATGGCGGGGCTCTCGACCGGATTGCGGGTTGTCTCATTGACGATGTGAAATACCGTCTCCAGAGGTTGCCCCGCCGCTTCGGCCTCAATCCAGCCGGTCAACGACTCGGCCATTTCGTTCAACGAGGCAACTCGACCCTGTGTGTCCGTAGTGATCACGGCATCGCCGATGCTGGCCAGCGTGACTCGCAACCGCTCCGATTGATTCGCCAGTGCTTCTTGGGCCTGTCGATGCGCCGTAATGTCTCGCAGGCTCCACACGCGGCCCACATTCCGATCTTCCACGAATTGAATGCGTGAGAATCGCTCGAACACCCGGCCGTCGATAAGTTCCAGCAGGTCATAACTCTCCGGCGGTGAAGTCGCGTAAATCTCTTCGATCCGGCCGAGAAACCGCTGGGGATCGTTGAAATTCTGGCTAATGGCCTTGGCGATCTGGAGGTGGCCCCTAAAGTCCATGAACTCACGGGGCAGCCGCCACATTTGGACAAACGTTTCGTTGAAGCCCGTCACCTGGCCGTTGCTATCGGCCATCAGGATGCCATCGGTCGTGGATTCCAACGTGGCGTGCATCATCGCCAGCGAATAGGCCAGTTCCCGAGTCTTCAGTTCCAGGGATTCCTTCGCCCGGACGAGCTCCTCTTCGGCGCGCAGGCGTGCCTGGAGAATGCTCCGAGCGTTCTCCAGTGCCACGGATTGCAGTCGCGCAGCTTCGTCATCTCGCGCCGACATCAGCCGCCCCCCAAAATGTCGGCCGCGAGCGCGGTCCCCAGCACGCGCGCCCGGATCTTTGCAAACGCCGTGTCACGACTGGTCGAAGTATCGTCACAGAACGGCGAGAAGCCGCAGTCGTCGGTCGTCCCCAGTTGCTCGATCGGGATGTACGCGGCCGCTTCGAGGATTCGATCCCGAATTTCCTCCGGGCTCTCAATGCGCGGATCGATCGGGGCGACAACCCCGATGAAAACCCGCTGATCCGCTTTGATGCAATCCCGAATGATCTTCAGGACTCGGACACGATCCTGTTCACCCGCCAGCGCGATGTAAAAGTTGCCGGCCTTCAGTTCAAACAGGCTCGGCAACAACTTTGAGTAATCGACATCTGAACTGTGCGTCGAGTCACGGTCGCCGCCCGGACACGTATGCACACCGATCCGCTTGCGGTCCTCGGCCGAGAATCGCGAGAGCGCCAGATTATTCAGATCAATGAAGCTGTGAAGAAGGTTTCCGGAGGGGTCGATTTTGACCGCCAGCCGTCCCTCGGTGAAGTCGATCTGCACCTTGTGCGCCCGCTTCCGCAGGCAGGCACGGACCTCGGTCTCATGCTCGCGAAGCAGGTCATCAATGAACTGTTCGCGAGAGTAGCCGGGAATCTCTTCGGACGGGTACATCAGACTCAGGGCCGACGGCGAGATGACCGCCTGCTTCACCGGGACGCGAGCGTAGCGCATGGCCACATCGAGATAGCTGTCCGCGTGCCTCTTGTAACGGAACGGTCCACCCGTCAACCGTGGCATCCGACGAGTGTGCCCCGCAGCAAATGGAATCTGGAAACCGTCCGGGGCCGTGTTCGGCAGTCCATGCACGCAGTACGTCCAGAAATTGTGGTACTTTCTCTGCTCACCGTCGGTGATGACCGGTGAGCCAGTTGCCTCGAATCGCCGGATGGTGTCGCGAATCGCCTCGTCATAGAGCGAGTCAAGTGCCGGGTCTGCGCCGTCCATTTTCGCAACCGCCTCGACAAGTTCAAGAGGTCTGGGAATGCTCCCAATTGGTTCGGTTGGGATTGTCATGCACGTCCTCGCTTTCCGACAGTGTCATACTCGCGGATAGTCGAAGCTTTCCGTCGCTCCCAGTGTTGTTCCCAAGCCTTTGGGATGGGAGGGTGATCCTACGAGCCGAGACAGGCAAAAGCGACCCAGATTGGTTGCAAAAACTCAACCGAAATATCGTGCATTCGAGAAGATTACCAGCCAGTTGAAAACCGTAGGATGGACGCCCCGTCCGTCCGTTTCCAATTGGTTTTCGCTCGGACGAGGCGTCCAAGCTGCGTTTTTCAACAGGCTGCTACCCGGCGCGAATGACAAGGGGGAGCGGCGTCAGCGCGTGGGGTCGGACGCGGTAGGAGATGAGTGCAACTTTTGTACTTATCTGCCGACATTTACAGTCGTCTTCCGTGCCTCTGAATGAGGGAGGTCAACTCAGCCACCGTGATGACGAACTCGGCCTTCAAGTCATGCTGAGAATCGGGCTCGGGAAGATGTCGATTTGCGTAGGACTCAATCCTCAGTTCCACTTCGGTATCCGAATGAGGGGCCAGCTTGACCGTGCGCCATGAACTCTCCGATTCCATCCTGCCAGACTCTGAATAAGTTTGCTGAAGAATCAGTTCGCCACTGACGACCTGCGTCGCCGATTGCTCAGCCATTTTTTGCCTCCGGGAATCGGATGGGGATGCACTCGACCAACCCTCGGAGGGGCAGCAGCCCGACAAAGTATTCATGAGAATGATCGCCAGCCGCACATTCTTTGTGCCGCATCAGGACTTTGCCCGTTGCCCAGCCACAGCCGTGACATTGCCTTCCACTCCGGTTGTCACTTTGACCGAGTCGCCCTTCATCAGTTCATTCAGCTTGGCGGCCTTGCCATCCAAAGTAACGATGGCGGCGGGCGGTATCATAAATGCCTGCTGGTTACCTCCTTTTTCATCAGCCAGCACCAGCTTTCCTTCAGCGGTCGAAACGACCTTCCCCTCCACCGTCTTGGCCTCCCTATCGGGTTCGACCAGATGGCATAGTTCCGGGACCGCAGCCGCCTCAAGACCATTGACCACAGCCCCGGTCGCCCGAACTCCCAAAGCAACGACAATCAGACTCTGCTTGAACATGATTCTCCCCCTGGCAAAAAAACGTTGAGCAGCGAGGGCACGACACCTTCATCTGACAACTGCTCCATTCACGGTGTCGTGGCCGGCGGATGGTCGCCGGTCTTCTTGATTTCCTTTTCGGTGGTAATCGTCGTTGTTCCACCCGGCGTTTTGATTTTCGTTTCCTGCTTGACCGACGACTTCTCGGTACATCCGAGCATGCCAATCGAGACCACACTGGCAATCAGGGTTGCTGCAATGACACGTTTCATTTTCATGACCTTTCTTTGAGAGCCTGCGGTCTGGTGCATCCGCTTCCACAAGAAGCCGATCCCGGACTGCAATCGACACGTTTCTGTTGAACTAACTTTGCTTGGAAGGCAGGGCCTCTTCGAGCTGCGTGACATCCGGAACCTCGACACCCAGCGCCGTCGCCAGAGCGATCTGGTGATCCTGCTCCTGAACGAGGATGCCCCGAATCTGTTCGGCGACGGCGTACTCGCCCAACGCCTCGCACTGACGGACTCGCTGCCGATAACGGGCGATCGTTTCGTTCTCGTTGTCCAGATCGAACCGCAGCATGTCCTCGGCCTTGGCCGAAGTTTTGACGGGCTTGGCCACCGCGAGTGGCATTCCACCCAGATAGTCAATCTGGCCCGCGATGATGAGGGCGTGGGCGAGTTCTTCCGCCGCGTGCAGTTCCAACTCGGCGGCAATGTTCATGTACTGCGCGCCCTTGATGACCTGCGAATAGATCACATAGGAAATGATCGCCTGGTACTCGCCCGCGAGGTCTTCGTTGAGCAGATCCACCAAGTCTTCCCGTGTGACGGCTTCGACTTCGTGATGCACGTGCGTCGTTTCAATCATGTTGATTTCCCGTCATGCCGTGAGGTTGACTCTGTTGAAGGTTGTGAAATCGTCTGCCCTGGATGTCGTCGAGCACCTCCCACAAGAGAGAGGGTCTGCGAAGCGTGCCTCCGACGAAGGAGACCGCCGCCAGAAGGACGAAGAAAAAGAACGAAGCCTTTTCCCACGTCCAGTCCGGTGGCGCATCGACCGTGAAGCCGAAGACTCCTGACGTCAGGGCACAAATCAGAGACAGCAATCCAATGCTCAACATGATCAATCGCTCCTTCAAACCACGGTCTCCCCAAGGGGAAACTGTCAACGAACTGAATGAACCTACGGACTCTCGCTGAATTATTGTGGCGAACGCCGCGAGTGCCGCTTCTTGGCACTCGCGATTCCTATGACACGGCGAATCGTTTTCCGCTTCACGCCATCTGGCGGTTGCGTCGCTCCATCCGTCTGCCGACGACCATCATTTTCTGACGTTGTGGCCGTTTGAATTTGCGCTGTGGTGACCGTTTCGTTCGCCACAGCCATTTCACTGAATGTTCCGAGAAAAACTTTGCGTAGACTCATGATGATGTGCCTTTCCAAGCGGGACAACGTTCGCCGGTTTGATCGTTCACTTGCTGAAATTGAGACCCGGGTCTTCTTTCGGAGCACCGAGCAGCTTGAAGTTAAATTTCTGATCGCCGTCGGGAACCACTCCCGCGACCAGCGACCCGCCGTCCTTGCGTTCCAACGCCAGGACATTCCCCTCGACCTTATAGGTACCACCGAATTCCTGGACCGTTCCTTTCAGGGTGAACTTCCAATTGAAGGTTGCATCGTTCTTGAGGGTCATCTCAAACTTCGAGCCATCGTCGCGCGACGCCTGCCACGTTCCCACGAGCATCGCCGGGTCGATCAGCTTGACGGCGGGCGTCGCGGTCGGCGTCGTATCGGTGGGAGGTTGTGGAGTCGGTAGTTGCCCGGTCTCATTCGGTTGACCGACCGACGGTTTCGACACCATCTTCAACACGTCCGCCGCGACACGGTCATTCGGCACGAGCTTCACGACCTGTTGCAACTGGCGTTCGGCCGCGTCGGGGTATCCGTCGGCCATGTAGTGAT
>JAYVDI010000311.1:0-15555 GCA_043749505.1 Schlesneria sp. | reverse complement strand
GTAGCCGGCGACGAAGATCATCCCGTCGTGAGCGATCGGCTTGGCGATGGAGACGCCGTAGGTGATCTCATACGGGAACGACCACAGGAGTTTGCCGGTCCGGGCTTCGAGGCCGCGGATGTGGCTGGGAGTCCAACAAACGAGTTCGTCCTGGTCGTGGGCGCGGACGATGATCGGGGTCGAGTAGCCTGCTTCATCGGGGAGGCTGCGCCAGACTTCTTTCCCTGTGAGTCGCTCGACGGCTACCACGCCCGAGTCTTTCTCACCGCCCGGTTGCAGGATCAGCCAGTCACCGTACACGACCGGCGAACCGGCGAAGCCCCACATCGGCAGCCGGCCCGCGAAGTCGTCGAGATAGTTTTTCTTCCAGACCACGTCGCCGGTCTTCGCATCGAGACAACGAAGATCTCCCAACGCACCGACGGTGTAGACGTGGCCGCCGTGAATCGTGGGAGCCGCGCGCGGACCGTTGCCATAGTCGAGCTTGCCATAGCTCACGGGATACGTGTGCTGCCAGAGCGGCTTGCCCGACGACGCATCGAAGCAGAGGACTCGTTCCACTTCGGGATTGGTCTGCCGATCCATCGTGATGACGCGACCATCGGCCACGCTGACTCCGGCATATCCGCCACCGACCGGCTGCCGCCAGAGTTGCTTCAATCCCGAGGCGGGCCAAGTCTCGGGCAGCTTCGGGCCTCGCCACGTCCCGTCCCCGCGCGGCCCACGAAACTGAGGCCACTCCGTTTCGACGGTGTTTGGCTTTGGTTGAGGAGGTTCGGCGGCGCGCGAGTGAGGCAACGACAGACAGCACAGAACCGCAGCGAGTGAGACGGTCAGACGGTGCATGCGTTCGATCCTGATCTGTGACTTGTAGGATGGGCACCCTGCCCGTCCTGTTTTGGTTTTGAGATCAGGACGGGCAGGAGTGCCCATCCTACGGGTTGGACAATGCCTGCATCGCCTCCACCGTGCGAGCCAGTTCCTCGACGAGGGGCTGAGATACTCCGAGGCGCTGGTACTCGGCAAGGATGGTTGTGTAGTACCACAGCGTACCGTCGCGTCCGCCGGTGAATTTGGTCCAGACGAGATCGCCCTGCGTGCGGAGGTCGGCCACGATGCAGCGGGCGTTGTGCAGCTTGTCGCAGCAGGAGACGAATCGTCCCGATGCGGAGGCACTCGCCAGATGAGCGATGTACGCCTCCTTGCGGGCTCGCCACGGCGGCTTCGGCGTCACGTCGGTGTCGGTGCAGTCGAGAACGATCTCGGCAACGCGGTCTCCAAATCGTTGCCGCAAGCTCGCAAGCCGAGGCTGACCACCGGCGTCTTCCACCGCATCATGCAGCAGCGCGGCGATGGCTTCGTCCTCGTCCCCACCGTGTTCAAGGACCAGCCCCGCCACGGCCAGCAGGTGCGAGACGTAAGGGATCTCGGTCCCCTTCCGAACCTGATCGGAATGCGCGATCGAGGCATAGGTCATCGCCTGCGCGAAGCGAGGAGAGAGTGACATGAAAGTGGTCCTTGGAAGGAAGCGGGGTGAACACGCCGGTAGACCGCACACTGTCGCCGTTGTGGCATTAGCGAGCCGCACCGTGCGGCTCGGCAAGAACATCTCATTCGCGACCACGCGAGGTATAGCCAAGTCTGTCAGTTGTGGGGAGGTTCGGCGACGTTCAAAGCAGAATCAACCAATCGCCTCATTCTGCCGGGACGAAACCATACACGCGCTGCGGGGCTGCTGGCGGCTTATAAAAAACAACGAGTTTTCGAGGGGGCCTTGCAAACTGAAATCTTTTTCACGTCAGGCACGCCGAGTGCCAAGGTTGGATCGGCCCGCTAAGCGGCGTCATTCAGACTGGGTTCGCGGCAGTAGGGCATGGAGGTTCATTTTTCTTTCCCGAGTTCTCGGGAGTGTTCGCGTCATCCGTCCCATGCGCTTCAACGGGGCTCGTTGTTTCCGGCACTGTTATCATTCCATCCCTAGCGCATGGAACACCCGCAGGATTCCCTCCTGCGGATGTTTTTTTTGATAGTAGTTTGTCACACCTCAGAATTGGGGTTGTTGTCGTGGGGCGAGACGGTGGACTTACCAGCCTGTTGAAAATCTGATGGAGGGTAGGACAAGGTCGTTTCGAGCGCCGGCCCACCATTAGAAGTCGCGGTGTTTCATGGTGGGCCGGCGCGTCGAAGCGCCGCTGGTCCCACCCTACAATCCTTTTTCAATAGGCTGCTACCCCACACTCTGGCGAGCGTGGCTACCTCAAGATCAAGCTGTGACAAAGCAGTAGTGCCTCGTTCACTCATCACTCGTTTGATCGGGGAGGCCCGGCAGGATCGGGGCGTCGAGGGACTCGCCGGATGATCTCACGCTGAGCGGTCGGACGGGGACGGCGGCGGACATCACGTTGGTGGGCGGGATGCGTCGGAGCAAGACCATCGTGAGCAGTCGCAACAACGTGGAGCAGCCGAACACCGTGAGGTAGCCCGCGACGCTGATGCCCACCGTTTGGAGCAAGGCGGCTCCGATCAGTGAACCGACGGCCAGCGCCGCCGAGTTGGCAACGTTGTAGAGCGTCAGCAAGCTGGTTCGTTCGGTCTCGGGAATCGTCTCGAAGAAGAGCAGCACGAGAGCCAGCTCATACGCGCCCCACGCGGCTCCCGCCAACAGTTGCAGTGCGAGCAACCACCAATAGTTGGCACTCACGACCCAGCCGCCCGCCAGCGGGATGATCCCAATGGCACCGATCCAAAGCAGGCGTTGAGCGCCGGTGCGATGCGCGAGTCGCCCCCACCACGGCAGGCAAACAAACTTCGCCACAAAAGAGATGCCGATCAGGATCGCGAAGTCGGTGTAGGCGAAGTGGAGTTCCTTCAGCATGTACGGCACGAAAAACGGCCCGGCAACATAGACTCCGACCTGCATCGAAACCGCGAACAGCAACAATCTGCCGGAGGGGCCACGCGAGAACTTCTGCCACTGCTCGCGCGGAGTTAGAAACCGCATGGCTTCGGGGATGGGAGTCGGTTCACTTTGAAAGGCCAAGCACGCGGACGACAGGATACGGCACAGGCACGACACGCCGAACAAGACCGCGAAGATTCCGACTCGATCACCGGCGGCCTTGCCTGCTTCCAGAGCGAACCCGGCCGCGAGAAATCCCGCCAGCGTGGTCGCCTGACAAAGCCGCGACCGTTTCGCGAAGAACTTTGCTCGCAGCGCACGAGGAATGATCGTCCCCTGCCACGTATTCCATGCGGGGCCGGTCCCGAGACTCGCGCCCCAATAGACCGACGAAATGAGTATCGCGGACACGGCCGAAATCTGGCCAACCCACGCGGCGGAGATCAGCGGCAGAAAGCACGCCGCCTGCAACAGTGAACAGACCACGACCCAGCGTTTGTGAGACCCGAGGACTCGCACCGCGCGCGGCGAGATCAATTGCAGCAGACTGCCAATCAATACGGGAACCGTCGCGACCAGACCGGCGAATACTTCGCCCAATCCCACCGCGAGGACGAACGCTTGAAGGTAGGATTCACCACCACCGACCATCACGCCGTACAGCGTGCCATCGCCGATGCTCAGGCGAAGATCGCGTTTCAAAACGACCTCGGGCGGAGGGGTCTCAGCGCGACGGAGATCGGCGGCGTTGTCATCTGAGCCGACGAACTTCGAGCGAGCCGCATCGACGGCGAAGCCTTGAGACGCTCCCGTCCCGACAGCATCTCGATCCTGCGGCGCGGCGCCCCCCGTCACAGCGTTTCCTTCCACGATCGCCATTGCCTCCTGCGTTGCGTGCCTTAGTACCTGTCCAAGAATAACTCCGCCGTTAGTCGCCTTTCGCTCCGCGAAAGGCGACATTGCTGTTGGGCAGATCCTCATGACGGCGACGCGGCGGAGAGTAGCAGACGCCTCCCTGCGGCGGAACGCGGCTGACCGAAGCCAGCGCAGTCCAAACACCCGGTCACCGAACGACCAAAAACCGCTCGAACCCGTACTGATGCAGCCTCGCTTCCACAAGCCGAGACCGCTCCGCCTCGCACAGCCCGTTCAAGATGCCGAACAACACGCAGCCCATGACGATGCTGGTCACACGCACCACCGACATCGGCAGCGAGTACGGCTTGAGGTCCGCATACAGTTCGTCGAGGCTGCAATATTCGCCGAACGGCTGGCCATCGTAGAGCATCACAACACCGCAGAAATCGGAGCTCCATTCGTAGTCGAACGGCCCGTATGTCTTCCGGCGATGCGTCACCCAGAAGCGGCTTCCATCGAGTTGAATTCCATGCGTTGCTAACACGGTAGTTCGTCGCTTGCCAATATCACGGGAAGGATTCAAGGCGAATGCGGCGCGGTCCATTCGGCGAGAGCGTGCGTGCCGGCACCGACAGCAGTGGGAGTCACAACATCAACGAACAACCTCAGGTGTTCGCGCCGGCGCGAGCATCGTGCATCAGAATTGCAGATCTCGACAACCCACCTCCGGGAGGGGCGGGATCATAGCCATCGCGCGCGTTGTCACAAGACGAGATTGATCCCGCGCGCACGACCGTTCAGCACTCCCAGCCCGCAGTCATTCCTCTCGATCCGCAGACAGTCCGGGCGAGCAAATCGCGCTCACGCTTCCGGTCTGTCAAACCGTGCGGGCTGTGCGGCGTGTGGCCTGTCAGAAGAAACTTTTTTCGTCAACATTCAAATGATTCCGCCATCTCTCGAATGAGTTCGGCCGATCATCCCCTCGGATTTGAATTTCCGCCGCGATGTGCCGCTTGACAACGTTTTGCGTCTCGACTATCCAGTTCCCGCACACGTCCCAGCCCTCGAAATTACGAGCCGCTCAGCACCGTGTGATGAATCGTGTTCAGCATCCCTACCGAAGGATTTGAGTTCGTCCGCCGAGGATTCTTTCGGCACCGAACTCAGTCAGGAATATCCCGTCCACAGTTCGAGTTATTGAGGTTTCACAGATGAGTAAAGTTCTGTTTGAAGAAGTGTCTGCGTTGCCAACCTGGTTGCCTGCGTTTCCCCAAGGTGGACCACAGATGGCGGGCGATGACGATGGCCCACCCGGTGATGATGATTTCGAGGACGATGAAGACGATGAGTTCGAAGACGACGAGGCCGAAGAACTTGAAGACGAAGAACTCGAAGATGAGTTCGATGACTTTGAAGACGACGACGACTTCGATGATGATGACGACGATGAGGATGATGACGAGGAGGAGGATGACGAGGACTACTGAGTAGTTCAGTGATCTCAAGCGTCCCTTGAACCAGCGCCGCTGTTCGTAGCCGCATCAAGGCTCTCTGGAATCACGCCCTCGCACGCCTGTTTACACATCCCGGCCGGCGGCCCCCCAAGGACCGTCGGCCCTCTTTTTTGCCCCCGCCGTTTGTCTCTTCCGCCGCTTGTCTTTTCGGCGTCAGGTCAGCATCCTCCGACTGCGGGTGCCCTCGCCCACAAACATCATTCGTTGTTCCAACTCAGGGAGTCGCGTCGTGCAGGGTTTGTCCGAACAGATTCGTGAAGCGGTCGAGTTCATCCGGAAATCGTGGGCCGGACAGGCTCGAGTCGGAATGATCTTGGGAACGGGTCTCGGTGGACTCGCCGAACAGATCGAGCATCAGGCGACGATCCCTTACGGGGACATCCCGCATTTCCCCGTCTCGACCGCACCGGGTCATGCCGGTCGCTTGGTCTGTGGACTGCTGCGCGGAGTCCCGATCGTCGCAATGGAGGGCCGCTTCCATTACTATGAAGGCTACTCGTTGCAACAGGTGACGTTCCCCGTCCGCGTGATGAAGGCTCTCGGGGCCGACACGTTGCTCGTGACCAACGCGGCGGGCGGGATCAATCCCCAACTCGACCTGGCCGATGTCGTCGTGATTGAAGACCACATCAACCTGCTCCCTGACAGCCCGCTGCGCGGTGTCAACGACGACAGCCTCGGCCCGCGTTGGCCCGACCTGAGTGCGCCATACACGAGCAGCCTCATCGCCCTCGCCCGCTCATCGGCGCTGGCCCTTGGGATTCACATTCACAAGGGAATCTTCGTCGCCGTCCCCGGCCCGAACCTCGAAACGCGGGCTGAGTACCGGATGCTCAAAGCTCTCGGCGCGGATGTCGTCGGCATGTCCACCGTTCCCGAAGTCCTCGTTGCCGTTCACAGTGGCATGCAGGTACTCGGGTTCTCGGTCGTCACCGACATGTGCCTCCCCGATCATCTCGAACCGGCGGAAGTTCCCAAGATTCTCGCGAACGCAGCAGCGGGAGGAGCCAAGCTCGCGAAGCTCATTCCCGCCGTGATCGAACAACTGAAGTGAGGACGATCACCGCCCTCGTATGATTTGCAGGAGAGGCACTCCTGCCCGCCCGGCATTGGTACTAAGGAACGGGGCCGCAATTACTTCCTTCCCGATGAGCCGCAGGGCGCTAGCCCCGGTTTGTGTCCTCTGAACCGGGGCTAGCGCCCTGCGGCTCATCGGGAAGCGATTACGACCCCGCTCCTAAGTGCCTATCCGAAAACTCTCGCCTCGGCTTTGCGAGGAGAGGAGTTCTTGAATCGACTCTCAAGAGCGGACGGGCAGGAGTGCCCATCCTACAAATTCGTTCACCTCCGCCATCGCACCGAAGCCCCGCCATCACAAGGCCCACCATGAAACTCACACGGCTGCTGATCGTCGGTGTCATGTGCCTCGCACTGTTGGGCTGCACTGACAAGGTGACGCTCCAAAACTTCGGCCTCATCAAACCCGGCATGACAATGAAAGAGGTCGAAACGATCTTTGGCGGCCCCGGCAACTCCTATCAAGGGATCAAGACTTGGCGCGGCAGCGGCAACCGCACGATCACCGTTGAGTTCGACGATCGCGGTCTCGTCGTCAGCCAAACGCACGACGGCTTCTGAATTCGGCCAACAGCACACTTGTCCTGTTTCTCGGCGTACCTTTCGCCGACTCAGGGCGAATCACTCTTTCGACACCGCCAACCTCACCTCAACAGTGCAGGAGGTGATTCTCGACCCTGCGCTGGCTACCATGCGCCGCGTTGACTGAAACTCGATCTGCTTCTCAATACAAGGCTGAATCACTGTGCGAAACAACGGGTTGCATCGCCCATTCGTCCTGCGCGCGATCGCGCTACTGTGCCTCACTCCCGCCGGTTTGATCACGGCGCGCGAGGCACTCGCTCAACGACCGAATCATCCCTCATCACCAAAGATCGCCGAGGCCCTTCAACCGTATGTCGATAGTCAGGCGTTGGCGGGTGCGGTGACGCTCGTTGCCGACAAGAACAAGGTTCTCAGTCTCGACGCGGTGGGGTTTGCGGACATCGCGGGGAAGAAGGCGATGCCCGCCGAGGCTCTCTTCTGGATCGCGTCGCAGTCGAAGCCGGTTACAGGCGCGGCGCTGATGATTCTGGTTGATGAGGGCAAGGTCGATTTGAACGCCCCCGTGTCGAAGTACCTGCCCGAGTTCAACAACATCTGGGTGGCGACTGAGCGAGACAACGATCACGTCCTGCTGAAACGCCCCGCCCGTCCGATCACGGTGCGCGACTCCATGAATCACACGAGCGGCATGCCCTTCAAGTCGGACCTCGAACAGCCGACGCTCGATCTCCTCCCGCTGCGAGACGGAGTTCGAAGTTACGCCATGACGCCGCTCAACTCGGAACCGGGGACGAAGTACGCGTATTCAAACGCGGGCATCAACACGGGTGGTCGGATCATCGAAGTCGTCAGCGGCATGAAGTACGAGGACTTTCTCGACCAGCGACTCTTCGCCCCGCTCGGCATGAAGGACACGACGTTCTGGCCCAGCGAAGAGCAACTGACGCGACTCGCCAAGCCATACAAGCCGACCGCTGACAAGATGGGTCTCGAAGAAACGACGATCAGCCAGCTTCGTTATCCGCTCAGCGATCGAACTCGCCAGCCGATGCCCGGCGGCGGTCTCTTCTCAACGGCGAGCGACATGGGCCGCTTCTGCCAGATGGTTTTGAACAAGGGGATGCTCGACGGCAAACGCATCCTGTCCGAAGCGGCTGTCGCGACGATGACGAGCAAACAAACCGCTGAGTCGCTAAAGGACGGCTACGGCGTCGGCTGGTCCACTCAGGGAGAATCCTTCGGGCACGGCGGAGCCTTGGCCACCAATCACAACATCGACACGAAGCGCGGCCTGATCACGATCTTCCTCGTCCAACATGCGGGCTTCCCCAAGAACGGCAACGAAAGCCAGGGAGCCTTCCGCAAAGCGGCCGAATCGCAGTTCGGCCCGGCCAAGTGATGAGACCCATACCGTAGTCTGGTCGCTCAGCCGACCAGACATCTCGATGTCCGTAGTCCCGCCGACGGAGCGGCGGGACTACGGATGTGGCAGGTGTCTCAATCGCGTCGGAAAGAGTTCCACATGGTCAATGTAGCCTTCATCGCTCCGCGTGAAGATAGCCGTGCGCGAGGATGATGCCGATTGTTGTGCAATGGTCCACTCGCAGCCGGCTCACTTCACGCGGAGCGATGAAGGCTACTTTGAAACATCCGATAATTGCGAAGTCCGATCAGAAACCAAACGTGCAATATACGGAACAGGCGACGCCCAAACAAAAGTTGACATTTCACTGCCGCGACTTCAGGAACGCGATCAGGTCGAGAAGCTGTTCGCGGGTGAGTTGCGTCTCCAGCCCGGCGGGCATGATTGAAACGGTGCCGGGACAGATTTCCTCGATGTCGGCGCGGGGGACTCGGACTTCTTCTTTCGCTCCCGTGGCGAGGACGATCTCGTAGGGAGACTCGCGGCGGATGAGGCCGTTGTGCTGCTTGCCCGACTGCGTGACGATCAGGACCGGCTCGTAACTTCTCACGAAACTGACGCTCGGGAAGAGGAGCGATTCGAGCAGGTCGCGTTCAGTCCGGATCTTGCCGATGCGCGACAGGTCCGGGCCGATGTTGCCTCCCTTGTAGCCGATCGAGTGGCAGGCGATGCAGGCGGCCTTCGTGTTCGCGAAGACAAGCTGCCCGCGTCGGATGTCCCCCTGCCCCACCTGGCCGACCATTTCGTCGAGCCGCTCTTTTTGTTTGGCCGCTTCGACGTTGATGGCCGCGTAGAGGGCTTCGGCCTGCTGCTGAACGGACGCGGGAAACTTGGCGAGCCTCAGCTTGACCGAGTCCACGCGCAGGCTCGTCAGCACCGGCGATTGCTTCAGTCCCGCGACCAGCTTCAGCCCGACAGTCTCGTCGGTGGCCGACTCGAATGCGCCGAGGAGCCGGTTCAGTTCCAGCGGCCCGACGCGCGGGATCACGTCGGCCAGCGCGGCTTGTTGTTCGACTGTGAGTTGTGTCTTGAGGAGTGCCTCGACCGCCGCCGATCGCGTGTTCACAGAAGCTTCTTCACCGAGGCTGCCGATGAGGCGCGAAAACAACTCTGGTTCGAGTGTTCCCGCGCCCAACGGCAGCGCGGCGATGGCATCGACTCGCGTCTCGGGCCGCGTCTCCGGGTGGAGGGCCAGTTTTCGCAGCGCCTTCGCGAGTTCCTCGGTCCCCGTCTTGGGGAGCGGCAGCGCACGAACGACTGTGATGGCGTGTGTCTTCAACGTCCCGTCATCACCGGCCAGCATGTTCGTCAGCGACGCAAGCCAAGACTCGGGCATCTGCTTCAATCCGGAGAGCTGCATCCCGTTGAGAACCATCAGCCTCACCGTGAACTCGTTGTCCGACGCGACTCCCACTTTGACGTGGCTCGCCATCAATTGCTGCACGCCGGGCGTTCCCGCGAATCGCGCGAGCAGCGTCCTCAGTTCCTCTTGTTCCTTCTCGCGGAAGCCGCCGTCTCGATTGAGTTGCCCGCGCAGAAAGTCGGCCAGCGCGTCGCCCCAGTCACCGTGACGGGCCACCAGCCACAGTGCGGTCTCGCGCAGCGTGGGGTCATTGGAGGACAACAGCGGCACCACCTGGTCCGGCTTCAGGCCGCCACCCGGCATCTGGTCGAGGGCAATCATCGCGACTCGCCGTACTCGCGGATCGGGGCTGTTCAGGCCGACCGCGGTCGCCTGCGGATCGGCGATCTCGATGAGGGCGAACGTGATCGCATGCTCCATCACGCGATCGAACTGCATGACATCGACGAAGGTGGCCGGCTTCGCGACATCAATCGTGTCCTCGTGCTCGCGCACCTGAGTGACCACCGTTCCGAGCTGCAAGTTGTTTTCCGTCGCCGCCTCCAGCAGATGCGGCACCGCCGACTTGTCACCCAGCCGGCCAAGAATCTCGGCGCTCAGTCGCATGTTCTGCCTCGTGCAGAGTCGCAGCAGCTTGAGCACCGGCGGCATTGCCGCGCGGTCCCGCCACAGACTGGCCGATTGGAGGGCGACTTGTCGGAGATCACGGTGGCCATCGAAGAGGGCTTCGCGCACGAGTTGCCGCGCTTCGGGAGCGTCGATTCGCGTCAACGTCCAGACGGCGTTTCGGCGCGCCGTTTCGGAGGAGCGTCGTGAGCGGAACGGCCCGTTCAAATCGATGGCGTTGTCGTCGTTCAACGTGCCGCCCGCTTCCAACTCGCGCAGGATCGGCTTGAGAACCGCGACCACCTTCGCGACATCCTGCTTCGCCAGATCGCGGATTGCCCGTCGCGGAACTGCCGGTCGCGGATCGTCGAGCAGCCGAGCCAATTCATTCGGCGTGAGCTTCGCCCAATCGAGCTTCAGTCCGCGCGGGTCGCCCCCCGTGGGCAAATCATTCCCATGACTCGCATTCTTCACATCTACATTTGCACCCGATTGCGACAAAGCCGGACGGGCAGGAGTGCCCATCCTACGCACGCGATAGACCGCGCCGAGGACATCCGGCTTGTCGAGCTGCGAGGTCGGGCAACAGAGCTTGTACCAGCCGCCCGTGTCGCAGATGACGAGGCTGCCGTCGGCGTCCTCCAACACGTCGGTCGGGTGAAAATCGAGGTTGTTCGAGACGACAAAGTCCGAGTCGGTCGAGGTGAATGTCGCGCCGCTGGGCTTCAGTTCGTGACGCGACACCTTGTACATGTTGAACTGGCACGCGAAGAGGTTGTCGCGGAACTTGCTGCCGAAGACATCGGACTCGTACCGCGTCAACCCGCACGGCGCGGCGGCTCCCATGTGAACCAGCGGCGGCAGCAGATCGCCCGTGCGCGGGTGGAAGTCGGTGACGTTGTGAACCTTGCCGTAGACTCCGCCATACACGGCGTGAATCAGACCGTCTCGCAACCCGCCACCGGGCGTCTGCAAAAACGTCGTCGTGAAGATTCGCTCGCCACCGGGCGTGAAGACGACATCGACGGGATTGTCCATCCCGCCCGTCATCACGTTCTCGATCGGCCCGGTTCCATTCGCGCGGCGTCGGAAAATGTGAGACGCCTTCGTGACGAGCGGCTTCTTACCCGGTTGCTCGTAGGTCTGCTCGGCAAACGCCCCCTTGCACCAATAAATGAAGCCGTCCGGCCCGAGATACGGCCCGTGCAGATCGTTCGCACAGCCGGTGAGCGTCTTCCCCTCGAACCACTCGACCCGCTGATCGGCCACTCCATCGCCGTCGGTGTCGGTCAGCTTCCAGATGCTCGGCGGAGCGGCCACGTACAGCGAGCCGTCATGCCACAACGATCCCTCGGGAAACATCATCTTGTCGGCGAAGACGACGCTCTTGTCGAAGCGGCCGTCGCCATCGGTGTCCTCCAACCGCACGATGCGATGCGTCGGGTTCGCCAACTGCTTCACCACCGGCTCATTCGACCCGGACGAATCGGTGACGTAGAGCCGCCCCAGCTCATCAAAGTCGGCCGTGATCGGCCGATCAACCAGAGGCGACTTCGCCGCCACCTCGATCTCAAACCCGTCCGGCAGCGTGAACGTGTGGCCGTTCAGTTGCTGCTCACCGGCAAGCCCGCTCGTGGTTGAAACGACAACGAGTACCAAGCTCAAAAAAGAAGATTGTCGCGTCATCAGATTCCTTTCGCGCGGTCGTTGCGGAGAACGGTGGGACAACAGTTCGCGGAACTCGCGTGTCGTTTTCGAGTTCATGGCTGTTCATCGAGATCGCGAGTCAAACCGGTGCGATGTTCGGCCAAGGCGGCATTCGCCATGCCAGCCAGCTTGTGAGCGGCTTGAGCGATGGTTCGATCAAAACTGTCTTCGTCAGCCAGTTCGGCGAGCAGTCGCGACGCCAGCACATCCTGCTCGTCCGGCGGCAGTTTCTCGGCGGCGGCAAATGCCTCTTGAAGCAGTGTGGTCATCTCCGTCTCCTTCAGTTGCAATACGTTTGTTGGGAAGCGGAACGGTCGCTGAACCCACGGCCACTTTTGAGACTCCAGCACGTCCTCGCGAAATTCGGCGGGGCAGACGTTCCATGAGACCGCGTAGGTCTCGGCCAGCGGCACGGGGACGTAGGTTCCGGAGTCGATGAAGACCGGCATGTCGGGGAGTTTGCCACCGATGGCGACCGGGTCGATAAAGGCGGTCTGGGGATCGCGGCAGCAGTACGAGGCGAGTGTCAGCGGCTTGCCGCGCGGGAGCCGGAAGTCCTCGGACTCCAGTTCGGCCCAGATCAGTTGGTGCAGCCCCTGCGGATCGCGCGGGCCGGGGGAAATCAGGTCGATCACCAGCAGATGGATGCCGAAACGGATCAGCTCCACGGACTTCTCGACGAATTTCCGAATGGCCAGCTTGCTGTGTTTGTTGCCCGGAGAAACGATTTCGATCACGGCGACCAATTCGCCAAGCGAGTCGCGGATGGCGAGCTTGTTGGCCTTGGCGGCATAGACCTCCAGTTCCGAACCGTGATTGACGAACTTGGTCTTGGGGGGCGCTTCGGCCAACGCCACCCCGCCGCTCGGACGCCGCGGCCGCTCCGACCTTTCCTGCCGTTGCAACGTCAGCAGGTCCGGCACCGCCTCTCCCGCATGTTGCTCGACCAGCGTGAAGTAGCCCTTCGGCAGCAGGCCCGAGTTCAGTGCATTGCAAATGGCGACGGACCATTGCTGATGAAAGTGATGAAACAGGCCACCGGGAGCTTTTTTCCAATCGTGGATTTGCATGACTCAATCTCCTAGTCTCAAAAGTCTCTTCGCTTGCTCCAACCAATGTATACCCAGCCTGAGCGATCGGGCGAGGACAACGGACGAAGTTTACGCGGGCTTCGGTCCCATCAGGCTGATGCGGATGTTTTTGTCGTGGTGGCAGGTGGCGAGGTGCAGGCCGTCGGGGTGGAGCGACAGATCGCGGGTGGTGTTGCCGAGGTTCAGCGTGTGGAACTCGTCCTTTTGGTCGGGCTTCCAGAAAAAGAGGTGGCCGCCCGCTCCGCCACCGGTCGAGGCGATGACGTAGCCGTCGGGATGCCACGCGACGCCGAAGGTCTTGCCCTGGATGTTGGCTTTGGTGAGATGCGTCATGGCGTCCTTGCCCGCTTCCCAGTCGATCTCGACCACGATCGGATTGCCCACGCCGGCGAAGGCGTTGGTGACGTTGGTGATCCCTCCCGCGAGCAGCCGCTTGCCGTCGGGTGTGAACGTCATCGAGTAGGGTCCGCCGTAGTCGGCCATGAAGCCCGCGTCGTATTTGCTCAGGCTGGCGATGGGGAACTCGCGGACTTTTTTTCCTGTATCGACTTCCCAATGGATGAACTTCGCCGTCAGGTCTCCCGAGGCGAGTTGCTTGCCGTCGGGATGGAACGCGAGGTTGTAGACGTGCCGCTCGTGCCCGGCCTCTCCGGCAATGGGCAGCTCGCGCACGAGAGCGCCGTCGGCGAGGTTCCACAGCTTGACCTTCTTGTCGTCGCTGCACGAGGCGAGCAGATTGCCATCGGGACTGACCGCCAGCGCGCGAACCCAGCCGGCGTGCGCGTCGATCTTGCGAATGACCGCCGGTGCGTCCGCCGTGGCAGACCACCAGATGAGTCGTCCGTCGTAGCCACCCGACACCAGCACGTCGCCCGCCTTGTTGAACGCGAGTGCTCGGATCCAACTGTCATGTCCAACCAGTTCGACCTTCGCCCCCGAGGCGACATCGAACCGCACGATCTTGTTGTCTTCGCACCCCCCAAACACGAAGCGGCCGGTCGGGTCGTAACGGCAGCCGACGAACGGGGACGTGTGAGCGAGCGTCTTCTCAACGTGAGTCTTGGGGGGATCGGCAGGCATGTTGTTTTTTCCTCTGGTCCCCTCGCCCCCGTCTTCGGGGGGAGAGGGTTAGGGTGAGGGGGCTTGGCTTTCTCTTCTTTCTTCGCTTTGCTGGAGGCTCCTGCGTTGCGGGCGGGTCCCTGACTCGCCCCTCACCCCCGGCCCCTCTCTCCAAGGAGGCGAGGGGAGGAAGAGGTGGCTCATCTCGCTTCGTCGTTGCCGAAGTGAGCGAGTGTTTCTTGGAACTTCTTCTTGCCCGCTTCGACGACACGGCGGATTTCCCTGGCGTTTTGATCGCTCTCCTTCCGCAGGTCGGCGATCATTTGGAGGGACTCGACTTGATAGTCGGTGATCGCCGTGACGAGCTTCTCGACCGACTGTGGACTGATGGTTGAGCCGTATCCCGCCTTGAGTGCCGCGCGTTCCAGATCGCGGCCGAGTTCCGCGACATCTTCGAGGCCCTTGTTGACGCCCTCTTTCATCGCCTCGGTCGAGCGGGTCGCTTCGTTCAGGCCCTGCTGCGACGTGTAGACGGTGCCGAGGATCGTGAAGACGTGCTCGTTCGTCGTGAAGAACGTGACCGAACGGCGATAGACTTGGTCCTTCACGTCGTGTGTCTGCTTGAGCTTCGTCACGAGCGTCTCGCCCACATCGTAGCCGATGCTCAAATTTTCGGCGACATCCTTGAGGAGTTGGTACGTGCGGTCTTCCCGCTCGAACGCGAGGCGTGCTTCGTCGCGAGCCAGTTCGAGTTTGGAACGTGCTCCCTGCTCGGCATTCGCTGCGGCCGTGACATCCTGCTGCGCTTTGGCGAACGCCGACTTGGCCGCTTCCAATGCGGGGGCGTGAGTCTCAACAAGTTCGCGCGAGAGGATTTCGGCCTCCTTCAGCGCGAAGCGGAAGTCGATGTAGCCGTCCATGATCGCCTGCTCACGGTCGAGCTGGTTCCTGGTGTCAGAGGCCACGTCCTTGTAGAGGTCCATGATCTTCTCGAACCGCGCGCTGGGTGTGCCCCGCCGCATCCTCATCCACAGGTTTTGAGCTTGCTCGGTCAGACTGAACTTGCCGTCGTCGAGCTGCTTGATGAGCATCTTCGAGTCCTCGCGCACGCTGTCGAACATCTGCGTGATGTCGAGGTAGCGGTTGCCGATGTTGATGCTCTCGACGTTGTCTCGCACCAGCGCGTTGAAGGTGCTCATCTGCTGGATCGTCTTGGCGATGGCCAGCACCTTCGGTTCATCAATGTGCTTCACCTCGTCGAGCAGCTTGGTCAGTTCCGACTGCGACCCGGAGGCCGGGGCCACGCCGAACTTCTGCAACACGCCGATGGCTCGGTCGAGGTACTTTTGAATTCCGGTCGGCAACGCCGGAACGGAGGGGCCGGTCGTAGCAGTCGTTGCGAGAGTAGTGGT
>JAYVDI010000310.1:0-13723 GCA_043749505.1 Schlesneria sp. | reverse complement strand
ACCAATTCCGAAAAACCGAACACCCGACCCCTGTTCCGAAAATGCTCGACGATCCAGAGTCCACTTAAACAGATTGGCCCCCTTATGAAGATCATCTCGACATCCCTGATTCTGTTGTTCGCCGCGATGGCACTCGACCTCGCTTCGACTTCGCTATGTGCGGAAGAGAAGGCCGCGAAGCCTTCTGTCGAGCTCCCTGCCACCGACGATGGTCTCCCCGGTGCGGGACCAATCCGGCGGTATGACTGGTTCAAAAATCTGTGGACTCAGAAACGAACGGCTTGGTCGAAGCAGGTGGAGCATGATCAGAAGTCGCTCGTGTTCTTGGGGGACTCGATCACGCAGGGCTGGGGCGACGACATGGGCGGGAGCTTCCCCGGCGTGAAGGTTGCCAATCGCGGAATCAGCGGCGACACGACGCGCGGGATGCTGATTCGCTTGCAGGGCGACGTGCTGGCACTCAACCCGACAGGCATCGTGCTGCTCATGGGAACGAACGATCTCGAAGAGAAGGCCGAGCCGGAAACGATCGCTGACAACTTCAAGCTGATTCTCGCGGAGTTGAAGAAACACGACCCGAAGCTGCCGGTGATCGTGTGTCTGGTCTTCCCGAGTTCCGCCACGAAGTCACGACCGGCTGACAAGATCAAGAAGGTCAACGAACTGTACGCCGCCGCCGTGAAGGGCGATCCGCAAGTGACGTTGATTGAAACGTGGAAGCTCTTCGCCGACGAGCAAGGTGACGCCAAAGCCACCGAGTTTCCCGACCTGCTGCACCCGAACAAACTCGGCTACACGAAATGGGCCGCCGCGTTGCGACCGATCCTCGCGACGCTCGGCTATCTCGAAACGACCGACGACGATTTCAAACTTGAACCCGGCGCGATCAGTCTCTTCAACGGACGCGATCTCACCGGCTGGGGCTTCCGCGATCAGAAGTCGCAGGAGAAGCAGGCGACGTTCGACGGTCAGATCACGAGCAGCGACGGCCGCTATGTCGCAAAGCACGGTCGTATCATCGTCACGACTCCGCCCGAAGGCCGCCGCGTCGTGCAGATGTGGACGACGCGCGAGTTCCCCAAAAACTTCACGCTGAAGCTGGAGTTCCGCGCGACGCCCAACGCCGACAGTGGCGTCTTTATTCGCCGACCGCAGCTTCAATGTCGCGACTACCCGCTGGCCGGGCCGTACAAGACCCTCAAGCAGTACCGGGCACAGGACTGGAACGAGATGGAAGTGACGGTGAAGGACAACGTCGCGAGATGTCTCTGCAACGGCGAAGTGCTGGAGGAAGCACTCAAGCTCCCCGAGTCCGGCCCGATCGGTCTCGAAGGAGACGCGGGCCAGATGGAGTACCGCCGGATCCGGCTGTTCGAGTTGAACTGAGAACAGGACCGCAACGAAGTCCGGCTTTTCTGAAAGCCGGACTTCGGCTTGACGCTCCTCTCTTACGCTTTGGGTTGGTGTGGGACCGACCACTGGCGGATGAGGATGTTCTGGGACGCGGTCGCTTCAACGAGGAGCGCGGCGGAGAATTGATCGGCCACGTCGAGCGAGTGCATGGTCCAGCGAGCCGCTTCATTGTCGTGATCAACACGGCCGGGTTGTTCGGCGACTTCGATCAGTCGTGCTGGTTCAGCCGGGTTCATCGCGACAGTGAACTGGCTCAATGGAAACGACAGACCGAAGCCCGTTGCCTTGAGGTACGCCTCTTTACTCGTCCAGCCGCGATAGAAACCGGCGAGCTGATCGGCGGCGGGAAGGCTTGCCAATTCGGCCGACTCGCGCGACGAAAAGAACCGTGCGGCGAGCTTGTGGATGCGGACCTTCGCATCGTGCCGTTCGAGGTCCATACCGACTCGCCTCCCGCCGCAGACCGCGATCAACGCGAGGTCCGCCGAGTGAGAAACGCTGAACTCCAACTGCAAATCAGGAACATTCGTCGCCAACTGCGGCTTGCCGTGAAGCCCGTAAGTGAACTCAATCTCGGTGGCCTCTTGGCCAAGAAAGCCTCCCAGCAACTGGCGCAGCGCCACACGGCAGGCCACGAATCGTCGGCGCGGTTCTTCAAACTTGAACCGATCCGCACGAGCCAATTCATCGTGAGAGAGGAAGCTGCGAAGAGACTCGATCTGACTCGGGGGCACATCGAGATTCAGTCGCACGACATTTACAACATCGCGGCTGAGCATCAACGGTGCGGAAAGCGGCGGCCATGCGAGATCGTTCATGGCAGGGAAGGTAACGACACGTCGCGGCCGGTTGAAGGTAGGGGGCCTTCGACGGCGCACGTTTCGGGGGCCGACTACAAAACAGAGCGAGCCAGGCCGCCGTCGATTGGCGATCTGGCTCGTGTCCTTGAGTGTGATGCTCAATTTGTCGTGCTCCCGAAAGTGTTGTGAATGGCCCCTTCGTACTCGGGCGGCGAGTTCCTTGGTCTCGGCGAGACCGCGCCGCGGCGTGACTTCCATTCGGACTCGGTCACTCAGACGCGACTCATCCTGCGGCGTCTCGGTTACGGATAGAACGGACTCCGGCCGTTGGCCACATCACCTCGCGACCGATCAACCGACGTGGTCTCGAAGCCACGCAGGTTGCTCGCGCTGTATTCGTCGTCGCCATAGTAGCGCGGTGTCCGAGTGGGTTGAGGAGCGGCTCGGTAGGGGGCTGCTTCGTAACGGTAGTCAGGTCGGTCGTACTGAGAGTTCGGTCGGTACGAACCATAGTCCTGCGGAGCAACGTATCCTTGGGGAACACGATTCGGAGCCGCGTACCCCGAGTAGCCGTTGTCCCACGAAGCGTTCCCGATCGGCGTGTTCGAGTAGTAGCGAGACTGAGAGACACAGTTCCCGTTCGCGCAGCCTCGGCCTGCACCTGAGCATTGTCCGCAACTCAAGCAGGCGTCGCCGCGCGGACCATAGTTCGTCGAGGAGCCGTATCGGGGCTGATTGCACGCGCCGTTCGCGCAGCCACTTCTGTTGGTCGAGCAACCGGCTGGACCGCATGGCGAGACATATCGCGGCTGCGGCTGATAGGGCATGCCCCACCAGCCTTGAGCGTGAGCAGAGCCAGCCAACAGCAACAGGCCGCCGACTCCTGACAACAGTGTGATGAGGGGTTTGACGTTCATGATCCGTTCCTTTCCGTCCGCCCTGAGCGGTTGATGCGAGCCGTGGCTCGCTGCTTCGGACTGAACCGATCCGTCGTGATGGGTGGATCGCGTTCGTCGCTGAAGCGGGTCTCATTCGTGAGTGGGTTCTCGCCACTCGGCATGCGGTCAACACTGACCACAGCCGAATCATGAACGCAACGCGCGTGCCGCTTCGACAACTCATTCCGATTCGGCGTGACAATCTCGACCTATCTCTCTCGCGCGGTGATGAGGTGTGGTTGTCCCGGCAACTCCTGCCGTGATGCGCACCGGTCAGTCAGGAAGTGCGGTCGTCACGCGCAATGGCGTGGTCGAAGCGATGTCAGCGCGAATCGACTCGTCGTCCAACGACCGCAGTGTCTCGTAAACATTTCATTGCGAGGTCTGCGCGCGTGTCGGTCTTACAACTCGGAGTCGTGTCACGCTGAGCGCGGCGCGAATTTGAAAGGCTTACACCGTGCGAATGGGCTGGTTTCTAGCCTCAGATCAAAATTGGGGTTGACACGTTCTCACTGGCACGGCGGCTGCATTCGTTCTCGAACCCAGAGCGGCTCGCCCTACGACCGACAGCCGCCAGCGACGAATGGAATGGTCGAACAGACAACCAAAGGGAATGAAGCCATGTTGATCCTGACGCGGAAACGAGACGACTCCATCAAGATCGGTGAAGACATTGTGATCCGAGTGATGCGCACCGCACGCGGCAGCGTGAAGATCGGCATTGAGGCCCCCGCCTCAATCCGTATCGTGCGCGGTGAGTTGAACGAGTTCAGTGACTTGGCCGGTGGGAGTAACCTGGCTGATCCAGCAGATCGTGCCGATCTGCACGATGAGGACTGCAACGAAGATCGCCGCCACGAGCAGCTCAACATGCACTCGGCCTACGACCTCGAAATGGTGATGCAGCACTGAGGATGGACAGGCCGTAGGGTGGTGCGTGGAGTCTTCGGAACGCACCGCTGCGATGAAGAACTTGTTTGCGTGACGGTGCGTTCCGAAGACTCCACGCATCCTACGCCACTGCTCTCAGCAAAACTCTTCGCGTCGGAGTTGATCGACGCGACAAACATCCGGAAGGAACCGAATCATGAATCAGGCTCAACGATCATTTTGGAATGCGTTTTGGTTGGCGATGGCTCTCGTGTGTGCGGCCACGGTGGCGAATGCCCAAGAGTTGGGAAGCCGTTCGTCGCGCAGCAGCGCTGATTTTGGAGCGGCTCCCGATGAGCTGCTCTTCCCCAATGCGATCTCTTCGAGCAGGACGGCTGTTCGCGGTGTCGAGACCGACCGGACCAGCGTCCCGTCATTGCGGACACGACTCCTCCGCGAGCGAGTTCTCGATGAGGACGCGTTCTCAACTCCGGCCGCTTCGCGCGGGACTCACCCCGTGAAGACGCACCGTTACGAAGTGGAAGATGTCCCGCCATTGCCTCGTGAAGAGACTTCACAACAGCGTCTCCCAGCAACGAAGCTCCGTGACGCCAGCCCCGCCCGTGCCCGTGATCTCGAACCGCGTGAACTCGGCCGAGTGTCACCACCCGCTCGTGAGATCGAACCGGATCGCAAGCCCGCGCCGGTTCCGACCGCTCGCGAAAAAATCGAACGACGTTACACAGACCCGCGCACGGTGAGACTGCTCAATCAACTGACCGCTCAGTCGGCTCAGGCCCTGTTTATCGAAGTGGCTCAAATGATCGACGCCCGGCACATTCAACCGACGACGTATGCCGTGCGAATCGACAATGCGTTGACGCACTTGTCGCTCGCGCTGGAGACCACTTCGTTCCAACAAGCGACTCGATTGCAGGCCGATGACCGGGCGATCAGTCAGTTGCAACAAACGCTGTCGCAGTGGAAGCAACGCGTGGCGGTGAACGATCTCAACGATGCCGTCGCGGTGCTCGACCGAGTACAGCAATTGTTCGAGGAGACCGTGCGAGTCCAACCCGGCACGGTCGGCTTGGAGTTCGTTCACGCGGAACTCGACACGCTCGATCAGTTCTCGATGCTGATCCCACCCGAGAAAGCGGGCGGACCGAATGTTGGAATGAAGGACAGTGTGGTCGGGATTGGGGTCGAGGTAGAACTGCACGCTCAAGGTTTGAAGGTCATGAAAGTGTTGCCCGGCGGACCGGCTGCGGAAGTGTCGATGAAGCGTGGCGACGTGCTGACCGCCATCGATGGCCACAAGCTGGAGGGACTCGAATTGAATCAGTCGGTGGACTACATCCTCGGCCAACCGGGAGCACCACTCAAACTGAACCTGACGCGCGACGGACGACGCGGTGACGTGACACTCGTCCGCCGCAAGATCGCGATTCAAAACGTCGTCGCTCGTATGGAAGACGACAGCCGCAAGGTTGGCTACATCAAGCTCGATCAGTTTGGGGACTCATCCGTTCGAGACCTTGATGCGGCATTGCTGTCGCTGCACAAGCAGGGGATGGAATCGCTGATCCTCGATCTACGAGGCAACCCCGGCGGACTGCTCACGGCGGCGATCGCGATCTCGGATAGGTTCCTGCCAGCGGGAACGATCGTCTCGACGAAGGGCCGCACTCCAGCGGACAACACCAAGGAGCAGGCTCAGTACGCTCAGACGTGGAAGATGCCGCTCGTCGTGCTGATCGACCGCAACAGTGCGAGTGCCAGTGAGATTCTGGCGGCGGCGATTCAAGAAAACGGCCGAGGCGTCATCGTGGGAGAACGCTCGTATGGCAAAGGGACGGTGCAGACGCTCTTCCCGTTGCAGTCGGCTCCCGCCGGACTGCGACTGACGACCGCGAAGTTTTACAGCCCCGATGGCCGCGAAATGTCAGGAGCGGGAGTGACACCCGACGTGAAGGTCTCAACCACCATCGGCAACGACGCTGCAGATGACGATGCAATCGCGAAGGCTCTGCGCCTGACCGCCGATCCAAAACTGATCGAGATGGCCCGGCGGTTCACTCGCACCGGAGCCGCTCCGCAAGTGTTCCGCATCACGACCTGAAAAACTCGACTCACAAGAGGGAGATCGAGTGCTGCCAATCGCCTCAGCGACCAGTGGCAGCGAGAGAGGGCTAGCAAAAGACCTTACAGGAGTCAGGCACACGTCTCGCGGAGCGGGACGACAACCAAGGGATCGAACATGACGACGCGATTACCCAAGGACGGGCCAAGAGGCCCGTCCTTGCTGCATTCTTTGGGCGAAGAAATCACCGTGGATCACGAATTGCGATGCTTTAAAAAAGGAGAGTACGGGCTGTAGACTCCCATGCCTTGTTCACGCTTACCGTCCCTGCCACTCGTTCACGTTTCGACGTTGGTGTGAGTCAAACAGGTCTTGCCGCTCGCCGCACCGTCCGCCTTGGAAACTGAACCGTTATGACTCAACGCTTGCGAGTGGCCGCAGTCTCGGATGTGCCCGTCGGCGAGGGCCGCGAATTCGTCGTGGGGGGCCGCATCGTCGCGCTGTTTCATGTCGAGGATCGGTTCCTCGCGCTCGACGGCATTTGCCCTCATGCCGGTGGACCGCTGGCACAAGGCAAACTGAACGGCTGCATCGTCACCTGCCCCTGGCACGGCTGGCAGTTCGACGTGGCTACCGGCCAACACTGCATCAACCCCCGCCTGCACCACACGTCGTTCCCCGTGACGGTAGATGGCGGAGAAGTGTTCGTCGAGCTTCCGTCGTAACGGTTCGGCTCATTGCCATGATTCGGCAATCAGATTGGGCACTCGCGAGAACTCGCCAAGGTTATGAGTAACAACCGTGAGTCCATGAACCAGACCGACAGCCGCGATGAGGAGATCGTTGGGACCAATTGGAGTTCCAGCCCGATCCAAATCAGCACGCAGTTTCCCTGCCACGATTCCAACGTGGTCATCGACGGGCAGGCTGACAAACTGCGACAGGAATCGATCGAGCAGTTCTACATTGGCAGCGGGCTTCTCACTCTTGTAAACGCCGTAATACAACTCGGCCAAGATAATCGAACAGACCCTCAACTCCTCTGGCTTGGATTCCGTGATTCGCCGCACGACATTCGTGTTCCGCTGGTGAAGGAATTCCACGCAGACGTTCGTATCGAGCAGGTACGTTGTCACAACGGCAACCTTTGTTCGTAGTCGAGGTCGGCGATGTCGGGGAAGTCCCCCTGCCACGCTCCCGCCGTCGATTCGATGAAGCCCGGTGGCCAATCTGCGTGACTTGCCGCTGAGTCCGCTAACTGCGGTTGAATGAGAACGATGACGCGGTAAGTCCGGTCGGCCTCGTCAACTGGCACGTTCAGATGCAAAACCTTGTCTGGTCCTGCGTGTTTTGAGAATTCAACGGTCGTCATGGTATCTGGTTCCTCACCGCGAACAAAGTCTCGAACGAGCAACGAAGATATCGCGACTCGATCCGAATGGAAGCCGACATACGGCAGTAGCGTCGCTTCAATCAAACAAGGTGATCGTCACTTCCCTTGTCCGAGAAACGTACGGATCGACTCGTAGATGCCGTCCTTGTCTTTGATCTCGGAGAGGACGAGGTTCTCGAACTGCGGAGCGATCTTGCGGAGTTCCTTCAGGTAGTCGCCCGAGCCATACGGGCTATCGACTTGCCCGTAACAGAAGAGATTGCAGATCGGCAGGAAGTCGTTGACGAGCAGCTTTTGGCAGGTCGTGTTGTCCTCGCCCCAGTTGTCTCCGTCCGAGAACTGGAAGATGTAGATGTTCCAATCGGCGGGAGGAAAGTCGCGTTCAATGACCTCTTTCGTTTTCACATAGGCCGACGAGATGCGCGTGCCGCCACTCTCGCGGACCCGGTAGAACGTGTCCTCATCGACTTCGTGGGCCACCGTGTCGTGAACGATATACCGACGTTGCATCCCGTCGTATTGGCTCTTGAGCCAGGTATCGATCCAGAACGATTCGGTGCGGACGATTTCCTTCTGGTCGTCGGTCATCGAGCCGGAGACATCCATGATGTAGATCACCGCCGCGTTCGCCTGCGGCAGCGGCGTGTCGGTCCACGAGCGAAAGCGTTCGTCTTCGCGCGTCGGCACGACCATCGGCTTGTACGGGTCGTAAGTGTTCGAGGCAATCAGCCGGCGCAGCGCCCGTTTGTAGGTGCGTTTGAAGTGACGGAGCGAATCGGGACCGGTCTGACGGATGCTGTTGTATTTCGTTTTGACCGCCCTGATCGTGTTCTGCCCCTTCGGCTGAATGGCCGGAAGCTTCAGCTCCTCACCCAACATCTGAGCCAGCTCTTCAATCGTCAGCTCGGCCTCGCGGATATGCGATCCCGGCTGATCGCCCGCCTGCCCCTTTCCATCCTGATCGCCTTGCCCCTTGCCGATCGGCTGGCCCTGATCGCCCTCACCCTGCCCGACGCCGCCCGAGCCTTTGTCCCCATGACGAAAGCGCGGGATATCAATGCTCGGCACGGGTATCGAGACGGTCTCACGCCCCTTCCGCCCGATCACCTCACCGTGCGTGATGTACTTCTTGAGATTCCCCCGGACCTTCCCCCGGACGATCTCTTTGAATCGCTGATTGTCACGGTCGATGGAGCGGGTCATGTTGGGACTCCTCGCCAGAGGCCATCGCGAATGGCGACAATTGAATTGGTCAATGCGGTCACGTCGGCGGGGTAAGTCCTGCGACGAAGCAGGTTGTGACATCAATCATGAACTCAGGAAACAACGCTGAGGTCGCGATGTTCCCATTTTCAAAGCGGCCTCGGACGACGTACTCGTCCTTGAAGTCTGGCAAGGTCAGAACGGTGATCGTTTCCAAGTCGGGATCGACGATCCAGTATTCACGAATTCCTGCCGCCGCGTAGTCGTCGCGTTTATCGACAAAATCACGATGTCGATCCGAAGCGGCACCGCTGACAATCTCCATGACCAACTCCGCTCCAATCAGCGGCTTGCGTCGTTCGGGAACGTGTTCGGGCTTTGCAAAGCTGATATCCGGCTCCCGATACAGACCACACCGCATCTTGACTCGGATCGGTGCGACGTAGACCCGCCCTGGGTAACGTCCTTGAGTTGCCGCAACCAAATGGTCACGCAGAAACATCAACAGGTCTTGGTGAAGCGGCGTGACCATCGGCAGGAACTCCAGCATCCCGTCGCGGAACTCGATGAGTTGATTCGTCTCCAATGCCAAGTAACTCGATTCAAGCCACTCGCCCTGACGCGGGTATTCCGCCAGCAGTTCCCAAGTCCATTCACCTCGTACTGATGGCGGCGGTCCCCCTTCGTCCTCGGGGATGCGATGCAAAAACTCAAGCACTCCATCTGTGAACTCAACCAAGCCGTCGAATTCGCGAGAAAGATATTCATCCTCGGTCCAGTCGCCCTGACGGGGAAACAGCGTGACCAATTCCCATGTCCATTCACCTCGCTTGGAGCGAGGCGGATCAGCGGGATGCTGTACTAAACTCGATGATGGTTGAGCGACCAAACTCACGGCTAGTTCTCCTGTAATCTCGACATCACTCGCGCTTCGCATCACCACGAGCGAAGATGCTGGCGACGTACTGCAACACATCGGTGGCCGATTCGTCGTTGTAGCCGAAGGTTTTAATGAGGCGGCCTTTGACGATGTCGATCTTTTCTTGCGTGTCCTTGTCTACGACGTTCGAGACGAGGCTGGTCAGTTTGATTGTGTCCTTCTGGTCCTCGAACAGCTTCATTTCCAGAGCCTTGTGTAGCCGTTCGTTCGTCTTGTAGTCGAACTTCTTGCCGTCGAGCGACAGCGCGCCGATGTAGTTCATGATCTCGCGGCGGAAGTCGTCTTTGCGAGTCTCAGGGATGTCGATCCGTTCCTCGATTGACCGCATCTGGCGTTCATCGGGTTGCTCGTCTTGGCCGGTGAACTTGTTGCGAACCTTTTCACGCTGGGTGTACGCCTTCACGTTGTCGATATAGTTCGAGCAGAGCCGTGTGAGGGCTTCTTCATCGGCGGCGATGGCTCGTTGAACTTCGTTCTTCACCGTGTCGGTGTACTCATCCTTCACGACTGAGATCAGCCGGCGATAGCCTTCGCGAATCTCTTCGTTCGCGATCAGTGAGTGATGCTTCAGCCCATTCTCAAGCTCGTTGAGAACCATGAACGGGTTGATGCAGGTCGCCTCGGTGTTGTTGACCAGCGCATTGCTAATCTTGTCCTGAACGTAGCGGGGCGAGATCCCTTGCAGGCCCTCGTGCTTGGCCTCTTTGCGAAGCTGCTCGATGTTTTCCATCGTGAAGCCGGGGAGCGTCTTGCCGTTGTAGAGCTTCATTTTTTGAAGCAGCGTCAGCCCATGATGCTTCGGTTCTTCGAGCCGCGTCAGCACGGCCCACGTCGCCGCCACTTCGAGCGTGTGCGGCGCGATGTGCTTTCCGCGTACACGGCGGTCGTTGTAGTCCTTCTCGTAAATCTTCAGTTCATGGTCGAGCTTGGTGACGTACGGCACGTCGATCTTCACCGTGCGGTCGCGCAAGGCTTCCATGAACTCGTTCGACTGGAGCTTCTTGTACTCCGGCTCGTTCGTGTGGCCGAGGATCACCGTATCGATGTCGGTCTGCGCGAACTTCTTCGGCTTGATCTTGTGTTCTTGCGAGGCACCGAGCAAATCGTAAAGGAACGCCACATCGAGCTTCAGGACTTCGATGAACTCGATCATCCCGCGATTGGCGACGTTGAACTCGCCATCGAAATTGAAGGCCCTCGGGTCGGACTCGCTCCCGTACTCGGCGATCTTGCGGTAGTTGATGTCCCCCGTCAGTTCGGTGCTGTCCTGATTCTTCTCGTCCTTCGGCTGGAACGTGCCGATCCCGATTCGATCCGATTCCGAGAGGAAGAAGCGGCGAACGACGATCCCTTGCATGACCTTCGTCCAGTCACCGTCACATTTTTCGAGCCGCTCCTTGAAGAGAAAGCGGGCCAGCGGACTGACATCGCCCGCGATCTCGACGGTGAACTGCTTGTTGCGATCGCGTCCCTCGTTCAACGAAGTGCAGACTTCCGCGCGATAAGCGTGCGGGATCAGTTGCAACGGCTCACCGTTCATCGGATCCCATGAGACGCTGCCGTCCTCTTCCTTCCAGCCGAACGAGTACACGCCCCCTTCCGGTTTGCGGGCGTAGCGTTGCAAACCTTTCTTCAATAGTCGCGCGATCGTACTCTTGGAGCTGCCGACGGGACCGTGCAACAGCAGCACGCGGCGTTCGCTGCCGTACTTGAGCGCCGCCGATCGGAAGACGTTGACGAGCTGCATCAGCGGCTCGGTCAGTCCAAAGATCGCGTCCTCGCCACCATTGTCGGGATCATCGAAGAACTTGTACCGGATGAGTCCATCGCGTCGGCCCTCGTCCACGGGGTACGAGCCATAGGACACCAGCATGTCGTACATGCGCTGATGAGCAGTGCGTGTGACCTCGGGTGTCGTGCGGACGATGTCGAGGTACTCGTCGAAGGTTCCCTGCCAGTTCTCTTGGCGAAATGCCTGAGCATCTTGGCGGGCAGAAATCTGCTGAAGGATGTCGCGTCCTGTACTCATGAGACCGCTCCCTTTACCGAATGAGGACTGTCGTTGCACGAAAGGCCCGACAACTCTGTGGCTCGTCTGATGTCATCACTGTCGATGCCACGAAGAACAATACCGAGCGAGACGATTCAAAGTTCGGCGGAATTATCCCTTCAAAGACCGATCCGGCAAGACCAACATCGCTGTGGCAGCAAGATGCCCGATAAAAGAGTGGGCGTGATGAAGTGCCAGACACGCGAGTTTATGGCTCAAGCGGGCTGACGCTCGTGGTCGTCGCCAACGATTCCAATGGCACTCCGGCGGCAGCGGTGACGGCGGTGGCGGAGAGCAGCACTTCATTCAGTGTATCGAGGTCGGCGCGTTGGCTTTGAATCAAACTGTTGCGAGCCTGCATCACACGCAGGACATCGACTTCACCCGCCTTGAATTGTTCTTCGAGTCGTCTCAATTCGACGGGGAGTTCGTGATCGTCACGATCGCGCGTCTCGACCAACATCTGGCGGGCACGTTCGTATCGGTCGCCTGCCGCCTGCGCTTCGAGGCCCGCGCGGATGACCAATTGCTGCCAAGCGACCGCTCGCTGAGACAACTCCGCTTCGCGCTGCCTCACCAACGGCAGGCCGTTGTTGATGACCGGCAAGTCCATCTGAGCGCGGAAGCCGAGAAAGTTGGTTCCGCTGTCGTTGCGTTGATAGTATGGGCCGATTTGTAGGTCGGGCGTTCTCGCCGCGTTGGCGAGATTCGTGTTGGCGCGGGCCGTGTCGATGTCGGCGTGCGCGGCCATCACGTCGGGTCGCGATGCGGCGTGAGCGACGAGTTGATCTTCGTTGAGGACGGCCCAGCTCCAGCGAGACACCTCACTCTCCAGTGCGAGCGGCGTTTGATGCGACAGCCCCAGATGACGCCTCAGATCGAGCAGTGCCGTTTGCAGATTGGCCTCGGCGAGCTGTTGCTGCTGCCGTGTCGAACGGGCATCCAGTCGGACCATCCCCGCATCGGCAGCCGTGGCTTGACCGGCGGCTAACTGGCGTTCGAGGATCGTCAGCAGTTGCTGGTTGTTCTCGGCGTTGGCTCGCGCGAGGTCTCGCAAGCCCTGCTGATACAACGCCGCAAAGTACAGTCGTTGAGTCTGTGCGACGTTCAGCAATTCGGCCTGTAGCAGCGTCCATCTCACTCCGTTCAGCGCCGCACACGCGGCCTCTTCGCGATGCTGCTGCTGACCGGCCAATTGAAGCTGCTGCATCAAGAGGACGTAGTGCGATGTCGTTCCCGGCCCACCCACGCGAGCATCTTGATAAGGCGTCGCCTGCACTTGGACCCACGGATTGAACGGGTACGTTTGAGCCACGCCCAACGCCGCCGAACTGACCCCCTCCGTTTGCCGCTGCGCAACGAGGTCCGGATTCTGAGTGAGCGCCGTTTCGATGGCCTGTCGGATCGAGAGCCGCATTGGCTCAGCAGCTTGAAGTGGCGCGAAGGTAGACTCGGGTGCGGATGCGTCACTGGCGTCGCTAATGAGTTGGATCGCAGACCTTTTGGGCAGAGCAAGTCCGTCTTGTTCCAACGAAACGAGGCCCGCTGACTCATCGAGGGGGACATTCGGCTGCGAGTCGCGAGAGAAAATGGTGGCACGAGATCCTGCTCCATCGGCACGACAGCCAACGAACAAGATCGCCACTGCGGCACCGGCCAGAACCATCCAAACAGAACGCATCATGGTCGTCGGCTTCCATTCCCTCTAAATCGCGGCAGGCACATGCGGGTCGGTGACTACTGCTCGATCCCGACATCCATGTCGGTCATCACTGCTGGAACAAATCGACGAACCGAAGGAACCGGCATCGCACGACGAGGAGGTGTGAGAAGGATTTCATCGCAAGAGAACCGCCTGATCCGGTTGCGTTGAGTTTGCTGGCGCGAAAAGGGCGAGGCGGCAACTCAAATGTTTTTTGGCGAGCCGCAGGCCGTAAGGCTGCGGGTTCTTCGATGCTGCCAGAGAAACCCGCAGCCTCACGCCAGTCTCTGACTTTTCGACCGTTTGATGTGTCAGGAGACCTGCGAATCAA
>JAYVDI010000309.1:0-16543 GCA_043749505.1 Schlesneria sp. | reverse complement strand
CAGGAATCCGGGGGCTGACGCCGCCCGGCTCACCATGAATGATTCATCGACGACAGTACGCGACCTACGTCGCGAGCTGAGAGACGGCCTCGGAAATCGAGGCGACGCTGTTGAACGTCTTGCGGCTCAGCATCGACTCGGGAAATTCGATGTCAAACCGATCTTCCAGCGCCAGCATAATCCCCACCGTCGCCAACGAGGTCAGTCCCGCACCGTACAAGTCACTCGTTGCATCGAGTCCGAAGACATCGACCGACAACCGGCCCTGTTGTGCCACGATCTCGCGAATAGCCAGCACGTCGTTCAGTAGTTTCGTTTCGATGTCACTCACGTGTTCACTCACTTTTAATTCAGTTCACAGAGGACGAGTTTGCCCGCGGATGATTTCAATTGAGGCACCGCAGATTTGCGTGGGAAGTTCGATCAACTCCTTCGGGACTGTCGGCCATTGCGCGGCGACGATACGGTTCAAGCTAGCTCCTATTTTTGCCCGCAACCGAAGCCGATGTGGCTTTCTCGCAACTTCCGATTCTGTAGCCTCACCGCGCCTCGACAGAATCGGAATAATCGGAAATACGACGGTGCGGCGTGGCGGGGTTCGGGCTTCATCTTTCGTTGTCATGGCCAAGGTTTGACTGGTGCAATGCGTCAACGGGGCAGTTATCTTTTGCCACGTTGGGCCACAATGACTGAATGTCTCTCCGGAACGGTGAAGGCGGTGTTGTTCGCGACACGCTCATCGCCATCTGGAAACAGAGTTTGTGGTTGTTCAACGAGGCATCGAGGTCTTGGAAGATTTCTCAACCGGCGCTCACCTTCGGGAAACGGGGTCGCTTCCGTGGGGACTCGCAGCAACTGCGTGATTCACAACGGTCCCCGAGTTCAATTGTTCGATATCGCCGAACAACGTCCCGCGCCGGCCGAATGGCGGGAGACTTACATGGGCGACGCCGGCTTCGGAGCGAATCACACGCTTGTGACCGTGGGCTTCGCCGCACAGGCCGAGGGGAAGGATGTCACCGCCAACGGACAAATCAAACTTTGGAACACGGCCACGGGCGAGCTGCTCAAGAGTGCGATGCTGCCCGTGCTCTCGAAGCGGTACTGCCTGAGCCTGAGCCGCGACGGTGGCACGATCGCCGTCCTGGCCATGAACGGTCAGGTCTTGGTTATTGATGGCACGACACTGGAGACTCGTCATGTTCTGTGTCATGACGGTCCTTACGCCGAAGCTCCCGCATGGGGTGGCATCAGTCCCGACGGACTCACGCTGGTGGCCCGCGACCGAGACGAAAAACATTGCCAATTGTGGGACACGCAAACGGGAACCCGTCGCGGCGTGCTGACTCACGACGCGCCGATTCACAGCGTCCCGTATTCGGCGGACGGCCGACGCATCGTGACCTGCTCCCATGACAAGACCGCCCGAGTCTGGGACGCGACCACCGGGACGGCGCTCTCGCCTCCGCTCGTGCATCCGACATGGGTCTACTGGGGGGAGTTTTCGGAAGACCAGCGCTACCTGTTGACCGTGGCCAAGGATGCCTCGGCACGCGTTTGGGATCTGAACACGCACGAACTGGTCGGTGCCGCGATGCAAGGACACCCAGACATCGCCGTCCGCTTTCGCCCACGCACCGGGGAAGTGGTTTCGGTCGATGTCGATGGCCAAGTCGATGTGTGGGACTGGCGGCAGTCGCGGCGACTGTGTCCACCCCGGCCGCACGCCATGGCCCCGATTCACGCCTACACCGGCGACCGCCATCTTGAAATCAGTCCCGATGGCCGGTTTGCCTACGTGGGTGGAACCGAGGACGTGTACGTCGTCAGCCTTGACGAACTCGATCAACCTGACACCCGCTCCGACGACGCGATCCTGCTCGAAGCAGAAGTCCTCTCACACAGGGAACTACTCGACTCCAGTACGCCTTCACTACTGTCGAACGACGAATGGAAGAAGCGCTGGAAAGCCTGGCGCGAAGCCGAAAAGGCACGTCCGGAGTGAGTCCGCTGGGAACGCGCGACCAACGTGTGTAAGCCAACGGACAGGCAACGCATTCGGTGACCAGCAGGGCCATCGCCTTGTTCCACGTAGGGTGGGACAAGCTCGCTTCGAGCGCCGGCCCACCATCATGCAGTCACGGTTCATCCGATGTTTTTTTGGAGGGATTCCAATGAGCGGGATGAAGTTCGTCGTTTTCATCCCGAAGGGATGTCAGCGATTAGCCGGGGATTGAGCGTCCGCGACACCGCCGGTGCGAAGCCATCAAAAGGGGATTTGCATCCTGAAGGGATGCTGGCAAGCTCAGAATGTCTCCCCGTTTCGTGATGCTGGCATCCCTTCAGGATGAAGACCGATGGCCGTCGTTCATCTCTCTCCAATGAGTCCCGACAAAACAGCCGATGAACCGCGATCACGTAAAATTCAGGGTGGGCCAGCGCGGCGAAGCGCCACTGGTCCCATCCTACAAGTTTCGCAGACCCAACAAGGCGATGGCCTTGGGCGAACAGCCTCCCACCGTGACATTTGTCCGCCCTCACGGTAAACCCCAACGGGATCAATGAACGCGGGAAATCCAGTCACACCGAGGTACACAATCATGCCGGGCAAGCTGCGAGTGGGAGTCATCGGTCGCACAGGAAAAGGGAACTACGGGCATGGTCTCGACACCGTGTGGGCCGACGTGCCGCAGTGCGAGGTCGTGGCAGTGGCCGATGAGCAGGAGGCCGGGCGGCGCGAGGCTCAGAAGAAGACGAAGGCGCTTACGGCCTATGCCGACTTCCGCGAGATGCTCGACAAGGAGCGGCTGAACATCGTGGCGGTCGCTCCACGCTGGATTGACCAGCATCGTGAGATGGCTCTCGCGGCGGTGGAACATGGCTGCCACATCTACATGGAGAAGCCGTTCGTCCCGACGCTGGCTCAAGCGGACGAGGTGATTCGCGCGTGCGAGATGCGACATCTCAAGCTGGCACTGTCGCATCAAACACATTACTCGCCGACGAACGCCGTGATCAAGAAGCTGATCGCGGCGGGTGAGATCGGCGAGGTTCTCGAACTGCGCGGCCGGGGCAAGGAAGACGCGCAGCGCGGCGGCGGTGAAGATTTGTGGGTGCTCGGCTCACACATTCTCGACCTGATGTGGCTGTTCGCGGGTGAAGCGACAAGCTGCTTTGCGACCGTCACGGCGAAGGGCCAGCCGATCACTCCGGCCGACGTGGTCGAGGGGAATGAAGGGATCGGGCCGCTCGCCGGGGATGCGGTTCATGCCCGGTACTCGTTCGCGAATGGCGTCGTCGGGACATTCGATTCGGTGCGCGGCGCGGGAGGCAACCCGTCACGGTTCGCTCTTCAAATTCTGGGCAGTCGTGGCATGATCGAGATCAGTACCGGATACCTCGCCCCAGTCTGGCTGCTGAAAGACGCGAGCTGGTCGCCCGGCCGCAGCGGAGCCAAATGGCAGCCGATCACGTCGCAAGGAATCGCTCAGCCCGAAACGCTCAAGGGCGAAGGCCTGCACGGCGGCAACGTCGCGGCGGTTCACGATCTGCTCGAAGCCATCGACCAGGATCGTCAACCGCTCTGCAACATGTACGCGGGCCGTTCGGTCGTCGGCATGATTGCCAGTATCTTCGAGTCCCAACGCATCGGCGGTCCCGTAACGCTGCCGCTGGCATGCCGCGACAATCCGTTGACGGAGTTGAAGTGATGACTGAGTACGTTCCCGTCTCTCCGTTCGACCTGAGAATCGGTCGGTCGTTGGAGGAACTCGACACGCCGACGTTGTTGCTCGACCACGCCGCGTCGGATCGCAACCTCGCGCGGATGGCGGCGTTTTTTCGAGACCGCTCCGCAAAACTGCGGCCTCATTTTAAGAACCACAAGTGTGTGACTTTGGCCAAACGCCAACTGGCCGCAGGCGCGATTGGCATGACGTGTGCGAAGTTGAGTGAGGCCGAGATCCTTGTCGAACATGGCATCGGCAACGTGCTGATCGCGAACCAAGTGGTCGGAGCGATCAAGTGCGACAGGCTCGCACGACTGGCGGCGCGAGCAAACGTCAGTGTTGCCGTCGATCACATCGAACAAGCGTTGGCGATCTCGCGCGCGGCGACGGCCGTCGGTTCGATCGTATCGTTGCTGATCGAGGTCGATATTGGGATGGGTCGCTGCGGCGTGTTGCCGGGACCACCGGCGGTCGAGTTGGCTCGGCGTCTGGTCGATCTGCCGGGAGCCCGTTTCGCTGGCTTGCAGGCGTATGAAGGGCATCTCGTCAATGTCATCGACCGCGCGGAACGAACGACGCGCGCCAGAGCCGCCATGCAGCAAGCGGTCGAAACGCGGCGACTCCTCGAAGCAGCGAGATTGCCTGTTTCCTGTGTGAGTGGCTGCTCGAGCGCGACCTATGACAGCACGGGGACGATGGCTGGCGTGGATGAAGTCCAGGCGGGAACCTACGCGACGATGGACCGCCAGTATCAACGCCTCGCCCCCGAGTTTGAGGTTGCGCTGTCGTTACTCGTCCGAGTCATCAGCCGCCCGACCTCGAACCGCGCCGTGTTGGATGTGGGCGTCAAAGGGGCGGGGGCCGAGTTCGGCGTGCCGCTAATCCGCGATTTTCCCGAGGCTCAAATTCCCGTGTTCATGGCCGAGGAACACACCGTCGTGCAAGAGCCTCCGGACTGGAGCATCGGACAAGTGCTGCATCTCATCCCGAGTCACGCCTGCACCACCTGCAACTTGCACCGCGAACTGGTCGTTCACGAGAACGGCCAAGTCGTCGATGTCTGGCCGATCGAGGCGTCGGGACAGTTGACGTAGCCGCGCGCTGCGAAACGTAGGGTGGGCACTCTTGCCCGTCCGATTTCAAGCAGAACGACGGGCAAGAGCGCCCGCCCTGCGGCTTATTCCACAGGTTGCCGACGGCCCGCAGACACGGATCAACCGTGCTGATCGGCACCTCGTCCGTCGCGACGACGTATTTTTCCGAGTCTCACCAAACCAGTGTGATGTCTTTCGGCAGATTTTGCCGACTGACCCGCGAGACGGGGTTTGGCAAACTGCGGGAGGAGTGCGTCGTGCATCAAGATCAACGAATCGGGCTGGCGTTGGGAGTGCTGCTGTTAGGAGCGGCGGGAGCGTTCTTCTTTCGGAACGATGTGAAGTCGGGTACGGCATCGCCGCGCCTGCAAACGGCCAAACAATTGGACGCTCAAATCGCCGAGAAGTCGATTGCCCCATACCTGCAAGGGATCGAAGAGGTCGAGGAGCAGCAACAAACCGCCGCGCGACCGGTCTCAGGTCGAAGTGGTTCGTCGTCTCAAGCGAACGATGGATCGCTGCCACACATCGACTCACCCGATCTCTTTTTGGATGACTCGCGCGATCGGTTCGATGTCTCGACTCACAAGTCTCGTAAGCAGCTTCAAAACGGCACCGACGACGGCATTCCTGATCTGGCTCCGATCCCGATTCCCGACAGCGACGAGATCGTCTCAGGCGACGCCGCTTCGCGCCGCGAGGACTCAACCGGCGGAACGGTTTCCGGAAAATCGCATGTCGTACTAAAAGGCGAGACACTGTCGTCAATCGCGGCTAAAGAACTTGGCAGCACAAACCGTTTCATCGAAATTTATGAAGCCAATCGCGATCAGTTGAAGGACGCGAACGATGTGCGTGTCGGCATGAGTCTGCGCATCCCGGCTCGCCCTGCGGCCAAGAACTCTAAGGCCGCTCCGTCGAAGAGTCGCTCCGATTTGTTAGGGAACTCCGCGCCACCGTTGCTTGGGCCGAAGACGACTCCTGCTGAGTCTGATGCGTTGCCCTCAACAGGATTGACGACCGAGTCGCCTGCACCGCGTGGTTCGTCGAGTGCGGCTCCCGCGACCGGTGCTCTGAAAAAGTTCCTTCCGGCTGTGAGACCGCCGCTAGGAACTCGCGTACCAGGACCACAGACGGATGCCAGCGATCCCAAGTTTCAAGCCGGTCGCCGCTTGAGCCAGCGTCCACCTGACGAGCCGGGTGGCAAAGTCGCCCGGTGAAGCATGACCCGCCCCACGAGTGTTCGCCGCTCTTTGCATCGTGAACGAGGGCCTCCTAGAATGCCCGGCGAGATTCGCGTTTGGATCATCGCGAGCATTTGAAACCGGTTCCCCTAGGAGACATTCGATCATGGCTTTCACACTTCCCGCATTGCCCTACGCTCCAAACTCTTTGGAGCCGCACATCGATGCGAAGACGATGGAGATTCATCACGGCAAGCACCATCAGGCCTATATCAACAATGCGAATGCCAAACTGGAAGCTCATCCGGCGCTGGCGGCCAAGTCGGTGGAAGCGTTGATCTCGGACTTGGCTTCCGTTCCCGAAGACATTCGCACGGTCATTCGCAACAACGCTGGCGGCCACGCCAATCATTCACTGTTCTGGACGGTGATCGGTCCCAACGCGGGAGGTGAACCGACCGGAGATCTTGCCGCCGCGATCAACGCGGCGTTCGGCAATTTCGCCGCGTTCAAAGAGAAATTTGCGGCAGCGGCCACGACGCGCTTCGGCAGTGGCTGGGCTTGGCTCTCGTTCGACAAGGGCAAGGTTGTTGTCGAAAGCACCGCCAACCAAGACAGCCCGCTGATGGAGGGCCGCACGCCGCTGCTCGGTCTCGACGTGTGGGAACACGCCTACTATCTCAATTATCAGAACCGCCGCCCCGACTACATCGGTGCTTTCTGGAACGTCGTCAACTGGACTGAAGTTTCCCGACGATTTGCCGAAGCGAGCAAGTAGTCGAAGCGGAACGGATTCAACTTAGCCCGCAGTCAAATGCACGCCGCAGTCCTGCTCGGACTGCGGCGTGTTTTCGTTGAGGCCACGCTTGATGGCCTCGTGAATAAAGTAGGACCGGGACTTTTACCCGTCGGCGTGTCAAACAGACGGGCGAGAGTGTCAATCCCATAGACTACAACTGATTGAGGAACTGCGAGAATCCGTCGTCTTCGCCTTTGACTTCAGCGGATGGTTCGTCCGATGACAGTCGCTCGAATGACAGCGTTGGCACGCTCGAGTCCACAACGCTCGACTCCTCAAATCCAAAGCCCAGAACCTGCGGCACCACCTCGGGAACTTCAATCACTTCGCCACTTTGCTCCATCGTGGGCAAGAAGACACTGGGGGTGACAGAGGTGGGCGTTGAGGACGTTTGCGCGGGGCTACTCTTGGCCGCGCGTCCAAACATCGAAAACAGCGACTTCAGCCCACCCTTTTTGCCGCTGGAAGAGCTGGGCGATGGCGGCTCGTCAACCGACGGTTCGCCGTCATTTGTGGAAGTGACACCGGAGTCAAAGGGGGACGCTTCACTGGCAGAAGCCTGTTCGTCGTGCGAGGCAAACCCGGAAAACAGCATTGCGGGCGGTGCCGCTTCCGGGGCGGCTAACGAAAATTCGATTGTGGCGGCAACAGGCACGGCCGCTGTGGCCACAGCGGCGGCGATTGGCACCACAGCCGTGGCCGTGGCTACGATGGGCTTGCCTAACACAGGAGACGCAACTGGGGCCATCACTGGGGTAGCAACCACGGGATTCGCTACGGGCTTGGCGACTTTCGGTGCCGCAGCGGGGCGAGTTTTGTTTGGAGGAGCCGAAGGCTCGCTGGCAGGAGTTTGCGGAAAGACTTCTTGGGCGACAGGAACGATTAACTCGGTTGACGACGCATCGCTTTCGATGGGCAGAAAAGATCGAGACAGCACCATCGTCTGGCTGGTCGATGCGACGTAATCGACTTGGAATTCAGCCGGTCCCACGATGAGAGTGGCTCCCGGTGAAATCGAGGTCGGTTGGTGGGGCGTCAACATTTTGCCATTGACCATCGTCCCGTTGGCACTCCCCAAATCTTCCACGTAAACAGTGTCTTCCGCGAGCGTGATGCGGCAGTGAGCGCGGCTAACTTGGCTGGATGCAATCTTCAAATTGCACTCGGTGCTGCGACCGATCAGTGTGACGGGAAGCAGTTTAACCTGCTTGACGTTGGCCTTGTCGTGAAGAACGTTCAATCGGGCCTGCATGACGGACTCATTTTCGTGCGATAGCGAACGTGTGAAGAATCGAAGAACGCGGAGGGATCATAGCGTCGGTGATGCAAGCCACTCAAACCCACCGCCGATTTCAAATCCAGCCCGGAGCGTGAACGACGGCAATTCCACGCTGGATGTCCCGATGCCCTGACTAATCTGTGGCAAATGATTGCATGTTGAAGCTGTTTCTTCGCGTGCCGTCCGTCAACGAAACCAGCCCGGTTCGTACACGAACCGGGCTGGAGAATTCAAACACGTTGGGTGGTGTCAGGCTGCGGCCGAGCCATCGAGTGGTACCAACCGCATCTCGCCGCGAACGACTTCCGGGGTGAGGACGTATTTCTGGCCGGGCGACAAGTCGGGCAAATCGTACATCACTTCAAACATCGACTCTTCCACGACTGACCTCAGTCCGCGTGCTCCGGTCTCCTTCGACTTTGCGATCCGGGCGATCTCACGCAGCGACTCGGGCGTGAACTCCAGTTCCGCGTTCTCCATCTGGAAGAACTTTTGGTACTGCTTGACCAGCGAGTTCTTCGGCTCGATGAGAATCCTCGCGAGATCATCTTCTTCCAGCGGCGAGAGGGCACTGACCACGGGGAGACGACCGACGAGTTCGGGGATCATCCCGTACTCGATCACGTCATCGGTGCAGGCTTGGCCGAGCAATTTGCCAGCACGTGCCTTCAGCGGATCTTCGACTTCAGCCGCACCGAAGCCGATCGTTCGCTTACCCATCCGCTTGGCGATGATGTCTTCCAACCCGACAAACGTCCCGCCACAGATGAACAGGATGTTGGTGGTGTCGAGTTGAATATACTGCTGCTCGGGATGCTTGCGTCCCCCTTGCGGTGGCACGTTGGCGACAGTCCCTTCGAGCATCTTGAGCAGCGCCTGTTGCACACCTTCACCCGACACATCACGGGTGATCGAGACGTTCTGCGAGGTCTTGCCGATCTTGTCGATCTCGTCGATGAAGATGATCCCGCGCTGAGCCGCTTCAACATCGAAGTCGGCCGCGTGGAGCAGCTTGAGTAGCAGGTTCTCGACATCTTCGCCGACGTAGCCCGCTTCGGTCAGCGTCGTGGCGTCACCGATGGCGAACGGGACTTGCAGCAGGCGAGCCATCGTCCGTGCCATCAGCGTCTTGCCCGAACCGGTTGGCCCGATGAGCAGGATGTTCGACTTCTCGATCTCGACTTCGTTATCGACATCGGCCGTCGCCATCAGTCGCTTGTAGTGATTGTGAACCGCGACCGAGAGGATCTTCTTCGTGCGGTCCTGACCGATCACGTACTGGTTCAAGTGCTCGGTGATCTCACGCGGACTGGGAACGCGGTTGAACAGTTTGGTCGATGTTCCGCGTCGCTTCCGTTCCTGGTCGAGAATCCCCTGACACAGTTCGATGCACTCGCCGCAGATGTAAACCTCATCCGGCCCCTCAACGAGCGGCCCGACTTCGCGGTAACTCTTGCGACAGAATGAACAGTTGGCGTTTTTCTTGCCGGTCGCACCGCGTTTGCCGGCGGACATAAAATCGCGTCCCGAAGTCATTAGCTTTCCTTCAACGCTGCCGAGGGGGTTTCGTCGGTGAGTAACTCGATGATGAAAGCAAGCGGCGCGTCCCTGGCCCTGCCATGATCCTTCAGCGACGTTCGTTGAGGCTCATCCTGGAACCTGCGTGTCGATCGTCTCGTCTTGGCTTGTCTTCTCGATGTCCGTCTTCGTTGGATACCTGATCTACTCGATGCTCATCCTTGGTTGATCCGGCTCTAGTTGATCCGATCCTGAGCAATTCGTCATGTCGATTGATTCCGGCTTCATCGTCGGCGAATTCTCACCCGTTCTTGACTCGTCCGCCTTCGCATTGCGCGGCCCTACCATTTGTCCGCTTGGTGCTTGTCGACCAGCAGAACTCGCCGAATTCGCAGGTCGTTGTCCGGCCTGCGAATTCGACGCATGACCTGCCACCAACTGACACTTAATCAATCGGTACTCGTCCTCGGATATCCCACCCTGCCGATGCAAATCTCGAAACTGCGTGAGCATTTCCAAGTGGCCGTCCGCACGACCGTCATCTTCGCGAAACCATGCTCGCAACTGGAAGAGGGACCACACGCCGATGCTGCCGACCAAGACCACTACGCCCCACTGCCACGGTGCGAGGCTCCCGCCGAGTTTCGTCAAGAGTTGCCAATTCACTTCGATCGCCAGCATAACCAACGTCCTCTGACCAGATGCGTCTCAACACCGCAGACGATTGCGATGTGTCGGTGCCGCATTATGGCAGTTGACCTCAGTCGAGCAAGCCGTGCCGTCATCAACGTTGCACACGCAAAGCAGCATCCATGCCAAGACTTGGTTGGCCACACGTATCTGCATGGAAGTGGCGAATTCGCAGGTATGACATGGTGAAACGTAAGTCGAGTCGTACTGATCTTCGCGTTCGGTTCGATGTCTGACGATCAGGAATTGCAGAAATCGCACCTCTGCGGTTGTACGGATTACAGGCAACAGATTGAGGTCGTAATGGATGTGTTCGTCGCTCGCGATTGCCCGCCCTGAAGGGCCTTCCTAGAATCGTCCCGCTCTCAGCACTTTAGAGAGCACGGCGAGACTCAACTCGCTTTTCCAAGACGATGCTCATCGCCCACGCCTCGCAGCTCGATCACGAACGGACCAGCGCCATGAACTTTGACCAAAGGCTCGAACGCGCCATCGTACGCGGTCAACAACAGCGTTCTGCGCAAGCGCGCGAACGGGCCGAACGCGCCATGACCGACGATGAGTGCAAGAACCTGCACTCCAAATCGCGGCTCGAACTGTCCGAGAACATTGAAGGCTGTCTGCGAAAGCTTGTGGTTCATTTTGCCGGTTTCGACTTCGAGTCGGTTGTCGGAGCAGACGGCTGGGGTGCGAAAATCTCGCGAGATGATCTTGCGCCGGGCGACGGTAAGCCGCTCAATAAATACTACAGTCGGCTGGAGATGGTCATTCGCCCGTACTCGCCCGGTCGCATTGTCGAGCTGATTGCGCGGGGAACGATTCGCAACAAAGAGGTTCTCAGCCGCACGCACTACCAACAACTGGCCCAACTCGATCTGGATGGGTTCCGCGATGTGATCGATCAGTGGGTGCTGGAGTACGCCGAAAAGTTTTCGGCCCGTGTCTGACCGCACTGTTGGAAATTGCAGGGCCTGTCTCACATCACATTTTTTGAAGGACCGCAGTCGATGAGTCGTCACGAAAGTTTGCAGCGAGTCCTCGATCGCGGTCTGGTCGCGATCATTCGCGCGTCCTCCAGCGGTCAATTGGTCAACGTTGCACGGGCACTTTATGAAGGGGGCATCGACATCATCGAAGTCACCTTCACCACGCCGGGTGTTGTGGAAGTGATCTCGGCGGTGAAGAAAGAACTCGGGTCGAAGGTTCTGCTCGGCGCGGGAACGGTCCTCGATCCCGAGACTGCTCGAACGGCGATCCTTGCCGGTGCCGAGTTCCTCGTCTCACCGACTGTCAATCTGGAAGTCATCAAGCTGGCGCTCCGTTACGACAAAGGGATCATGCCCGGCGCGTACACGCCGACAGAAGTGTTGTCCGCGTGGGAGGCGGGAGCCGACATCGTGAAGCTCTTCCCCGCTGACATCGGTGGCCCGGCGTACCTCAGGGCACTCAAAGGACCGCTGCCACAGGTGCGGTTGATGCCGACGGGCGGCGTCAATTTGGAGACGCTCAAAGACTTCGTCAAAGCGGGAGCATGTGCCGTCGGGTTGGGCAGTCAACTTGTCGAAAAAGACGCGCTCGAACGCGGCGACTTCGACCGCATCCGCGATCTCGCCGGACAGTATGTCGCGCTGATGAAACAGGCGCGGGTGTAGCCGCAGGTGGAGTGAGGATAGCCATTTCACACTAACCCGAAGCGTAAGCGAGGACGTGAGTGGCATCCTCGCTTACGCTTCGGGTGAATGGCACTAGGTTAAGCACGAATTGCGAATCAGCCGGAACGCGCTAGCGTCCGGTTCTCGGTGATTTCGGAAAACCGGACGCTAGCGCGTTCCGGCTAATGACCTTAACCTAGTGCCATTCACGCTTCGGGTTAGTGTCGCCTTCAACCGCATGCGGGAATAACAGCCGGTTGAACGCCCCCGTAGGACGGGCACTCTTGCCCGTCTTCTTCGGCGTGAACGGCATCTAGAAAACGGACGGGCAGGAGTGTCCATCCTACGGCTGCTTTCCGCAGACTGTGACTCAAATCACGGTGTGGTCATCGGAACATCGACCATCTCGCCGAGCAGTTCTTCCTGCTGCATCGGGTAGTTCCGAAACTGAACCGTGTAGTGTCCCTCGAACCAGTCACGAATGATCGGGATCGCCGCGTCATCGAACTCGGGGCTGACGTGCTGAGTCGCCCCGTTCAGGCTGCTGCGGACTTCGCCCTGTTCGATGATGATCTCGCCCGACTTGAGGACGCAGCGCGGCAGCTCGAACATCCGCTCGATGTCATCTCCCGGCGTGTAGATCGTCACGTCGGCATCGGCTCCGGGGCCGAGGTGCCCTTTGTGAGTCAGCCCCAGCATTTTTGCGGGAGCCGCGCGGGTGCTGATCGCGATCTCGTTGAGTGTGTATTCGCGCGTAAGATCGGGCAGCACACAACGAGTTCGCACTGCCTCCGGCAGCGTGGCGAGAACCTCCGCACGGCGAGTTCGGTCCATGAGTAACGCGATGATTTGCGGGTACGCCAGGAACGACGCGCCGTTGGGATGGTCGGTACTCATCGCGACTCGCCACGGATCGTCGATGAGCAGATACCACTCCAAGCCGATCGCCCATTGCAGGGCGTGAACCAAACTTTTCCGTCGGTATTTGATCGGCGCGATTCCGCAGCCGCACTCCTGTTCGAGGTCACAACTGAACCACGCGCCGCCGAGAACCCGATGCAGGTAATGCCCGAGCGGCCCGTCCCCGGTCATCGAACACGTCTGGCCGAACATCACCTGGCCGACATCAACAGTCAGGTTCGGGTGTGAGTTCACATAGTCCGCCAACTCGGGCACGCGCGAGCCGAACGTCGCCTGATCGTCGGGATCGCCCGCGTAGCTGTGGTACTGAATGTGAGTCAGGTGTCCGCGATGCCCCTCCAACGCGCGCATCGTCTCCAACGTGGTGGACCAGTTACCGGGCATCCCCAAGTTGTTGCAGTGCAGATGCAGAGCGTGCGGCAACCGCAACTCATCGACCGCCGCCGCGAGGCCCCTCACAATCTGACGCGGCGTCACGTCGAAGTGATCGACCACATCGTCCAGCCCCGAAACATTCCCCAGCCCGCGACTCTTCCACACCTCGACCCCACCCGGATTGACCGCCTTAATGGCGTAGCCCTTCGTCGCGTTGAGCAACCAGCCGAGATACGCCTTCACCAACTCGGGCTGCCCATTTCTGAGCTGCTGCATCACGAACTGGTTGTTCCCCGCAAGAACGAAAAAACCTTTGTCGAGCAGCGGTGTGTCTTCAAACTCTTCATGTGCATGGCGAGCAGCGAGCGGCGGGATCGCCGCATCGAAAGCGGTTGTGTAGCCAAGTCCCGCGTACAGATAACCGGTTGCAAACGTGGACGGACAACTGCCGGTTGTTCCCGAGCGAGCGACCTCCGTGCGATGCAGCATCCGCGCACGACGACGTTCCTCGGGCAACATCTTTCGCGCGGCGTTCACCTTTGGCCCGGCAATGTGACAGTGCATGTCCACGCCTCCCGGCATGACCATCAAACCGCTGGCATCAAGCGTGCGATCCGCTTTGGCGTGCGGATCGAGCGGCGCGGCAATGACCTTGCCACCTTCGATCCAGATGTCACGCACCTGACCATCAACGCCGTTGGTCGGGTCGTACACGGTCCCATTGCGAATCACGAGACGAGACATGGATTGAGATAACTCGCACGGAAGAATAGGACGGACGGATTGATCGAGGCTTCACTCGCCTACTGTAGACTTGACGCTCCGCCGACAAGCGTCCCGTCGGCGGAGCGACGGGACTACAGTTGCTCGCGCAGGCTGGCCACGCGCATCGTCTCGCGGCTGGCGAACGGTTCGCCGTACTTCGCGTGGATGCTCCAGCCCCAATAGCGTGCCCGATCACGGATGTCATCGAGTACGGTCGGGAACTCGGTCGAACGGCCGGTGATGAGTTGGCTCTCGAAGCAGCGAATGGCCGCCATCTTCGCCTCGATCACGTCGCTGATATCGAACACGAACGCGGGCTGCGGGTGAATTCGCAAATGAATGCTGAAGTAGTAGAGGACGCGCGGCGGTAAGTACGGCTCGCCGGGCATGTCGCTGCGAGACAGCTTTGCCCAGAAGCGGGCGGCATCGACGAGGCTCGACGCGGCGATGTGGTCCGGGTGGCTGTCCTCCCAATACGGCGCGAGGATCAGTTTCGGTCGTGTGATCCGAAAGACCGTAGCTAACGCGCGACGCGCTTCGAGCGTCGGTTCCAGCGATCGATTTGGCAGCCCGAGATTGTGTCGCCAGTCGAGTTGCAGCGCCTGCGTCGCAGCAGCCGTTTCTCGCGCGCGAATCTCGAGCGAACCGTGCGGCGTCGGCTCACCCGTCGTCAGATCGACAACCCCCGTTCGCAGTCCCTCGCGCTGACAACGAACGAGCGTTCCGCCGACACCGATCTCCGCATCATCGGGATGAGGAGCGACCACAAGCACATCGAGCGGAGCTATCGGGGGTGTCATTGCAGGAGACTCAACGAGGGATGTGAAACGAGGAAGCCCAACAGGTCATCAGGCGGGCGGCAAGACACGGTTTACCCGACACACCAACCCGAAGCGTGAGCGAGGCCATCGATCGACTTCGCCCTCGCTCACACTTCGGGTTGGTGTGGGTCAGACAACTTTTTCCGGTCGCCTTACGTGGCGTTGCGCGGTCCAAAACCATATCGACACATTTCTGCCATTCTGAGATAAGCCCGCGCGGTTCGACCGTCTCCGACACCAAGACCACAGGCCGGGATCGACCATTTTTGCACGTGGGAGTCTTTCAATGTTGCTCCGTCCAGTCGCCCTGTTCGCCCTGTTGATCGCCGTTTCGACAGCGACGTTGGGTTGCTCTTCGTCGGGGTTCGGCTTCGGAAAATCAAAGCCCTTCTCCAAGAGCGAGCAGTGGGAGCCGGATTCCGACGAACCCAAATCTGATTGGCGATCAGACGCAGGGAAGATCGGCCGCGGCAACCGTCGCGCCGAGGGGGAAGACCCGCTCGACAAGATTTTGTGGTCCGAACAGGCCCGCGACATCAACCGCAACATGGGCTTTAACTGAGTGAAGTAGGACAGGCACTCCTGCCCGTCCGCTCTTCAACGCGAAAGCCGGACGGGCAGGAGTGCCCATCCTACAGAGGGGATTGCGCGGCTAATCCTCGTCGTCGTCGGCCTCCGACTTCACAGCCCGCTTGCGAACGGCTCGCTTGAGCGGTGTGGCCTGCTCTTCCGATCCATCCTTGGTCGCGAAGATGCGACGCACCGATTCGAGCAGCACTTCCATTGGGAATGGCTTCCTCAGGTAGTCGGCCACGCCCAGCATCTCGGCATAGGCTTTGTGCCGTCCCCCTTCGTTCGCCGTGATCATGATGACCGCTGGTGGAGACTCCAATGTCTTGAGGAACTCCAGCACCGGAAAGCCGCCCATGCGCGGCATCATCATGTCAGTAATGACAAGATCCGGCTTAAGCGTCTCGATCTGACGCTGACCTTCCACACCGTTCTGCGCATGGACGACGCGGTGGCCGTTGCTCTGGAGGACTCCCATCAGCATCGCGGCAATTTCACGGTCATCGTCAATGATGAGAATTGTTTTGTCTGTCGGTTCGGCGGGCATCAGTCTCTCCACGAATGGCAGGTGTGACAGCAAGTCGCGCGGCATCGTAGGCCACCGCCGCGCGGGGGACAAGCAGTTGGAACGCGACTCAACACCTCAAGCCAAACGAAGTCCGGCTTAGCTTTGTTAGCCGGACTTCTCACGGGAATGACGGCCCCTTGCCATGAAGTCCGGCTTTCGGAAAAGCCGGACTTCGAGGTCCAGCGACCCGGACGTTTCAAACGTCCGGGTCGCTTTTCGGTCGTCGTGCGAGTCGAATCAGCGGGGCTACTTCTTCGCCTTCTTGAGTGTCATCAGGTATTCGACCACGTCGGCCATCTCTTCCTGCGAGAGCAGCTTCGCGAGGTCGGCGGGCATCAGGGAGATCGTGTTCTTCTGGCGTTCGTCGATGTCCTTGATGGCGATCGTGCGGACGATGGCGTCGATCCCCTTGAGGCTCAGTTTTTCACCGTCTTCGCTGACGAGCAGGCCCGTTTGAGTTGTGCCGTTGTTGAGGACGATCGTCCACGCCTCGTAGTTGTGGCTGATCCCCGCGCTGGGGAAGACGATCGATTCAAACATCGCCTGACGGCTGAGCTTGGCTCCGATTTCGGACAGGTT
>JAYVDI010000308.1:0-51344 GCA_043749505.1 Schlesneria sp. | reverse complement strand
CTCTGTGGAAAAATCCTCGATTTCTTCCCCGAGAAAGAATGCCGAGGTTATTTCAAGCACTGCGGATACCGCTACGAATAATATGGATACGCACTAGGGGGAGTTCACTGCACCAGCGACTGAACGTGGGTCCAAATTGTGCCTGGGGCGAAGAACAGGCCGATCGTCACTGCCAAGCAGAGCAATGCCGCCACCAGCGCGGGGACATCGGCCGGGCGGGTGTCTTCGCTCCGATCGACCGGATCGCGCAGATACATCACGCCGATCAGCTTGAGGTAGTACCAGGCACCCAGCGCCGCGTTGACACCCAGCAGACAGGCCAACATGCGACTCGACTCAAACCCCTGTGACCACGCGGCGATGAACAAGTTGAATTTGCCCAAGAACCCGGCCGTCGGTGGCAGCCCGCTCAGGCTGAACAGGAACACCACCAGCATCAGCGCGAGGGCGGGCTTCGTGCGGCTCAGTCCCGCCAGATCGTCGAGCGACTCGATCCGCTTGTCAGAACGTGCGGCCGCAATCAACACGGCGAACGTGCCGAGGGTCATTGCTCCGTAGACCGGCAGATAGAAGAGCAGCGCGCCGATGCCGCTCACTTGGCCCGTGGCCTGCATCCCGACGACCAGACCGATCAGCATGTAGCCCGCGTGCGAGACGCTCGAAAAGGCGAGCAGCCGCCGCACGTCCGTCTGCATCAGCGCCATCAAGTTGCCGACGAACATCGTCGCGGCGGCGAGCCACCACAGCAGTGGCGTGGCAGCGGGAGTCATCATCCAAGCATGGACATCGGCATCACCACCCGTGGCCGGGACGATCAACCGCAGCAGGGCGACAAACCCGACCACCTTGGGAACGAACGACAGCATCGCGGCGGCCGAAGTCGGCGCACCCTGGAAGACATCCGGCGCGTAGAAGTGGAACGGAACGGCCGTCAGTCGGAAGCCGAGTCCTGCGATGAGCATCACCGTTGCGACGGCCACCAACGGACTGTGGGGTAACTCACGTCCCGCCGCAAACGCCTGATGAATGGCCATCAAGTTTGTCGTCCCCGTCGCACCGTACAGATAACTGAGACCAAACAGCACGATGGCCGACGAGAAGATGCTGAGCAAAAAGTATTTGAGAGTCGCCTCTTGGGCCGGAGCGTCTCGTCGAGGGAGCAACAGGAACAGGTACGTTGGGATACTGACGAGTTCCAACGCCACGAACAGGCCGACAAGATCGTTGGCTGCCGCGACAAAGTTGACTCCCGCCAGAATCGCCAGCAGCGACGCATGGCATTCCGCTGACCGCGAGTCATCGGCCTGATTCCACTGCAGCAGCACGAGGATCAGGCCCGAAGCCAGCGTCAGTCCGCGCACGTACCACGTCAGACCATCAATCACGAACGGGCCGGTCGATCGCGGCACGAGGCCACTGTGCCACCAGAGCCAACCCGCCACCGCGAGTGACATCAACGATAGCCAACCCCATCGATGCCTTAGCCCTGCCGCTGCTTCACCCCGCTCGCTCACTAAAAATGGAGCCGCGAAGAACATCAGGCAGACCGTGGCCAGTAGGACCAGCTCGGGCAAAATCAAATTCACGGCACCATTCAGATGCAATATGGCTTCGTTCACGGACGGCCCTCCCCCGGCACGACTGGCTGGCTGGCATCTGCCGCCGCAGGCTCGTTCGCTTTGACATTAAGTTGAGGATAGGCGGCTGGTTGAGCTTCACCGGTCTCCACAGTTTTCACCGCAGGCACTCCCGTTGCGTGAGTCTTGCGAGCGGTGTCAGCGGTCTTCGACAGCTTGACCGCACGGACTTCCGAATACAGCTTCGTCACCGCTTCGACATCGGGCCGGATCAGATCGAGAGCCGGTTGCGGGAACAGGCCGAGGACCACGCACAGCGTCAGCAACGGAGCCAGCGTCAGGACTTCGCGGGCATTCAAGTCCGTGATCGGTTCGTGCGCATCGCCGTGCGAACCATGCCCGTGAGTCGCGTGATGTGGTTCCAGCAACGGGCCGAAGAACGCTTTCTGCAAGACGCCCAGTAGATACCAAGCACCGAGAACCACTCCCGCCGCACCGAGCATTGCGAGGATCGGGTCTCGCTTGAACATGCCAATGAGCGCCAGCATTTCGCCGACGAACCCGTTCAAACCCGGCAAGCCAATACTGGCAAACGACGTGAAGACCATCGCCACACCCAACAGTGGCAGCTTGCTGGCGAGTCCCCCCAGTTCCGAAAGCTGTCGCGTGTGATACCGCTCGTAAAACATTCCGACGATGCAGAACAAGGCTCCCGTCGAAAGACCGTGGTTGATCATCTGGAGAACTCCGCCGCTGATCCCTTCCGAGTTCAATGCGAACAGTCCCAACATACAGAAGCCGAGGTGAGCCACCGAACTGTAGGCGACCAGCTTCTTGATGTCGTTCTGCGCTAGGGCACACATCGACCCATAGATGATTCCGACTACCGACAGCGCTCCGATGAGCGGCGTACCGACGTGTTCACACGCATCTGGCAGCATGGGCAGACAGAGACGCAGGAATCCATAGCTGCCCAGCTTCAACAGGACGCCCGCCAGCAGAACCGAACCGGCCGTCGGTGCCTCGACGTGGGCGAGAGGCAACCAAGTGTGAAACGGAAACAGCGGCACCTTCACCATAAACCCGGCCGCGATCATCAGGAACAGCGTCGCCTGCAACTCGGGTGGCAGCGGGTGATCGGCCAGCAGTCGCGAGAGGTCCGGGATGGAGAACGGCGTTGTGAGTGGATGAGCCAATGCTAGGCTGAGTTTGTAGGACTCGGTGACCAACCAAATCAGACCGAGCAGCGTGATGACGCTTCCCGCCAGGGTGTAGATGAAGAACTTGCCCGCCGCATACCGTCGCAATGGGCCACCCCAGATGCCGACCATGAAAAAGAGCGGAATCAACGTGAACTCGAAGAAGACATAGAACAGCAGCAGATCGAACGCACAAAAGACACCGATCAACCCTGTCTCCAAAATGAGCAGGCTCGCGTAGAACTCGGCCGAGCGTTCTTGAATCGCCGTCCACGAGACCAGTACCGCCGAGATCGTCAGCACCGTCGTCAGCAGAATCATCGCGAGGCTGATGCCGTCGAGACCGAGGTAGAACTCCAGCTTCACGGTGGAGTTACTGGCCGTCGCGCTCGGAACGACATCGAGCCAGACTTGACGCACTTCCATGCGAGGTTGAACGGGACCGCGATCACTCGGATGCGTTTCATGGATCGCGAGAAACTGCGACGCGACACCGAGCGACACGGCGCACGTCGCCAGTGTCGCGATCAGCGCCGTCCAGCGCGCTCGCACGGGCGGAGCCTTCGCGTCAAGCAGCAGCAACAGTGCCGCCGCCGCCGCCGGCATGAAGATCATCACCACAAACAAACTGGGCATGGAAACCGCCTACCTGCTTTCGATTCGTCTCGTTGTCTTAGCTGTCTTGTCTTCGCCTTGTCCCCTCGCCCCGGCCTTGTGGGGAGAGGGTTAGCGTGAGGGGGCTTCTTGTTTTTCTCATCAAACAACGCGGCGGCTTGTTCTCTTACATCCCACCCGCCAGTGCCCTCAGCACCGACACCAGGCACACCACCAAACCAACCAGCATCACCATTGCATAGTTCTGCACGAAGCCATTGTGAATTGGCTTGAGGACCGCACCGAATACGCCGGGCACGAAGCCGACGCAATCGACGATCACATCCAGCACCCACTTGTCGAACACTTCCGCGATGCGGGCGAGCAACCTCAACGGGTTGACGACATTGCTCAGGTAGAAGCGGTCGATACAAATGCCTTCGGATGAAACCCAATGCAGCGGACCACTAGCCCGCTTCAACCCCTGCGACACAGACGGCGAGACAACATACGCGAAGTAAGCTGCACCGATTCCAAGCAGGGCTAATACGGTACTCACGCCCATCATCAGCAAGTTCGGTTCGTGAGCATGTGCTTCAGGCAAACCCGGTGTGTGTGCGAGATAGTGTCCATAGAGATGCGTCGGCCCGGCGATCAGCCCAACCACCAGCGCCGCCACACCGAGGATCAGTAATGGTCCGGCCATCGTTGGTGGTGCATCGTGCGGATGATGACCGGCTTCTTCCGGAAAACGTTCCTTGCCCCAGAACGTCATGAAGTACGCGCGGAAGGTGTAGAACGCCGTCATCAGCGACGTGAACAGTGCGACGCCGAGGATTACCTTGTAGAAGTCGGCATGTTCGCCGTGCTGACTTGCCGAGAAGAGGACAGCCAGAATTTCGTCCTTGCTCCAGAAGCCGGAGAGCAGCGGGAAGCCCGCGAGGGCGAGAGATCCCGCGAGGAACGTGATATGCGTGACCGGTAGCGCCTTCCGCAAGCCGCCGAACCGTCGCATGTCGATCACGTTCCCCATCGAGTGCATCACCGAACCCGCCGACAGGAACAGCACGGCTTTGAAGAAGGCGTGAGTGAACATGTGGAACATCGCAAACGTCACCGCGTGCGTAGCGAGGTTCATATCCGCACCGGCCGCTCCCAGTGACATGAACATGTAGCCGAGTTGGCTGACCGTCGAATACGCCAGGACTCGCTTGAGGTCGTACTGAGTGAGAGCCGTGATCGCCGCAATCAGTGCCGTGGCCGCACCGATTCCCGCGACGAACATCTGCGCCGTCGGAGCATGCACAAAAAATGGAGTGCAGCGCGCCACGAGGTACACGCCCGCCGTGACCATCGTCGCCGCGTGAATGAGGGCCGAGACCGGCGTCGGACCTTCCATCGCGTCCGGCAACCAAACGTGCAACGGGAACTGAGCCGACTTGCCCATCGCACCGACGAACAGCAGGAAGCAGATTGTCGTCAGCACCGCCGGGTCTTGAACGAACGCCGCCTTGATCAGATCGGGGCTACCGAATAGAGCTTCAAAATCGACTGTTCCAAACGTGGTCCAAATCATGAACACGCCGAGGAGGAATCCGAAGTCGCCAATGCGGTTGACCACGAACGCCTTCTTGGCCGCCGCCGCCGCACTCGGCTTCTGAAACCAGAAGCCGATCAGCAGGTAACTGCACAGCCCGACCGCCTCCCAGAACACGAACATCAGCAAAAAGTTACCGGCCAGCACCAGCATGCACATCGAAAACACAAACAGCGCGATCGACGCGAAGAAGCGTGGGTAACCGGGATCGCCGTGCATGTAGCCGCTGGCGAAGATCGCGACCAGCAGACTGACCGAGGTCACCATGACGAGCATCAACGCCGTCATGGCATCGGCCCGCAACGTCACCGCCACATCGAGCTGCCCGACGCTGATCCACTGATAGAGAGTCTTGATGATCGCGTGAGAAGGCGAGCCATGCTCACCATGTTCGCCCGCATGACCGAATCCACTCGGCACGATGGTCGTCAACAAATAAACCGCTGTGGCGAGTGACACGGCCAGCGCCAGAACCACCGGCCGGTGGGCATATTGCCGACGAACCACCTGTCCCACGAGCACGATCCACAAACACGCCAACAGCGGCGCGGCCGGGATCACCCACAGAACGTCATTCGGTTGGAACCAGTCGAACACAGTATCAATCTCTTTCTTCAGTCAGTTTGAATCAGGAGGGAATTCAACCACGGATGACACCGATACCACGGATAAGAAATCGATCCAGCAACTCGTCCGCCTTGCTCGGTCCCCTCGCCCCGGCTCTGCGGCGAGAGAGCTAGGGTGAGGGGTCTTCGACTTTGTCTTACTCTTCGCCTTGCCCACTCTTTATCTGTGCCCATCCGTGCAATCTGTGGTCAAACTTCTTCGCCGGATCACGTCTTCGTCACCGGCGACTTCGGTGCCCGCCCAGCCGGAGTCAAGTGAGGGAAGTCCGCATTCGGATCAATCACCTTCGCCGGAATCGACTGCGATGGCCCACCCGACAACACCGGCAGATCGTCCTCACCCAAGTTGCCCCACAGAAACACATCCAGCGACTTGCGACGTTGGTACAGCGTCAAAATTAGCGATAGTGCCAACCCGGCTTCGCATGCGGCAACGGTCAGCACGAAGATCGTGAAGACCTGTCCCTGCGGGTTGCCGTGATACTTGCCGAACGCCGTGAGGTTGACCGACACGCCGTGCAGCATCAACTCGGCGGACAGCATGATGAGGATCAGATTGCGGCGCGTGAGAAACCCGATCATCCCCAACACAAAGAGGATTGCACCGACAATCAACTGGCTTTCAAGAGCGGTGGAAGTCATAGGTGTCCTTGAGACCTCCTCGGTGCGATGGCAATTGCGCCGATGGTCGCGACAAGTAGCACGGTCCCGGCCAACTCAACGGCATACAAATAATCAGTGAATAGCGACCGGCCAAGCACTCGTAGCGATCCGATCTCTTTCGGGTTGCTCTCTGGAGCCTGACTGAGCATGTTCGCGGTCACTCCCGTCGGGATCGACGCGAACTGACCGCGTTGTGCTCCTTGACCTGCCTTCCCATCAATGCCACCCCACTCTTGCAGTGAGAAGAGCAACGTGGCGAGCAACGCAAACGACAACAAACTGGCCATCGTCGGTTGAAAAGTCTCGCGGTCGTAACCGCCCGCGCTGCCTTGTTGAGCCAGCATGATCACGAAGAGGAATGTGACGACGATCGCTCCGGCGTACACGATGATCGTCGCGGCCGCGAGGAACGGAGCCGAGTTCAACAGGAACAGACCGCACACGGCAAGCGTCGTCAACGCGAACCACAGCGCCGCGTAGACCGGGTTCTTGTCGGTGATCATCAATCCTGCACACAGAATCGCCGCACCTCCGAAGGCGTAGAACATCACGTCGCGCACAAGATCGCCTGCCGGAGGTAGCAATGTCGCCTGCAACAACAGCAGAGCCGCCACTCCTACCAACCCGCCAAGGATCCGCCCGCGCGACTTCTCGCGCGGCAGCAGCCACCACACCGCCAACCAGCCGAGAGCCAGCGGCAGCAACAACATTCCATTTTCCGGAGACCAGTTCATTCTTCTTCCACACATTGTCCGCGAGACGCCGCCTCGCGTGAGTTGCCATCCATCATCAAGTCATCAGTTCCGTCGCTTAACCGCAAATCAAGTTTTCGCCCTAATTTGAAATTACTCCCGACGAAGCAGCCTTCGCCGAACGATCGTCACCACGCACCGAAGTCGCCGGGCCGAGCGTATGCAAATCCGTGAAGTCGCTCGCGTGACCCAGCTTCCCTTTGTGAGTCCGGATCGGGTCGATGCCTGAATCTTTCGTCTGATCGAACACACTCAGTAACTTTTCCTTGTCGAACATCATCTCCTGTCGAGTCATCCCCACCAAATCGTAGATGTGGGTCAGTTCGATCGAATCGACCGGGCAAGCTTCCTCGCACATGCCGCAATAGATGCACTTCAGTTCGTCGATGACAAAGCTCTTCGGGAACTTGTCACGATCGGCCCAGTTTGGATCGTCCTTGGGGGCGTCCTGCGCCACGATCTCGATGCAATGAGCCGGACACGCCGTCGCACACATCATGCAGGCCACACACTTCACGCGACCTTTGTCGTCACGATTGAGTCGATGCACACCGCGATAGTGCGTCGGCAGCTTGGGCTGCTGTTCGGGATACAGCTCGGTCACGGTGCGATTGTTCGCGACGTGCGCGCCCGTCGTGAGCAACCCATCGAAGACCGCTGGAAGATATGTCGCCTCCCAGAAGTTCATCGGAGCTTCTTCGACCCACTCGACATCGTTTGAATTGATTGCCATCTCAGATCCTTCTCCCCGCCTTGTCCCCTCGCCCCGGCCTTGCGGGGAGAAGGTTAGGGTGAGGGGTCTTCTTCACACCGACTCTCGCAAATCTACTTCTAAACCAACATCTGACAGAACAACACGATCAACAACCCAAGCCCCGCGAGACCGACTCCCCGCCTCCAATCTCGCTGACTTCCCTTTGAGATCAAGTCGTATCGCAAGGCCAATGCTGGATGCTCGACAAAGTGATGTCCGTATGAACCCAACACTGTCGCTAAACCAACCAAGACCAAACCAATCCCAATCACGATTCCAGTTCCGGCGAACTCAAACATGAGTCACCTCGACGCTTCAATTCTTAATGGGCATGCGCGTGCCCATGCCCGCCGTGCCCAGCCGCTTCAACCGGCGCGGTCACTCGGCGCGCGAACGGTTTCGTCGATTGAGTCCCCATCAAGCCGGCGGCTAAGAAAATCGCCGCCGATCCCGGCAAGAGCCACCACTCGTTCAGTTCAAACTGCTTGACGACCATCACCATCACGATGTTGACCATCGCCAGCGGGATCAGGCACAACCACGCGAGACTCATCAGTTGATCGAAGCGGAACCGAGGGATCGTCCACCGCAGCATCTGAATCACGACGATGAACACCGACGCCTTGGCCAACAGCACGCCGACTTTGATCAGCCACACACCGGCATAGCTGCTAGTCGTCTCGGCGATCAACGGGCAGTGCCAGCCGCCGAAAAACAAAATACTCGTCAGAAAGCTGATCGTGATGACATGCGTATATTCGGCGAGGAAGAACAAACCCCACTTCATCGCGCTGTACTCGGTGTGCCAGCCGCCGATCAGTTCCTGCTCGCATTCGGCCAAATCGAATGGCAACCGCTGGGCCTCCGCCATCGCCGCGATGAAGAAGATGATGCACGCCAGAGGTTGATACCAGATGTTCCAACCGTAGATGCCGCGTTCCGCCTGGAAGAGCAGAATCTTTTCGATGCTCATCGTCCCGCAGAGCAGTGCCAGTCCGACGACCGACATCCCCAGTGGAATCTCGTAACTGATGACTTGAGCGCTGGCCCGCAGGCAACCGAGCGCACTGTACTTGTTGTTGGAAGCCCAGCCACCAAGAATGACCCCGTACACCGCCAGGCTGCCGATCGCGAAGATGAACACGATGCCAAGGTCGATCCCTGGCGCGATGATAAACGGGAACTGGCCGTCACCCGGACTGAGGTTTTTCGGCACCGGCCCGAACGGCACGACGCAAAACGCGAGGAACGTCGTGAAGACCGAGATCCCCGGCGCGAGCACAAACAGCACCTTGTTAACGTGTCCGGGAATCACGTCTTCCTTGAGCAGCAACTTCAGCATGTCGGCCACGGGCTGAAACAGCCCCATCGGCCCCACGCGATTCGGCCCGAGCCGATCCTGCATCCACGCCGACAGCTTCCGCTCCAGCAGAATCAGGTACGAGCAAACGCCCAGGTTCACGTTCAGCACGATGAAGATGACCAAGCCCGTCATCGCATACGGCCGAGCCGCCTCGGGCAACATGCCGACGAGCCACTCCCACGTACTGCTCACAAAGTTCAAGAGATACTGCATGTCTCGTTCTATCTGTTCGATTCACTCGCCTTGACCCCTCGCCCCAGCTTTGTGGGGAGAGGGTTAGGGAGAGGGGGCTTCTCTGACACTCACACCGTCTGCAACTGAGGCTTCTCGGCCGCAGTCGCTTGCTCCAACATCACACCCAACTCACCCAGTTCACCCACCGACAACGCTGCCAGCGCGGGGATCGCACCGGCAATTTCCTTCCGCAACGTCGGAGCATGGAACAACCCCTTCCGTTCAGCCAACTCCATCAGAATGCGACCGTCGGGACGAGCCTCTTCCGGACCGCGTACTCCACGATGGATGGCCTGAGCCAATTCGTTGTGGTTCACAAATGTTCCGTCCTTCTCGGCCCACGCCGCTCCCGGCAGAACGAAGTGAGCTTTGGAAGACGCCGCCGATTCCAACAGGTCTTGCACGATGAGCAACTTCAATTTGTCGAGCTTCACCGCGTCGGCGTCGCTGATCCAGCCTTCGGGATCGCCACCGAGGACATAGAGCGCTTCAATCTCACCGCGTGAGACTCCCTCCAAGATGGACGAGAACTCAACGACCGAACCCTGCACCTGCTTCAGCACCGCCTCGACACCGCGCCGGTTCGGACATTTTTCTGCCCGAATGGTGAACTTCGTTTTCGGTTCCGGCTTGCCGTGAACATCCTTCGGGTAGAGATCGTCCTCGCCAATAACTCGAACCGGCCCGATGGCGAGCTTCGCGTTCGGAGTGAGTTTCTTGGCAAACGTCGCCAACAGATACGCCTCTTCCACCGTGGCCCACGGCGAAATCACCACCGCCAACTTGCCCGGCGCGCGAATGACCGCGTCCTTGAGTGCATTCCTCACGGCAGGCAACACCGTTTCCCAATCACGAGCCACGGCCTGACCGTTCGTGCGTTGCTCAGGTCGTTTGAGTCGCTTCTCTGACTGAACGTACTTCCAACCGAAGCGACCTTCGTCGCACATGAAGTGCCCCTGAGCCTGCTCATTCACGCGCGGCTTGAGGCGGTAGAGGACATCCTCATTTTGATCGACCGTGATGCTGCAACCGGTGCTGCAACCGGGGCAGACGCTGTTCTTGGTCTTGAGCCACCAGACCCGCTGCTCGTAAAGGAAATCCTTGCTGCACAGGGCACCGACTGGGCAGAGATCGACCACGTTGCCAGCCAGTTTGTTGTTGCACGGGTCTCCGGGGAAGATGTCGATCTCCTCGTGAGTCCCCCGGCTGATGACCTGCAACTCGGCTGAGCCGCTCACCTCGCGCGTGAACCTCACGCAGCGGGTACACATGATGCAGCGGTCGGTGAAGAGCGTGATCTGATCGCCGATGTAGTCCTTGTCCGGCTTGATGTTCTTCGGTTCTTGCAGGCGGCTGTATCCGCGACCGAACTCGTAGCTGTAGTCCTGCAACCCGCACTCACCCGCCTGATCGCACACGGGACAGTCGAGCGGATGGTTGAGCAGCAGATACTCCAGCGTCGCCTTCTGCGCCGCCTTGACCTTCTCGCTGTTCGACACGATCACCGTGCCGTCCTTGACGGGAGTCTGACAACCGGGAAAGAGCTTCGGCTGCATGGCGATCGTGCCGTCCGGCTTCTTGTCGCCGACTTCGACCAGACACATGCGGCAACTGGCCACCACGGAAAGTTCCGGGTGCCAGCAATAGCTCGGAATCTCGACCCCCGCCCGCTGAGCCGCCTGAATGCAGTTCAACTTCTCGGAAGGACCGATCTCGACCGGCTTGTCGTTGACGATGACTATTGGCATTTCAAATCCAAAACTCAGAACCACGGAAAACACGGAACTTCACGGAAGTAAACCCGAAGAGAGGCTATCAATCCTCGACATCAACTCTTCACCACTGTCCTTCCATTTCCGTGCCCTTCCGTGTTTTCCGTGGTTCAAAACTCTTCTCAATGAGCCGCCATCAACGCATCGGCCGGCTTGACCGTTTTGCGGCCGGTGTTGATGTACTCTTCAAACTCGGGTCTGAACTTCTTGATTGCATTCTTGATTGGCCAAGCCGCTCCATCCGACAGGCCGCAGATCGTTGTGCCGGGGATGATCCCCATCGAGGCGGCCACTTCGGTCAGCAGGTCGAGGTCGCGAAGCTGGCCCTCACCCATGCGGATGCGGGCGAGAATCTTGTGCATCCACGCGGTCCCTTCGCGACACGGCGTGCATTGGCCACAGGACTCATGCGCGAAGAAACGGGCACAGTTGAACAGGACATCCACCATGCTGGTCTCGTCATCAATGACCGTGATCGCGGCCGTTCCCAGTCCGAGGCAGCCAACCTTGCCCGGCCCGTTGAAGTCGAGCGGCGTGTCGAGTTCGCTGGCGGAGAGGAAGCCCATACTAATGCCGCCGGGGACGACGGCCTTCGCCTTCCGACCCTTCCAGACGCCGCCGCCATGTTCGTCGATGAGCGCCCGCGCGGTGATGCCCATCGGCAACTCAACGCAGCCCGGCTTGTTGACTTGTCCGCTGATGCAGTACAGCTTGGGGCCGTAACTGCCCGCATCGCGAGGATTGTTCGGATCGGGTGGAACGCCCATGCTTTTGAACCACTCGGCACCGCGATCGAGGATCTGCTTCACGCACGCCATCGTCTCGATGTTATTGACGATCGTCGGCTTGCGGAACAGCCCCTCAATGGCCGGGAACGGCGGCTTGATGCGCGGCCAAGCCCGCTTCCCCTCGAGGCTCTCGATCAACCCGGTCTCTTCGCCGCAGATGTACGCCGCCGCACCGCGATGCAGCACGACATCGAGATCGAAGCCCGATCCAAAAATGTTCTTGCCGAAAATCCCGGCGGCATAGCACTCATCCACCGCCTTCTTCAACATGCGGTAGCTGCGGCCGTACTCGTATCGCAGATAGAGGTAGGCCGTCTTCGACTTGATCGCGAAGCAACTGATGGCGATCCCTTCGAGGATCTGGTGCGGATCGTCCTCCATCAGGATGCGGTTGTTGAACGTCGCCGGCTCGGACTCATCGGCGTTGATCGCAAGATAGATCGGCCCCGGATGGTCCTTCGGCAGGAAGGTCCACTTGAGTCCGGTCGGGAACCCCGCTCCACCGCGACCGCGCAGGCCCGAGTCCTTCACGAGAGTGACGACATCGACGGGAGCCATCTCCAGAGCCTTCTTAAAGCCCTGATAGCCACCATCCCGGCGATACGTTTCGAGCGATTGGCTGTCCGGCTTTCCGACGCGAGCCAATAGTGTTGGTTCAAACTGAGGCATTACCATCTTCCGCAGCCCCGGCAGGGGCGACATACGGTAGCCCACGGCGTCAGCCGTGGGGTTCGGATTCGTGTCATCAACCAGCCCCGGAGGGGCGACATATCCGTCGGTCTGAGATATGTCGCCCCTCTGGGGCTTCTACTATTCACCGGCTTCGGCCCCACGGCTAACGCCGTGGGCTACCGTATGCCGCCCCTCCGGGGCTAATAACTTGCTTCGCTTTCACAGACTCTTCAACAATTCGTCGGCCTTTTCTGGCGTGATATTCATGTGGGCTTCGTCATCGACGAGGACACAGGGGGCACCTTCGCAGGCTCCCAGGCACTCGGCGAATTCCATCGTGATCTTGCCGTCGGCCGAGGTCTGGCCGGGGTGGACGTGGAGCTTCTCGCACATGTGCTGGAGGAGCTCCTCTCCGCCGCGCAGCATGCAACTGATGCTGCGACAGACCCAGACGCGGTGCTTGCCAAGTTGATGCTTCTCGTCCTTGAAGAACTCATAAAACGACATCGTGTCGTGAACTTCCGACGGATGCAGTTCGAGCAGCTCGGCGATCTCACGCACCGCCTGGATCGAGACGTGCCGCTGCGCGTCCTGCACGAGATGCAGGGCGGGCAACACGACCGCTCGCTTGTTCGGATACTTCGGAAACTGCGCCCGAATCTCGTTCCGCAGTTCCTCGCTCAACACAGCCATCTTCAATCTCACTCAATCAGGATTTGAACCACGAAATACGCGAAAAACACGAAAAGAAGGCACAAGCGAATTGAGACAACAACTAGGGCATTTGTCAGGCACTCATGACTTGCTCACGGTGATGTGCCGCCGCGTCACTCTTCCCTTTCGTGACTTTCGCGTATTTCGTGGTTCCAAGTCTTTCTCTTACCGATCCAGTTCCGCCGCGATGATGTTCAAACTGCCGAGGACTGCCACCACGTCGCTCAGTTGGTGATTCTTGATGATTTGCGGGAAGACCGCGAAATGGACGTAGCTCGGTGGGCGAGTCCTGGCCCGGTACGAACGCGGGCTGCCGTCCCCCACGATGTAATAGCCGAGTTCTCCATTCGGCGATTCGGTCGCAGCGTAAATCTCTTCCTTCGGAGTGGGGAAGCCACGATTGGGCATCATCACTTCAAAGTGTTGAATCAAACCCTCGATGCTGCGATAGACGGAGGGCTTGGCAGGGATGACCGCCTTGCCGCCAGCATCGACGTTCACGGGGCCATCCGGAATGTTTTCGATGCACTGCTCGATAATCTTGACGCTCTCGACCATCTCCTGCATGCGGACGAGATACCGTGCGTAGCAGTCGCCGCCCTTGGACGCGATGACCTTGAAGTCGAGATCGGCATACGCGAGGTACGGCTCGTCCTTGCGCAGGTCGCGAAGCACGCCGCTCGCCCGGGCCAGCGGCCCCGTCACGCCCCAGTTGATGCAGTCTTCGGCACTCAGATAGCCGATCCCCTGCACTCGCTCGATGAAGATGCGGTTGCGGGTGAGCAGCCGATGAACCTCGGCATGCACCGCAGCGAAGCCCTTGATGAAACTGCGGACCTTGTCTACCCAGGCGTTGTTCACGTCGAAGGCGACTCCGCCGACGCGGGTGTAGCTGGTGTGAAACCGCTGACCGGAGGCGGTCTCAACAATGTCGTAGATCAGTTCACGCTGCTGAAAGAAGTAGAGGAACGCCGTGAAGCCGCCGAGGTCCAGCGCGCAGGTGCCGGTGTTGAGCAGATGGTCCTGGATGCGCATCAACTCGGCGAGAATCGTCCGCAGATACTTACAGCGCGGAGTCAGTTCGATGCCGAGCAGTTTTTCAACCGCATGATGCCACGAGATCTCGTTGTGCAATGGCGAGATGTAGTTCATGCGATCGACGATGGTGACGTACTGATTGAAGTCGAGATGCTCGCCGAGCTTCTCAAACCCCGAATGTAGATAGCCAATGTGCGGCACCGCGTTGACGACCTTCTCACCGTCGAGCGTGAGGATCAGTCGGAGCGTCGTGTGCGTGGCGGGATGCTGCGGCCCAAAGTTGAGCGTCCAGAGGTACTCCTGTTCGGGAGCATCCAGTTCGGCGAAGTCGGAAACTTCAAACGGCATTGGTCTCTACTTAGCTATCGGCGCGAGTGATGACCGGGAAGTTGTGGCGTTCGCCCCGTCCCTTGAGTGGGTAGTCTTTGCGAAGCGGATAGGCGGAAAATTCGTCAGGGGTCAGGATGCGTCTCAGGTCGGGATGGCCCGAGAATTTGATGCCGAACATGTCGTAAACTTCGCGTTCCAGCCAGTCGGCCGCTTTCCAGAGCGAGCACATCGACGGCAGCACCGGGTCGGGGTCGTTGACGAACGTCTTGATGACCAGTCGCTCACCGGTCTTCGTGTTGACGACGACGTAGACGACGCCGAAGCGATCGGTCGCGCCCTCGTATTCGAGATAGTCAACGGCGGTGATCTCAGCCAGAAAGTCGAAGCCAAGGTCTTGCTTCATGAAGGCGAGCAGCGGCTGAAGCGACTCGGCCGGAGCGACGATGCGCCGGTTGTCGCGGAACTGACTAAAGGCCAGCCCGGCGTCGGCGAACTTCGATTTCAAGGCATCTTCGGTGGACATGCACTCGGCTTTGGAAGGCGGGTCAGTTCAGTGAGACCAGTTGCTCGTTGGCTTCTCGAATCCGGATCAACTCGTCGAGGTCATACGGTGTCGGGCCCATCGGCTGCGTCCGCTTGGCGAATTCGGTTCCGTTGAGCGTTCCGCCGTGCTTGATCTTGTCTTGCAGGGCGATGATTCCGGCCATCAACTGCTCGGGTCGAGGCGGGCAACCCGGCACGTACAGATCGACGGGAATGAAGCGATCGACTCCCTGCACAACGGCATACGTGTCGAACACTCCACCGGTGCAGGCACAGGCACCCATGCTGATGCACCACTTCGGCTCAGGCATCTGCAACCAGATGCGTTGCAGGACGGGGAGCATCTTCATCACGACACGACCGGCAACGATCATCAGGTCGCACTGCCGTGGGCTGAACCGCATAACCTCGGCACCGAACCGGGCGAGATCAAATCGCGAGGAGGCGGTCGCCATCAACTCGATCCCACAGCAGGCGGTGGCAAACGGCATCGGCCACAGGCTGTTGGACCGCGCCCAACTGGCGGCGGCATCCAGCGTGGTCATGAAGATATTGTCGGGCACATCCTTCATCGCCATTTGAAGACCCCTTTGCGCCAGGCGTAGACGTAGGCAATCGCCAGCGTTCCCATAAACACCAGCATCACGCCGAAGACCGTGTTCCGCATCTCACGTGGAACGCCCACGCCGTCGGTCGAGTACGCCGCGACAGACCACGGGTACAGGAACAGCAACTCGACATCGAAGACCAGAAACAGGATCGCGACGAGATAGAACTTCACGTCAAACGGCTGACGGGCATCACCGACGGGGTCCATGCCGGACTCATACGGCATCTGCTTGACGGCGGTTCGATTCTTCGGGCCGACGAGGTGGATGACGATCAGATTCGCAATCACGAACCCCACCATCACACCGGCATACATGAGAACGGCGTGCGAGCTTTCCATTCGGCGTTAACTTCGGAGAAATAGTCAGGGAATTTGTCGCGGCAACTTCGAGCGAAGGCTGGCGATCACTCAGCCAACCCTTCGAAAACCTCGATCACCACCACCGGGGACTACCTCTATCGGACGAATCGACCCCCAGCGCACAGTCCACAAAATCGAAATGGTCAAGGTCGCCGAATTCTAGGAATGGCCTAGGCAAACTGCAACGCAAGTGGAGACATCGAGCCTTGCTGTTTTGTGAGTATTGTCCGAGCTTCAAGCTCTGCACCAAATCGACCTTTCATAATGAGCGGTTCGCTGTAATTCACACGTTTGGCAGAGGCCAGTCCACCGTTTGCCGCTTCTCGGCGGAATCATTGGCCATCAGGATTGTGGCCGCGTTAGCAAGGCCGTCGCGGGCAGAGCAGATCGTTGAGCGATCACCTTGTTGGACGTGTTCGACGAACGACACCAATTCATCGCGCGTGTCATCCGATTCGCTGTCGATCTCGAACGGCGCACCGCGATGCGACCACGGATCGTTCGAGAGTTTGAGTGTCTTTCCCGACGTGACGACGCTTGCCTGCTTGTCGGCCCGGTTCGACCAGTCAATCGTTTCGGGGAGCGACTCTTCGATAGAAGAGGCCCTTCTTCTGCGACAGAAACAGCGTGCCGTGCGTGCCGAGAATCAATTCGGAAGCTCCCGCGAAAGCGTTGTTCTGAAGCGACGAGTACGACACACGCACGATGTACGGCTCTTCGTTCGTCCCGACAACCGGCGACTGACCGCGAGTTGGCCTGCGCGGCGTGACTTCGTATTCATACAGGCAACTGATGTTGTCGAAGACTTCGCGCCCGTCGCGCCAGTAGTCGATGCCGCCGGTCGCGAAGACGCATTTCGGCGGAGTGCCGAGGAACCAGTTGGCCACGTCGAGTTGGTGCGCCCCCAACTCAGCCATCAATCCCCGTGAGTTGTCTCGATACAGCCGCCAGTTCAGTTGGCGATCAAGTCTCTCGAAGTCGGCATGTCCTCGTGGAACGGGGACCGGTCGCCTCCAATTGTTGTTCCGATGCCACTGGCACTGGATGCCCGTAATGCGACCGAGCATTCCGGTTTGAACCATTGCCGCCGCCTGCCGATAGATCGCGTTGGCCCTGCGTTGGAGACCGACTTGGAAAACCGCCCGCTGCTCCTCAACGAACGCCACCAATTTCTGAGCCTGCTCGACCGAGTAGCACATCGTCTTTTCACAGAACACAGCACAACCAGCGTCGAGCGCGTCACGGCAGATGTCGAAGTGAGACGCCAGTGGCACCGCAACAACGACGGCCTGCGGCTTCACTTCATCGAGCAGTTTGCGGTGATCGTCAAATGTACGCGATAGCGGTCCCGCGTACTGCCAGCCTCGTTCGAGATGCGGCCCGTATGAGTCGCACACCGCGACGACTTTAACCGCCGCGATGGTCGTCAATGCGCGGATCAAATCGCATCCGCGAGCGCCGGTCCCAACGACAGCGATTCGGATCTGTTCGAGTCCCTTCTCGCAGCCTGCTGGCTCCGCCTGCGGGATTACGGCGCTCGCAGCCAACGCCGTGGAGGCTTGAAGAAAAGAACGTCGAGTTGCGGAGTCCATGGCGATGGAATGCCTTTCATGGCCGAGCGACCAATCCACCAACCCTCATCGGACGACAAGCGCGATGTGGAGATTGGTCACCAATGATCGACGGAGTCGAAGTTGGTGAGTAGCCTATTGCCCGGAATCGAATACGAACACCAACTGCCTCACGGGACTCAGGCGATGAATATCGAACAAATCGGGAAACTGGCGATGGACGGCCAACTCTTGATCGCGGAACAAATGCAGGATCGGCGGCAGGCGTGGCTCGCGCGCGGAGGCTCAGAAGACGATGGCGTTGGGTTCGCGCAATGGCTCGTCGAACAGCATGATCTCACCGACTTCCAGGCGAGCGCGTTGCAGGCGGGCATTCCCGGTCCATACACACTGGGGCCGTATCGACTGAGCTTCCGGCTGACAACGGGCCGAAGGGGAGACCTCTTTCACGCGGAGCACGCCGAACTCGAACAGCCGGTCAGTTTGAAGATATTTCCCTCGGTCACTAGCCGCGATGAACGGCTGTTCGCACGATTCGGCCGTGAAGCGCGAGTCGGTCTGGCGGCCGATCACTTGCACGTCGTGAAGACGTACCAGGTCGGCAAGGTCGGACAAGTTCCGTTTATCGCGATGGAAGAGCTGTATGGTGAGTCGCTCGAATTGCGATTGGCCCGCAACGGTCGGCTGCCGTATGCCGTCGCCTGCCAGTTGATCCATCAAGCCGCACAGGGTTTGGCCTATCTTCACGCCGAAGACATTATTCACTGCGACATCCGCCCCGCGAACCTGTGGATCACGGCTCACGGTGTGCTGAAGATCATGGAGTTCGGAGCGGCCCGCGATTCTCTGTCGTTTGTCGATCAAATGGACGGCGAAGCGACCGAGGCCGCAACCGGTTTGAGTGAAGATGATTTCGTGAGTGTCAGAGTCGGGCATTACGGCTACATGTCAGCCGAGCAGGCGGAGGAGCCGAAATCTGCCAACGCCGCGAGCGACCTCTACAGCCTTGGCTGCACGCTGTATCACTGCCTGACCGGTCAAGTTCCCTTCCCGGACAAGAACCCCGTGCGCCAGATGCTGCGTCACGCGCGGGCCACTCCCCAACCGTTATTCGACTTCGACCAAGAGATCCCCGAAGCCGTTCAGGACATCGTCTCAAAACTGTTGGCCAAGCGACCAGAAGACCGTTTCGAGTCGGCCGACGAGTTGAGTCAGGCGCTGGCCGAAATCGTCGCACCGAAGGTGATTCCCGAAATCGACCCTGTCAACCGAGAGTTCCTCGAATGGCTGAACACTCGCCAGACGGATGACATCACCGAGTACGAACCCGAGTTCCAAGAGTTTCTCTCATTCGTCTCTGACGCGCGATTCAAAGCCACGATGTCCGGTCGGCCGACGTTCTAGCCCGACGCGCAAGCGAGGGCTTTGAAGTATCGAAGGTCAGCCCTCGCTTACGCGTCGGGCTGGTTTTGAAACGCCCTCTACGTCTCAAGCGGCTGTCCCAGTGGAGCGACATGCCATCGTCTTATTTCTTTGCCTTGGGTTTGGTCTTGGAGGCAGCAGCCGCAGGTACTGGCGCGGCTTTGGGGGGCGTGGGAAGTTGCTTGATCAGAGTCTTGTACTGCTCGACGCGGTCCGGGCTGTCCAAGTCGGGGCTGAGAGCCAGCGTGCTATTGAGCAACTGCGCCGCTTGCAGGCTGAGGTCCGGCTTTTTCTGGGCGTGCAGGCAGACCGCGCAGTTGTAGATGACTTCGTAATACTCCGCCGGTTTCTTGCCCGGTGCGCTAGCCAGTTTCAAGCGGATGCGAGTCCACCACTGCACGGCCTCGTCGTAGCGATTGGGATTTTTCTCCGCCAGAGTTTGGAGAATGTTTCCCTTTTCCAAGAGTGGCTCGAGCGCGTTGGGCTGGTCCTTAAGCAAGGCTTCCACCTGTGAGAGAGCCTCTTCAAACTTGCCGTCCGAGCGAAGCAGTGCGATGAGTTGCGAACGAATGCGGGTCGTCGCTTTCGCGGCCACTTTGGCGAAGGCGGGGTCCGCAGCAGCTCGATCCAGAATGACTTGGAACTGCTCGCGTGCCTTTTCGTTCAGGCCGAGGTCTTGGCTCGACTCCGCCTGAAACACGAGACCGCTGAGATCGATCTGCTTGCGGGCACCGAGTTGTTCCAGCACCTTGGTTGCCGATTCGCGAGCCGCTGTTTCGGCCAGTTTGGCATTGTTGATGCGGCCCTCTTCCTGGCTTTGCTCTGCCGCGAGCAGTTCGTTGTGGGTCTTCTTCCAATTCGCGCGGACGATCTTGCCGAATTCGATCAACACGCCATTGACCACTGGCACATCATCGCCTGCCGTCATGAGCAGTTGGCCGACTTCGATCGCTTGCGGCGACTGGTTCAACTCGGCATACGTCCGGAGTGCGGAGACCAGTGTGCGCAGTGACGAGCGGTCGAGCGAGGTCAGCGATTTACTTTTGAGATTGTCCACCAACGGTTGCAGCAAGGGCAGCGCGGCCGCCGCATCGTTCTGTTCCAAATGCATCTCGGCCAACAGCAACTGCGTCTCTTGAAACGCGGCGGCCTGAGCCGCTCCGGTGTTCTTCTTGAATCCCTCCAAGCTCTTTTGCAGTAGATCGACCGCTGTCGCACGTTGCGGAACGGTGGTCTTGTCGCCGCGACGCTTGCCGTCCACATAGAGCGACCAGTGCGTCGCTCCGGCGAGTTGCAGTGCGACGGGATACCGATCCGAAATCGGGTTGACTGTCTTGAAGATCTCGATCGCGCCGTTGGCATCTCCCTGAATGAGCTTCAACTTACCGCGAGCAATGCGGGCGTCGTCGGCCTCGGCGTGCTGAGGGAACTGTTTGAGGAGCAGCTCGGTCGCGTCGTTGATCTTGTCGAGTGCCGCCTTCTCCTTCGTTTGACCGTAGAGTGACATCGACGCATTCACCGCGAGTGCCGCAGCGGCCGGTGCCTTCGCATAGCCTGGCTCTTTTGCGAGAGCGATTGCTGTGTCGTAACTCGCGGCTGATTTGGCCGTCATCAGTTGGATGTAGGCGAGCGTGAATCGCGCGGCGAGGACTCGGTTCTTATCTTTGACATCGGCACTCAATTCGATCGCGCGCAGGAACGCGGACTCGGCCTGTTCCCAGTTGGTCTTCGCGTCGGCGGGAGTCTGCGCCTCACCGGCGGCTTTGGTCGCGGCGTCACCGATGGCGATCGCTTCGTCAAACGTGTTGAGTGGCGCTTCCTCGCCGCCGCTGCTCAGCCGCTTGATCAGAATGGCCTCTTTCTGGAAGTCGCTCCGAATTTCCACGATCGTCGTCAGCAGTCGCTTCGCTTCCTGAGTGGACTTCGCGGCGGCAGGCCCTTCCGCCGTCTTGGCATATTCGAGATGAGCCTTCGCCAACTCCAATGCGATCCCTTGATAGCCATTCGACCGCCGCTGCGATTGGTTCTCGGACATCCAGATCGTGGCGTCGGTGATGAGTTTTTCGATATTTTTCGTGCGACCGAGCAACATCAGGCGGTAGCGATTGACCTCGTGAAACATGGCCATCCATTGAGCCATGTTCGCGGCCGCCTTCTCGGGTTGAGCCGACATCACTTCGTCGTAGATGTCGAGAGCGGTGACGTAATCTTCCATCTCCTCGCGCGATTTCCCTTCCCACATGTGGGCGTAGACACCGACTCGACCGTAGCGATTCTCTTGAAAGATCGCATCAAATCCCTTGGCCGCTTTGGTGAACGCCTCCTTGCGTTTGGGATCCTTCGCCTCGGGATACGTCAATCCGAGATTGAAGTCCACCGTCGCAATCTTGAGCCGCGCGGTGAGCCACTGGCTGTTCAGTGCCGCCGCTTCCCGCTCCGCCACTTTGCCGGTGGCCTTCTTGCCCTCCGCTGGCGGGGCGTCGATCTGTGCCTTGAACAAGGCCACGGCTTGGTCGTACTTGGGCCGGGCATCGGCCAGCAGCTTGCGACACTCCGTCAGCAGGGCCTCGCGCTTCGTCTTGTCTCGTAGCGCGACCGTCAGCGCATTCTGAGCGCGATACAGCGAGATGTCGCCTGAAGTGAGCTGGGCCTTCGCAGCCGAGCCGTGACGCGCGTGGTCCTTCAAAAACTTGTCGAGCAGCACTTGAGCATCGACAAGATACTTCTGCTTCAAGTCGGCGTTGGGCGTTTCCTCGGCCGCGACGCGCAGGCTGGTCGCCATCTCCAAGTCCCAAGTGGTCTTCAGTTCCTCAGGCAGACCGGGATGCGCTTTGATCTGCTCCAGATAGAGCATCGATAGCTCGCCGTAGCCTTCGTCGTGCAGGCCGCGCAGGAAATCGAAGTACTGTTCCTCGGCCCGACCGCTGCCCGCGAGCAGCCCCAAAACCAAGCAAGCCGAAACCCAACCGGGTCGAGAGTGACGCCCAAACATACTGACAGCCCTTGAACAAGTGAGTCGCCAGAGCAGGGCGACGACGATGTGAGAGAAGCGATCAGGGAAGTTCATCAAGCCCCCACCAAAACTGCAAGCCGCGAAACAAAAACAGCCCACCTGAAACCGGGCGGGCTGGGAGGAGTGAATCGACCACTGACTACTCGCTCTTGTCCATCTTGCTCTTGGCATCGATCTGGTAGAGCGGCAGGTAGCGGTAGTAAACCTCCAAGGTCAGCGAGCAAATGCTGGTCATCATGACCGGTCCCATGACGTGCGGCTTCCCTTCGGATTTCCAGCTCCCGTTGTCACAGTCATTGGACCTGTTTTGTGACTTGATGAGGAATCGCCGCGCGTGACGGTTCCACGTATCCCACTCGCTACCGGGCAGGTTGTGCATGACCTGCGTGGCGTAATAGAAGAAGTACGGGCTGCCCTCTGAGCCGGCCAGATTGGCCATCACGTAGGCTTGGCCTTCGATCATGGCAGGCTCGGTTCGTTTCATGCCGCCATATTGGTTGCACAGTAACCCGACGGCGGACATGGTGGGGGTCGCTCCCGACTCGGGTGAATACGAAAACAAACCTCCCGATTTTCCTTTGGCCACGGATTTGAGAAAGAGCTTGGCTTTCACGAGTGTCTGAGGATTGACCTTCAGTCCGGCCATGTCTCCGCTCTTCAACGCCATCAACTGCCACCCCACGACGGAGGTGTCGCCGACCGTTGATGGATTGGGGGAATAATGCCAGCCGCCTGACGTGTCGTTCTGAGCGTCTTCAATAAACGCGATCGCGAACTGGGCGGGTTGCTGTAGCCGTCGGTCCTTGCTCAAGCCATAGGCTTCACACAGTGCGATCGTGGCCAGCCCATGCTCGTACATGGTGCCGGTCCCCAATTGGCCGGTCTTGGTGTTCTGATTGCGCATCATCCAAGTCAGCCCTCGGCTGACGACTCCCTTGTGTGTGCCAGCCGTTTCATGAGTCTGACCAGCGGCGAAGTAAGGCAACAATCCGAAGGCGGTCGCCGCCATCGGGTACTCGGCGGGTGTCGTTTTGGCCTCGATCTCCGTTTTCCACAGATTCTTCGTGCAGCTCTTGTCTTTGCACTGATGGGCAAATCCTTTGGGACCGCAGCCCCAACTGCCATCTGGGTTTTGATGCCGTGCCAACCAGTTCATCGCACCGTGAACGGCTCGCTCGGTGTCCGCCGTGCCGCCGCCGCTGGCCAACATTTTCTCGCGACTGCCCGACCCGCGACCGCCAAAGCCTTCACCCGCACCGCCCGATCCTCCCTTGGAACCATCGCCCTTGCCAACTTCCAAACCAGATGCCCCCATCAATGCGGGACCGTCACCCAGCGCGGCGAGACTCACTCCCAAGCCGCCCACGGTCGTAGTGCCACTCGACACGCCGCCGCCCGCTTCGACGAACTCGGCGGAGGCATCGTTGTACTGAGCGTCTTGTTCCATCGTGGCCGGTGGCTCGGTCAGCGCTTCCGTATTGAGAACCGATGGCTCGACTGGTGTCTCACCAATCTCAAAATGTTCGACGGGTGCCACCTCGTCGGCGGTATCCACTTCGGAGTCGATGAATATGATTTCTTCAAGCAGCTTGCCCGCAGCAGGTGCGCCAATCGCTACACCCAGAATGAGCAAGATCACCACATGCGCGCCGAAGCTGGCTCCCCAGAACTTGGCGTTTGCCTGGACCCAGTTGGCAAAGCTGACCTTGAATTCAGCGGGAGTGGGAATGACCGATCGCAACAATTCCATGAAATTCATAACAGACCCCCATTCGGGAAAAAATGCAGCCACACTGGACCGCATGGCAAAATCCAAACCGTATCGCCAAAAAATCAGGTCACGTCTTTGAGACATTCCCTGAACCCGCCTGAGAATCGTCCTCTGGCAGCCAAGCCGCATCATTCGTGTGTGTCGCGTCCTCGGCCATCCCCGTGTCGAGCCAGTGTTCGATCGAAGCGTGATCTACCTCTTCAGGCCGAGTCAACAACGCGCGTCCTCGCTCAAGGTAACGATTCGTCCAAATCGCAACCATCACCGTCACCGCGAGAGAACCCCAGAGCCAGTACGACCAAACATGTCGCGTGCGCTGCAAAGAGACTCGCGCCGCGTTCTCGCGCCAGCGAATTCGCCCGATCAGCAGCGGTGCCCAGCGAGTTTTGTCCATCGGATCCTGATACGACAGCAACTTGTGAAAGTAGCCGACGAACTGGGCCTCTTCGTGAACGTCGGGGTGAATCGGCAACTCGGGTGGCTTGTCGTAGAAAACGACGCAATAGAAGTTCCCGCGAGATTCGTCGGTCACTCCCCATGCCTCGTAGATCGTTTTGGCTCCTGCGGAATTCTTCGGAGCCTCGAACGAGGCGGAGCGACGCAGGCTGAGCTTCAACGCGATCAGCTCGCCGCGATGCTTCTCCGGCGCTTGGGCCAAGTGTGTCAGGTAGCGGTCTTTGTGGGCACGTTCCCACAACTCGTCGAATGTCTGCGTCATGCTCCACCGCATCAACCGCCAGTAAGCAGGCATCTCTTCCGCAGCCAACGGAGCCTTGTCCGAGACCGCTTGAAACTGTTCTACCGCTTCCGCCTCTTGATGCGCTTGAGTGTCATTCGGGCCGGAGATTAGGGTCTCAACAAACGCCTCGTTGGACTTGGTGGCTAGTGGAGCATCGTCGTCCCGTTTCTCTTGGCGCGTCTGGTAGATCGTCAGGCCGATCAAGGTCAACAACGTCACCATGCTCACCAACCGCAGGAGGTCACGGCGAGAAAACAGCGGTGAAACTGGAGCTTGAGAGCGGAACCGCATTGAATGACGACGACCACTAAAAGTTCGACGGGATGTTTCGCGGACCAGTGAGAGTTGCGGTGGGGCGGGCTGATATTGCTACCCGTCTTCGGGCAGTTCCACAAAACTGAGCTTCGACAGCTTTTCGCCATTGGCCAGTGTCTGTCTCGTACAGACATCGACGACCTTCATCAGCTCATCGTACTTGAGTCTCGAACCGACTTGAATGATGACCTGATCGAACGACGCGCCCGAATCGGGACCAAGGACGGCCTTCAATCGGTTCTCCAATGCGGTTAGACCCAAGACCGTCCCTTCACCGATCGCCATCGTTGCGATCCTGCCACCCGGATTCGAGAAGATGGAGATCACCAGCGAATTGAGACCTTTGACGGCGCTGTTGTTCTGCTGGTCACTACCTGCTTGCTGGCCCGAGTTCACGTTGGTGACCGGTTGCGGCGGCGGCAACTTCAGATTGATCTGCCCTTCGATGGGAGCGGGCTTGAAGGTGAGGATGAAGAACGTCAACAACTGGAACGCCATGTCGAGCATGGCGGCCAGATTGAGTTCGACCGATTCATGGCCTCCCTTTTTTTTCCTTCTTCGTCGCATGGTGCCCGAACTCAATTCTCAGGGATTCAACTTGGCGGAAAAGTAACCCGCAGCGTGAGCAAGGGTGTTGGCGTCGGGAGAACCCGCGTGAAATCGCTCTCGATCACACTGTGAGTTGGTCTGCGATGTTCGACATCGCCTTTCGCAAACTCATTCCTTGTTCATCGCTTTGAGAGCAAACTTGCGAAAGCCCTTGGCCTGGCAGGTCGTGATGACTTTGTTGACCAACTTGAACGAGGCTTGCTTATCGACTCTCAAGACAACCGTGGCTGGCAGATCGTCGTCAGGTTTGAACTTCGGGTTGTTCTGCTTGGCAGCGCTTCGGCTGGCCTTGGCTTCCGCCGAGATATAAGGATCAAGTTCTTGGGGGTAACCGTAAAGTTGGAGCCGCCCCTCGCTGTCGATGTTCAAAATCAACAACTCCTCGGTCCCTTCGGTATCGACCGGGCGGGCTGAGCCGACGACGGGCAGCTTCAGGCTCAGGTCCAGAGACGCCGATTGAAAGTTGCTGACCAGCATGAAGAACGTGATCAACTGAAACACCATGTCGAGCATGGGCGTCAGGTTTGGCTCGGCACTAGCGGCGGAATTCATCGAGCCGGACATGAACTACCTCGACGGGAACTGGTCACGTTGTCACGCAAACGTATGGCTATCAGATTTGGTGAGCCGGGTGCCGTAAGGCTCCAGACTCCACGGCGAAAAATCAGGGGCCTTACGGCACCCGGCTCACCAAGCCTCAAGCATTCGCTGGCCACCCCTAGGCCTTGGGCGGCTCTTTCACCGCCGCCGCAGCAACTGGAGCTTTCGCAGCGGACTTGGCGGCTTGAGCCAACTTCTTGATGAAGTCATCCGCTTGCAGAGTTGTGTTCGCCGTGATCGACATCACGCGGTTCTTGAACACCGCGAAGAAATAGATCGCAGGCAACGACAGAGCGACCCCTTCAAACGTCAGCAGCAACGCTTCCGAAATACCACCGGCCACTTCGCTGGCCTTAAGCTGCGTGTCCGAGCGAGCGATGACGCTGAAGCTCTTAATCATTCCCGTCAGCGTTCCGAGCAGCCCGATCATCGGGCCGAGCGTACCAAGGACCGCCAGCATGCTGATCTTCTTTTCCATCTCAACGACCTGCACTTCGGCCACACGATCCATGGCGTCGCGAGCCTCATCCAGTCCGCCCGACAACTCCCCCATCCCCGCCGCCGTGACCTTGGTGAACAGGCAATCTCGCTCTTTAATGCTCGCGTAGATCCCTTTGTAGTCACGTTTCTCCATCTTTTGCTGGATGTCCTGCATTAAGTCGGGAGGCATCGCAACGTCTGGGCGAAGTTCCAGAAACAGTCGGCTGGTCATCGCCACGAAGTAGACCGACAGTCCAAAGATCAGTACTCCGATGGGGCCGGACGTTTCGATCACCCACCAAATGAAGCTGGCTTTTTCGACTTCGGAATGTTCCTCGGCCGCCTTCTTGGCGGGCTTGGCTTCCGCTTGATCCTGTGCTTGGGCTGAGGAAGGGGTTAGCCACGGGGCGTCCACCATGCTCGTCACGAAAACGAACAACACTACGCAGGCGAGACATTTCACGAAGTTGAACGAGCCAGTCATCAAGCGAACCTTGTTGGGATGATCTCGGAGTTGGGATGGCCTCAGAGTGGAAACGACCTCTGCGGAGAACGGACAATCAAGACCTCACCCGACAGGTGAAGTCTGCCAATCACCCTGAGCGAACACGAAAGGTTCGTCGGTATTTCACGCAAAAATCGCGGAACGAGTGGGGCGAGATAATTGCCACAACTTATGGGGATGTCAACTCGGCCACGTTGCACGCAGGGGCCAACGCTTCATTCAACGGAGGGCTGGTCGAACCTTCGCAGGTTCAGCGGCCACCCGATCTTTGGGGCCTTCAGGCTCTCTGCCATTTGTGTTGGATGACCATCATGAGCCGCAGGGCGCTAGCCCCGGTTGTGGCGAATTTCAACCGGGGCTAGCGCCCTGCGGCTCATTCGCCATCAGAATCAACACGGATGGCGGAGAGCCGGCCTTCATCAGAGCGGCTGCTGTTGCGATGAAGTTGTTCTTCTCGAAAGGCGACCGCGGCGGTGCGGCCGCGCCACAAAGCGACAGCCACCGCCGCATCGGCGAGAGCGGCAGAGCGGACAGGTGTCCGCGCGGTCTGTACAGGGCGACCACCGAGACGAATCGCCTCGACGCCGGGAACTACGTCCCGCTCGTCGTGTGCGGGGACGATCACTTCAAACTGATCGCACAACCAGCGCGCCGCTCGCGCACGCACCTCTAAAGACGGCAGTGCTTCGCGCGGGCTGAGTCCCCACCAAGCGAGCGTGCGGGCAGTGATGAGCAGCCGCACATTCGATCCTGATTGGACGGCCGTTTGCGACTGCGCCTCGTCCTGCCAAAACTCGTTCCAACTTCCGTCGCGACTTTGAGCCTCACACAACTGCCGAGTGGCGAGTTGGAGTCTGGCGACCGCGAGCGACCGCTTTGCCGCACTGAGCAGCGACTGCTGATCGTCAATCCGCAGCAGCACGGCGAGACTCCAGAGTCGATCCAATTCGGTGAAGGACTCGCGGTCAGCAGTCGCTTCAGGACTCAGGACGCGCGCGACAAGGATGTCGAACGTGACCGGCATTCCGTCCGCATCAGTCCAGCGGCGCGTTTCCGGAAAATAGAACGCGAACGCCAGCATCGACTCCGCGCAGGGATGCTGTTCCATCCTCGTGGTCTTCAGGCGGAACTCATTCCGCAGTTGTTGCAGTAACGTGCCGATCGAACGTACTCCATCCGCCGATCGCAGAACCGAGTCCGTCGTGAGTCCAATCCATCCTGCTGCGGCGAGGGATCGCGCGAGATCACGTCCCCGAGGACACTCGCCACGGCCAGCTTGGTCCGGATCCGAATCGTCATGAATGGGTGCCACGCACAAACCGTCCAATGATTCGCCCGACCGAAACGACTCCGCCAACGACGAACTGGTGAAGACTCGGTTCAATTCCGAATCGCTCACGACCGCTTTTTCATCGAACAGTGGTGAGACGCGAACCGGCCTGACGCGCGGGACGCATTTCATGTCACAGACCGGTCCCGCCCCGGCATGCTGCACGAACCAAATCCCTGCGGCTAAGACAAAAATCGCTAAAAACGGTATCAAAACAGTTGAGGCAGTCTGCGAGCGGCCAACGTCCAACCTCAGCGGGTCTTCATCACGAGCCAGCCGCCACACGCCGCGAATCATTCGAGCAACAGCAACCCGAAACGTCTTGACCCACCAACCCAGGGCGAAGTCAGGCAGCATCCCCGCACTCAGTCCGCACGTTGTCATTGGTCCGGTCACCTCGGTGTTGAGTAAGGCTCCTGGTGAGCCGGGCGGCGTCAGCCCAATGGCACTCACTTCGATGGGTGCGATGATGAGCCGGAACGCGCTAGTGTCCGGTTTGTCGTTGTTCTTGTGTCCGAACCGGACGCTAGCGCATTCCGGCTCACCAGGAACGGTCTCGATTGCCACATCCCAACGCTCGACCAAGTCCGCGAGATGTGGAGCCAGCACGATGGCCCACGCTAATACGAACCATTCACCCAGATCGGGCTTCCACCAGAAGAGAATGGTGAAGAGCAGTAGCACCAGCTTTTCGGCCGACGCAAAACAACGTCCACTTTGTTTCACCGTTTGCAATGTCAGCCACCAGACTCCACCCCCTGCGACGCCCGCAAGAAACGCTGATCGCCACCACCTTGCGTCCCACTCGTTGCCCGTCGTCATCGCAAACGCGGCCGACTCCACGCTCGTGATTTGGACGAGCGCATCGCCGAGCCAATTGCCGGTGAGAATGAATTCCACTCGCACTTGTTCGATCCACGGCATCCCATTCGGACCGAGCAACGTCGCTGCGACGGACAGTCCGAGCAGACTCAGCCACCACACGAACGAGCGGTCTCGCGTGAGGTTCGTCGGCCACCGTGAGCCTCGAACCCAATCCAGCCCTCGCCCGACGGCAGCGGCTCCCAACAGAGACCACCCGATCCAAAACGTGTCATCCACGCACGACCACACCGCAAACAGCAGCGGTACACCAGCACCCCACTTCCACGCGTTGAACGCGCCGGTGTGGCAGCGGCCAGTTTGAAAACGAGTCGCACGGAGATCGCGCTCGTCCACGATGCCGTTCGTTAGCCAAAGCAGCGCGGCACAGCCAGCCAATCCCGGCGAAGCAGCCTCGAAACCCGGCACGCTCCAATTCAGAGCGACCGCCGCCAGGCTGAAGGCAACAATTGCCAAGCGGATTTGTCCTGCCCGCACCGAGAGACCGTCTGACATTCTCAGTCGCACGCGCAGTGAGCGGTCCTCCACAGCGGAGCCATCCTGCACCGACATGAAATCCGTCGAGCGGTTGACCATGACGATCCCATCCGTAGGAACGATCGGGTGCGAAGACTTGGCGTGACACAGAGAAATGACGAATTGTGTGGAGGCACGCTGCCGGTTGGCGTTTTCGAGACGCTGATTTCCGGCTGTTCGCCCTCCATCCTCTACTTTGCGCGACTTTTATCTGAACCTTAAAGTCGGCACAACCGATACAACAGATGCGACCCGAAGTGCATCGGCGGAGATCGGCCGTCGAAGGATTTCGGGGTGCCGTCGGCTGACTGGCATGGATCGGCAGGAACCAGCGCGGTTCGGACGTTCCAGCCGTGTTCGAGGGGGGAAGAGACTCATGCGATTCGTAAGAACAGCCGGGATCGGCGTGTTGTTGGCCTGTGCTCCGTTGGGAACGATCGGCTGCGCGAGTTTGCCCGGCAAACTGTCCGCGATTCCGTTAGTCGCCCGAAAGCATTCCGTGGCGGACGAGTACCGTTTCGCGTTGAAGGCTGAACAAGAGAAGGACTTCGCCAAAGCGAGCAACCTCTATGCATCTCTCCAGCATCGGGCACCCGAAGTTCCTCTCTATGCTCACCGCATGGGAGTTGTCAGCACTCAACTGAACGATCACGCCACTGCGAAGAAGTACTTTGAGCACGCCCGAAAACTCGATCCCAACAATGCGTCCCTGCTGACGGACATGGGTTACTCGGCAATTATGCAGCAAGACTACTCACGGGCCGAGGGACTGCTCACGGAAGCGGTCAAACTGCGGCCGGAGAATACTCGCGCCGTCAACAATCTCGCACTGGCTCTCGGTCATCAGGGCCGTTTTGAAGAGAGCCTGGCAACGTTCCGTAAGATCAACAGTGAGAGCCACGCACTTTCAAACTTAGCCTACGTCCACATGCAACGAGGTGAACAACCGCAAGCGTTGGAATGTTACCGCCGTGCCGTGGCGCTCGACCCAAACAACAAGCCGCTCGCCAGCCAACTCGCTTCGCTGGAGGCACAAGTTTCAAGTGAAGTCGCCGCCCCCGAGCAATTGGCGATGACGCGAGCCAACACAACGACACCTGCCGCCACGGAGTTCCCCTCCGACACTCACGCGACAGCGCTGCCCTCGTCATCTACTGAACCGTCGCTGGTTCATGCCTCGGAATTTCTGCCGCCTCAGGCCCGCGACGCTTCCATTCGCGATGCGGTCGCTACGACGCGAGCGGCCAAAGCTGCGGCCTCCCGGCCGCGCGACCGTTTGCCGGACGATGAAGAACTACCGTTCTTCGATGACGGCGAACCAGAGACTCGCACCATTGTCGTGGCTGAACACGAACATCCGCGCCAACACCCGCTCTCGGAGTTCGAGCAACCGTTGATCGTCCCTGATGGGCCGTTCGTCTCGCCCATCGCTGGAACTCACACCACCACCACCACCACCACCACCACCGCTTCGCGTACGGCTAGTCTGGAAGTCGCCTCTCTGGCGGAGGTCGCGGCCCTTCAAAAGGTGCCCAATGCCGCTTGGGATGCCGACGTTGCGTTACCGTCGCCCTCCGGTCCGCCCAAACCGTCCAGCGGAAGCAGCGACCATTCCGATGAATTGGCCAGTGTCTTCATCGACGACGACAACCGCCCCGAAACAAAGTCGGCCGACGCCGATGAGTTGACGGGTTTGGATTGGGTGAAGGGTGAGCAGGCGACTCTCGCCGCAGCCAATTCCGGAACCCCCGAAACCGGTTTCATTGAACTGGCAGACGGACTGAAGGGCTTCTGCCCGGTGGCCATTCGCGACGACCGACGCCTTACCGAGGCACTCGATGAATTTTCATTCGAGTACCAATCGCAGGTCTACCGCTTCAGTTCGGGCGAAGCTCTGACGAAGTTCCAAGCGAACCCGGAACTGTATGCCCCGATGGCCGGCGGCTTGGATGTCGTGGCCGTCAGACAAGGGTCTGCCGTGGCAAATGGCTCGCTCGACCACGCCGTCTGGTTCCGCCACCGCCTCCATTTGTTCAGCACCACCGAAAACCTTGCGGCTTTCCGCGCCGCGCCACGGATGTTCGCTGCCGTGCAGTAGAACGTCTCTTCGTTTAACCGCGTGGGCAACGCCCCGGGAGTTCGACGAGGGAACACATCATCATTGCGCGGAACCTTGACCACATGGTCGAGCAAATCAGCCGCCCGACTTGCTCCGCCCACCAAATCAACGCCGAAGCTGCGACAGAGCTTGCACGCCTCGGCTACCTTCGGGTAGCCGGGGCGTCGGCTTTTCCAGCGTTGATCGAACAAGATCAAGGCTGCCGCGTTCACGAATCCTCGGTGACGACTTCCGTGACGCGTGATGACGCAAGGCCGATCCGAACGGTCCCTTGTGAGACCCGCGTCTCTCGCGTCACAATCCGTGCGTTCCCGCAGCCGATTCTCATTGTGAAAGTTCCGCCGTGTCTCTCGTTGAACATGCTGATGAAATCGTCGTGAACGTCGAGCTTGGGCCGCGTCGGTATCAGATTCCGATCGTTAGTCACCGGCTGTCGCACTGCGCCGAGTTCCTCACGCGTTGGTGGATCGAACGCGATGGCATGTCGTCGATGACCTGCAAACAGCCGCCGCCCGCTGGCAGTGTTTGGCTCGCCGAGAACAAACATCCGGTGGCAGGTTCAGCGCTGATTGTGACCGATTCCAACCTCGTTTCTTCGCACGCTGCCACGGTGCGCGACAGCCTGCTCGCGCGAGGCTGGCGCTGCGAAACGGAAGTGCTGCCAGCGGGCGAACCGTCCAAGTCGCTCGATGTCGTCACAAAAGTCTACGACCGGTTGATCGCGATGAATGCCGATCGCCGCACGCTGGTGGTCGCGGTCGGTGGTGGAGTCGTCGGCGACGCGGCGGGCTTCATCGCCGCAACGTACACGCGCGGGTTGCCGTTCGCGCAGATTCCCACCACGTTGTTGTCGGCCGTCGATAGTTCGGTCGGAGGCAAGACCGGCGTCAATCATCCGCGCGCGAAGAACATGATCGGAGCGTTCTATCAACCGATCGGCGTCTTCATTGACACCGCCGTGTTGGAGACACTCCCCGACCGCGAGTACTGCGCAGGTCTGGCCGAAGTGGTGAAGTACGGCGTGATCCTCGACGCGGAGTTCTTCGCGTACCTCGAACACCACGTCGAGGAAATCCACGAGCGCAGGCCCGACGTGTTGAGGCACATCATCGCACGAAGCTGTCGCCTGAAAGCAGACGTGGTTGAGCGGGATGAGTTTGAAGCGACTGGTCTCCGCGCCATGCTGAACTACGGCCACACCTTCGGCCATGCGTTTGAAGCGCTCAGCGGTTACGGTCAGATGCTGCACGGTGAAGCCGTCTCGATCGGGATGCTGTACGCCAGCCGCCTTGCCGAACGACGTGGCCTCATTGGCTCCGACCTCACCGCGCGACAGCGTGACCTGCTGCAAGCGCTTCAACTTCCGATCACACTTCCCGCCGGAGTCAACTTCTCAACCGAAGACGTTCTTGCCCGGATGCAGCTCGATAAGAAAACGGTCGCTGGCAGCCTGCGGTTTGTCCTGCCAGTGAAACTGGGCGAAGTCCGTACGTTTGCTGATGTCCCCGCAGCCGATGTCCGAGCGGTTTTGGAAGAAGGTCCATCAGTCCTTGGTCCCCGGTCATTGGAAATTCGCGATGAGGACATTTAGAGAGTTGCCAGTTGTGAAGCTCTTGGGCGGCCACGTACCCCACTTGAATCTCATCACGCGGAGCGATGATGGCTACTTTGGTCTGAGGCAAAGCCTCGCCCCCGCGTCTATAGTCCTGCCGAATATCGTTCTGCCAAATGCCGATTCCATTCCGAGACCTCCCTCGTGACGACTCATCAGCCTCCCGCCGATCGACGCCTGCTCAAGTCGCTGTTGCTCTCAGCGCTCGTGCTGGCGGCGGGAGCGGTCGGAAGTTACGGGCTGTCTCAGTTGCGGCAGCCGCCGGAACTGAAGGCGGCCTCCAACCGACAGTACAACGTCGAGACCTTCACCGTTCAGTCGGTCGATCTGCGCGAGATCGTCAATGCCTTTGGCACCGCTCGTCCTGAGAAAGAGGTTGTGTTGTCGGCTCAAGTGGCGGGTGAGGTCTCACAGATTCTCATGCAGCTCAAGGTCGGATTGAGGGTGAAGGGACCGCGCTCGGCGGATGCTTCGCTTGCGCTTCAGGCTTTTAATAACAACGGCGTTGAGAACCTTGACGGCGACTTGCTCGTGCGGATCGATCCGAGTTCCTACGAAGAGCGCGTCGCGGCGGCGCGGCACCGGTTGGCGGCGGACCAATCCGATTTGAACCGGGTCGAGCAGGAAGAGGCGAACCTCGCCCGCGTCTACGAGAAGATCGTGGCCGACTGGGAGGACTCCGAGCGCGAGTACAAGAAGTCGGCCAAACTGCGTGAGCAAGGGATCAACACCGAGAGCGATCTGCGGCGGGCACAGATGGAATTGCGTCAGTACGAGAAAGCCAAAATCCAAAGCCACAATGAACGCGACCTGCTCCCGCTGCGGCGCGAGCAGACTCAGCGAATGATCGAGAGCCACACGACCGACCTCAAACTCAGCACGCTCGATCTGGCACGGACGTTCATTCGTCCGCCGTTCGACGGCGTGCTTAGCGCGGTGCAAGTGGAACGAGGTCAATACGTGCGCGTCGGTGAGCCGCTCGTCACGATCACAGCGGTCTCCGAGGTCGAAATCCCGCTCGCCGTCACACTCGATGACTACGCGAAGCTCCTCCCCGATGTTCTCGAGCGGCGTTATCCGGCTGTCGCACTGGCTGAGAATGAAACTTCCAAGCCGCGGTGGACCGGACACGTCGTCCGCGTTTCACCCAAGGCGGACGAGCAGACTCGCACAGCCACGGTCTTCATCCGGGTTGAGAACACAACACAGATCACACCCCTATTGCCAGGCACGTTTGTCCACGCGCGTGTTGAGGGACCGGTGCTGAATCGCGTGTTGGCCGTACCGCGTGATGCGGTCTCCAACGGGCGAGTCTTCATCGAGCGAGACGGCAAAGTGACGCAGCAGCCGGTCCTCGTCGCCCGTATCCTGAACGGCATGGCTCTCATTACGAGTGGTCTCGCGCCGGGAGACCGCATCGTTCTGACGAACCTCGATGTCCTGTTTGAGGGGGCCGCTGTCAACGCGACGCTGGAGAGAACGCTCGCGGAAGAACTGGCTCGCCAACAAACCCGGTCTGCGATGTTGATTGATCTTTCGTCGCAGCCGTGAGGAACCGGTGGGTCTCGCGCGGCCGAGCCTGACACTAACCCCGAAGCGTAAGCGAGGAACGCCACACACCTCCTCGTTGACACTTCGGGGTTAGTGTCAGGCTCGGCCGCGCGAGGTATCACCGCGTGGGCAACGCCCCGCGCGTTTGACTGGTAAACAGACTCATCAAACGTCTAACTGTTTCTCACCGGCGATAGAACGTAACGGCGAGCAGGCTGCACACGATCAACGCGGCGCTGGCGACGGCCCAAGCTGTGGCGGAGACTCGTGGCTCGTCTCGTTCGACACGGGCGAGGCGAGCGGGTTTCCCCGTCCGGGCCACGTTGCGAAACGGTGACATCGGACGGACTTCTTCCAGCGCGGGTGGAGTTGTTTCCGAGTCATCGACCAGCAATTGCGGGACGTTTTCCGAGGCCATGTTGTTCCGCGACGCGAATGCCTCTTCGGTTGCGACGGCTCGTGCGGTGGATTCCGTCCAGCTTTCGGTGGTTCGATCCGCGCCTTGTACGTCGATCTCACGAGTCGACAAACCGGATGATCGATCTGCTGGAAGTTCGATCTCGTTCCGCTTGCGATCCGTGTCCGCCGCAGCGAAATCATCGCGAACGGAATGGGCTGAAGAGCCAATCCTCGCAAGTGCCACGCTGCGATTAGCCTGCACAACAGCGACGTGCGAATCGGTCGCCTCCTGTACGTCTGACTCGACATCAGTCGAGAGATCCGCAGCGATTCGAGTTGGTCCGACTTTGATTTGGACGGACGCATTCGGTGTCACTGGAGACGGTTCGTTGGCGGACGACTTTGCATCACGGCGAAAGACATTGATGCTCCGGCCTCGCAACCACGAGCGGCCGTTCGTGTCCTCTGCTCCTGCATTTGCCGGGGTCGTCTTTGTGGGATTGATCGCGGCAATGTCTTTTCGGTCTGTTTCCTGCTGCGCGTCGTCGTCCACCGTAGCCTGAGTCGCCTGCAACTGATCGTCGATCTGATGGACGAGGTCGATCGGCCGCTCTTCCTCGGGTGAGAAGTCGAGTCGCGCGGACTCACCCAATTCCTGAGCCATCTGCGCGGTTTGCTTGGCATCGGTCAGTTGTCCGACATCGAACAGGCGTCGCGCGCGGTCAAGCAACGATTCGACTCGCGCCCGTGCGTCGCTCGAAACGGTGACTGCGGGATTTTCGCTTGTCGTGCGACGCGCATCTTCGTTCAGTGCGGCCTTCAGTCGTTCGAGCTGATCGCCATTATCGTCGGCCTGAGGCAGGCCCGTAGAGTTGGCCGTCGCCAATTCTCGCCGAGCTGCTTGTCGCTCATGCTCAGTGGGCGGCAAGGTGGTTCGCCCGCTGCCATGAGCCGTTACCGAACCATTCGCTGCACTTCCCTTGGCCAGTGGCTTGAGTCGCAAATGAGCGAGGCCGTGCAAACTCGACGTATTCTCGTCTCGGGCCGTTTCAGACGAATCGACCGATGTCGCCACGTTCGCCGTGACGGATGGCTCGTCTGGTTCGGCTTGCTCAATCGATTCGTCGCGCGTCCCTGGCCACCACGTTTGAGACACGGATGGCAGGAACTGAGTCATGGACCGGCGGGACTTGCCGACACAGCCGCTCAAGCAGAGGCACGACACGACCGCGCCGATCACCCACAGCCGTGCGACGACACTGCTGCGAGACAGCAATCCACGAGACAGCGATGCGCGAGTGATGGGCACGGGACGGATTCAACCACGGGCGGCATTCAGCGAATGAACGACAGGGCCGAACCATCTTCAGACGATCCGCCTGCCAACCGTATCGACCGGGCAGACTCTGCGGCTGAATCAAAAATGATTGAAGTTCTGAGGACATCGCGCCGTCGGCAGAAGCGGCCGATTGGCAGCGACGTGGTGTGTGAGAAGTGTGGCTGGAGTCGGCGCTTCGTCGCTCCCAGTCACGCGCCCCTCCGCGCAAGCAAGTCACACCGCCGCACGTGAAACAATCGGGCCGCGCGCGGCGATCGCTTGGTCGATGCGCGCGATCTGGTCCGGCGCGAGACTCCACGTCATCGCTGCGGCGTTGTCTCGAATCTGTTCCGGACGCTTGGCTCCGCAGAGCGCGACCGTGATCCCCGTGCGTTGAATCGTCCAGTTCAACACGACCTGCGCGACGGTCGTTTCCGCCTCGAGTGCGATTGGACGGAGAGCATCCAGAAAGTCCTGGTTCTTTTGCCACTCGTCCCCCTGAAACATCGGGTACTTGCGGCGACCGTCTTTCGGATCGAATTGAAAATCGCGCGGCAGCTTCCCCGCCAGCAGGCCCTTCATCAGCGGCCAATAGATCGTCACCGAGACCCCATGCTCGACGCACCACGGCAACTGTGACGCTTCGATCTCGCGTTGCAGCATGTTGTAGTGCGGCTGATATGCGGCGAGTGGGCAGACAGCGTGAAATTCGGCGAGTTGTTCTCGACTCGCGTTGGAAAGCCCGACGCTGCGAATCTTGCCGGCGTCCTGCAGGCGTTGCATTGCTGCGGCCGACTCCACGAGCGGCGTTTTCGGATCGGGTGCGTGCAGATAGAAGAGATCGATCCGATCCGTGTTCAGACGAAGCAGGCTTTCGTCGCACTGGCGAAACAGCGTCTCAGCCCGACCGTCCTTCTTTTGGATGCCATCTTCCCAGTGAATGCCTCCCTTAGTCGCAATGACCAGCTCATCGCGACGATGCCCCAAAGCGCGGGCAATCAGGCGATCGCTCTTCCCGTGCAGACCGTAGCAGTACGCGGAGTCAAAAAAATTGACGCCACTGTCCGCCGCCGCCTGCAACGTCGCGAAGCTTTCCGCTTCGGTGACGTTGATGCTCGTGATCCCCGCAATCGGCCAGCAGCCCATCGCGATCGGAGTGACTCGAATTCCTGTCCGGGCGATTTCGCGAAGTGGCGGCGTCATGAGAGAGTTCCAAGCTGAGTTCACGATTTTTGCGTCCGTATGCGACAAGCATCGCTTGCCGTCTTGTACGGGGACTGTAGTGTGGCGACTCATCAAGGGCGTTTCATAACGCGGGACTTTCGGAAGGAGATATCTTGGCCAAGAAGCAAAATCGCGAGGTGTTGGGCAAAGGGAAGTTTTTGCGGCTGGTTCGTGCGGGACGTTGGGAGTTTGTCGAACGGAGCAACGCGCGCGGGGCGGTTGCAGTGATCGCTGTCACCGACGCGCGGGAGTTTGTGTTGACCGACCAGTTCCGCCCGGCGGTCGGTTGCCGCGTGATCGATCTCCCCGCAGGTCTCAGCGGTGACGTGCCCGGTCAACAGGATGAAGCCTTCGCGCTGTCGGCCCTGCGGGAACTGATCGAAGAGACCGGCTATCACGCTGAACAACTCGAACATCTCGCCAATTGCCCGTCATCGCCCGGACTCACGTCCGAGGTGGTCTCGTACTTTTTCGCGCGTGGCGTCAGCAAGGTGGAAGCGGGTGGAGGTGTTGAACACGAACAGATCGAAGTCCACACTCCCAAATTGAGGACGATCAAACGCTGGCTGGTCGAGCAAGCGGCGGCCGGAAAACTGATTGACCCCAAGGTCTACGCCGGGCTGTACTTCATCGCCTCCAAGCGGGGGTGAGAGGAGCCGTGCGAGACCGGCGAGCCGAACTCGTCCGACGACGCGCTCACCGCGATGTGTGAGCGGCTTGCGCGATGCTGCCTGCGTACTCGGCGATCTGCTGCATGACGGTATCGGTGTTGGCTGCGTCGCCGTTGGTGGCCAGTGCTTCGAGATGCCGGACGATTGCCGAGCCAACGATGACGCCGTCGGCCAGTCCTCGGAGTTGCTCGACTTGCTCGGGACTGCTGATTCCGAAGCCGACGGCCAGCGGGAGCGAGGTCTGGCTGCGCAGTGACTTCAGCATTTCCGCCAGTTGCGGAGCCAACTCAGCCCTTGCACCGGTCGTTCCCGCGACAGCGATGCAGTAAACGAAGCCGGTGGCATTTTTGAGGATCCGCGCCGCACGATCAACCGGTGTCGTGGGAGCGACCAGTTGGATGAGGTCCATCTCCTGCCGAGCGACCAGTGCGGCGAACTCACTCGATTCATCGCCCGGCAAATCGGGGACGATCAGCCCCGAGAAGCCTGCCGCGCGCGCCTGCATCACGAACGATTCGGTCCCTGTCCGAAAGATGATCGCATACGAAACCATTGCGACGAGCGGGCAACTCACAGTCGTGCTCACTGCCGCGACACCGCTGAAGATGTCCTTCAATTTCAAATGCTTGTTGAGTGCTCGCGTGTACGAGCTTTGAATCACCGGCCCATCGGCAATGGGATCGCTGTAGGGGAAGCCGACCTCGATGAAGTCCGCTCCCGCTGCGGCCAGTTCGCGAATCAAGCGACCAGTCGTGGTCATGTCGGGATCGCCAGCAGCAATAAATGGCATGAACGCGAGATGCCCCTGCTGGGCGCGTTGAGCAAACACATGGGCGATGCGCGAGGCTTGAGTCACGGATCAGGCTTTCTGGGAAGATTGTCAGGGAGCGCTGGCAGCCTGTTGAAGAAAAATAAGACGGGCACTCTTGCCCGTTGGACTTCGACTAAAACGACGGGCAAGAGTGCCCGTCCTACAAGATTTCTTGACCGACGGTTACAGCACTTGTCCGGTGAGTTGGGCCACTTCGTTCACGTCCTTGTCGCCGCGTCCCGACAAGCAGACGACGATGACTTCCTCGGGCTTGCGGCGTTTCGCTTGTTCCAGCGCATAGGCGATCGCATGGGAGCTTTCCAGCGCTGGCAAAATCCCTTCCATGCGAGCGACCTTGCCGACGGTCTCCAGCGCCTGATTGTCGCGAATCTTGACGTACTTCACGCGGCCCGTGTCATGCCAGTAGCTGTGTTCGGGACCGACGCCGGGATAGTCGAGTCCGGCTGAGATCGAATGGACATCCATCGTCTGGCCGTCCTCATCTTGCAGCACGTAGCTGTAGCTGCCGTGCAGAACGCCCTTCGTGCCGAAGCTGAGCGTACTCGCGTGGTCGCCCGCTTTGTCACCACGTCCGCCTGCTTCCACGCCAGTCAGTTTGACGCCGACATCATCGACGAACGGATGGAACATCCCGGCTGAGTTGGAGCCGCCGCCGACACATGCGACGACTTCATCGGGGAGGCGGCCGATCGTTTCGAGGCACTGCTGCCGAGTCTCTCGCCCGATCACCGCTTGAAAGTCGCGCACGATCATCGGAAACGGATGCGGCCCCACGACCGAGCCGAGGATGTAGTGCGTGTTCTCGACGGAGGCCATCCAGTCGCGCATGGCCTCGTTGATCGCATCGCGCAACGTCCGCGAGCCACTCGTCACCGGACGGACTTCGGCCCCCATCGTTCGCATGATGAAGACGTTCAATTTCTGGCGACGGATGTCTTCCTCACCCATGTAGACGACGCACGGCAACCCGAATCGGGCGCACGCCGTTGCGGTGGCGACACCGTGCTGACCCGCCCCCGTTTCGGCGATCACGCGTGTCTTGCCCATACGCAGAGTGAGCAAAGTCTGACCGATCGTGTTGTTGATCTTGTGGGCACCCGTGTGGTTTAGGTCTTCCCGCTTGAAGAAGATCCTGGCACCTCCGCACTCTTCGGAGAGTCGCTCGGCAAAGTAGAGCGGGTTCGGCCGACCGACGAAGGTTCGCAACATCTCGTTCAACCGGCGGTTGAACTCCGAATCTTGAATGGCACGCTGGTATTCGACGGTCAGTTCTTCGAGAGCGTGCATGAGCGTCTCGGGAACGAATCTGCGTCCGAACTCCCCGAACCGGCCCTCGGCATCGGGGACTTGAGAAGTGGCACGATTTTGTGGCAAGGCATTCGGCATGGATTCGCTCGGTGAGGTCACGACCATTTTGGGTTGTCATTCGCGGGCCGGGATTATTGGAAGCGGTGAAACAATGTTCAACTCGCCTCATCGATTCGCCGAGCGACAGGGCGATCTTCCCTGCAATGCTGACCCCGCAGTCTTTCGGTGGGTGACCAAACATTGGCGATTGCACCCGAAATCGTCTCCTTCGCAGATCGCGGTTGGCAACGCTTACAGTCGGCCGATATAGTTCCGCGAGTCATTCATTCTCATTATTTGAGTCGAAAATCAAACTCGACTTCCCTGATTCTGAAACGCTAGGAGCAACACTGTGAGCGAGAGCATTCACGATGAGCAGGAAGAGGCGGGTTCGTCATTCAAAATGGGAGTACTCGCCAACCCGAACGTGCTTAAAGTTTACCAGACTGGGGAGTTGACGGTGGTGGGGTTTGGAGGCAAGGATGTGCCCGACGAAGTTTGCATCGCCGAGTACCGGCAGCAATTGCTCGACCTCATTGCACAGCATGGTGTGAAAACGATGGCCTTTGATTTGAGTGGCGTGCAACTCGTCCCCAGCGGGATGTTGGGCGTCCTGTCCACGATCGCGAAGCGGGTCGAGAAGGTCGAAATTTACAATCCCTCGGTGGATGTCCGCGAAGTCCTGCGCATGACCAAGCTCGAACGGCTGTTCGACATCAAGGAAGTCCAAGTTTGACGATTGTGTCGGCAAACGATTGTCTCCGTTCGCTCGTACTTTGAACCTCCTGAGCTGTAGATTGCGACAGCGGGAGAGTCGGGTGGCGAATTGAGCCGCAACTCTTGGCTTCCACTTTGTTGATGTAACGAGTCTGACCGCGATGCCGTTTTCCAGCCTGCAAAACTTTCAGAGCTTTCTAACGCGATCCAAGCTGATCGAAGCGGCGCAGTTGCAGGAATGCGTGGCCCGGATCCAAGCCAGCGGGCCGAGCATCGACGCGTTGATTCGTGAGATCGAGCAGCGGCATTACCTCACTCCATACCAAGTCTCCAAGTTGAAGAAGCGGGAGACGGACGGTTTGCGATTGGGGCCGTATAAACTGCTCTACCGAAACGCCTCCGGCAGCTTTGCCCGCGTGTTTCGCGGCGTCTCAGTCGATGATGGCGAGATGATCGGAATTAAGGTGTTGAGGCAGCGTTGGGCCGAAGACCCGCGCACGGTGAACTTGTTCCGTCGTGAAGGGGAACTCGGCAAGCGACTCAAACACAAAAACATCGTCCCGATCTACGAAGTCGGCAGCGAAGGTGGCCAACATTACCTCTCGATGGAGTTCATCGAGGGAGGCAACTTCCGCGAGCTGCTGAGAAGCCGACACAAGTTCTCGGTTGCTGAGGCATCCAAATACGCGCTCGACATCGCCGAGGGACTCGAATACGCCCTGAAGCTCGGGCTGACGCATCGCGATCTCAAGTTGACCAACGTGTTACTCAGCGCGCAGGGAGTGGCGAAGCTCGTCGATTTCGGGCTGGCCGGCCAAGACGCCGGACTCTCCTCCATGGAGGAGGAAGTCGATCGTGCGGTTGAATACGCGACGTTGGAACGCAGCACGAACGCACCGGACAACGACCCTCGTAGCGACCTCTATTTTCTCGGCGCAATCTTCTACGAATTGCTGACAGGCGTCGCTCCCTACCCGCCGTCGAAGAGCCGCGAAGACCGCAAGCAGCCGAGTCGCTATCGCAACATCCGCCCAATTCGGCAGGTTGATCCTTCGATCCCTCCCGCCGTCATGGCGATCATCAACCAGTTGATGCAGATCAATCCCAACGAACGCTATCAGTCGCCGACGGAAGTCATTCGCGATTTGCAGACGATCGTCGGAGCGCGAACGGAAGTGAGTGGCCTGCGGGGTGATTCGACACGCGCTGAATCAACCGCCCCCGAGCCTGTCGCCCCCGCTTCTGATGTTGAATTGCCTGCCGCGTTGGTCAAGGGAGCACAACCGACCGTACTCTGCGTCGAGAACCGCACGCAGCAACAGGACTCGCTGCGAGAATACTTCACCAAGCACGGTTATCGTGTGTTGCTCCTGCGCGATGTGCAGCGGGCCATGAGTCGGATCACATCCGATCCTCCGCAGGGGTTGATTCTGATGGCCGAGGCTCTCGGCGACGGCGACGAAGCTTCACACGCCTACGAAAAGATCGCTGCCGCCTGCCGCAAATCAGGTACTCCCATCGTCATGGTGTTGTCGAAGAAGCACCGAGACTTTAAGGAACGCTTCGCCGATACCTCCACATCGCGCGTACTGACCGACAAACACGTCACGCTGCGTTCGATTCGCCAAGCTCTCGAAACGCTGCGATCAAGTTGCGAATAGGTCGAGCGACACATGAATCAGCAGTGCGGCGGACGGGTCGGTGTCATGACGCGCGCGGAACTGCGCGAGGTCGATCGTCGGTCGATTGAGGAGTTCGGACTCCCCGGACTGGTCCTCATGGAGAATGCTGGCCGCAATGCCGCCGGCTTGCTGCGAGACCTCGGAATCTGTGGCCGGGTCACCATCTGCTGCGGCAAGGGAAACAACGCGGGAGATGGTTTCGTCATCGCGCGGCATCTCGAAAACGGTGGCATCGACGTGCGCGTGTTGCTCGCAACTCCCTCGAACGACATTCGTGGAGATGCGGCGGTGGAGTTGAACGTGTTGCGGCGAGCGGGAACTCCCGTCGTGGAAGCTGCGCCCGAAATCGCAACCGCGTGGCGTGACGAACTAGCGCAAGCCGACTGGATCGTCGATGCGCTGCTCGGTACGGGGACTCAAGGAATTGTGCGCGAGCCGTTCGTCAGTGCGATTGCCGCAATCAACGCCGCACACCGAAAGGTTCTCGCGATTGACCTGCCTTCGGGGCTGGATTGCGACACCGGGGCTGGGCTGAACGATTGCGTCCGCGCCACTCACACGGCGACGTTTGTGGCACGAAAGCCGTGCTTCGACATGGCTGGCGCGGCAAACGTCACCGGCCAGATCCATGTTCTCGACATCGGTGTCCCGCAGGTGCTGCTGCTCGAACTCACGACGCTTGTCGCATCCGCAGCGTCGGCTTCTCCAGCGTGACGACGGTATTGGCGGGGATGCTCTCGTAGACGGAGGCTCCGGCTCCGATGACCGAGTTCCGGCCGATGGTCGTGGTGCCACCGAGGACCGTGGCGTTGGCGTAGACCACGACGTTCTCTTCGATCGTCGGGTGACGTTTCGAGTTGCGGACCAGATTGCCTTGCTCATCTTTGGCAAAGCTGAGTGCGCCGAGCGTCACGCCCTGATAGAGCTTCACGCCGCTGGCGATCTCGCACGTCGCACCGATCACGACGCCCGTGCCGTGGTCGATGAAGAAGGACGGGCCGATGGTTGCTCCCGGATGGATGTCGATCCCCGTCCGACTGTGTGCGCACTCGGACAGCATGCGCGGGATCAGTGGAACTTCGAGCCGAAACAGTTCGTGCGCGAGGCGATACACGGTGATCGCCTCCAACCCCGGATAACAGAAGATGATCTCATCGAGATTCCCGGCGGCGGGGTCTCCGTCGAACGCGGCCTGCACGTCGGTGGCCAGCGTCTTGCGCAGAGCGGGGATCGTTTGCAGGAACTCGATCGCCTTCTCCTGTCCGACCGCTTCAAAGTCGGGTTGGACTTCTCCGCACAACAATTGGTTCTTGCGGCGATAGTCGTGACGCAGGGCGCGAGCGATCTGCTGCGTGAGTCGGTCGTGCAGGCCGTCGATCAAGTCTCCAACGTGATACGTGACGTTGCCGAAGTGCAAATTCTGCCGCTTGCGGTAGCCGGGGTAGAGAATCTCCTGCAGGTCGTTGGCGATCTGAATGATCGCCTCGACGCTCGGCAACGGGCAGTGGCCCAGATGATTGGTCGTTTCGATTTCCTGATACGTATCGACGATGCGATCCGTCAGTTCGGGAAGTCGATCCTTAAGTCGAATGTCGGTAGCCATCGAACATGCCTTCTGTGAGATCACTCGAAGCGAGACCCCAGCCACACCAACCCGCAGCGTGAGCAAGGACGCCCGCAAATACTTCCGCGCTCACGCTGCGGGTTGGTGTGACATCCTGTCGTTCCACTCCGCCGTTGAACTTTTACTAGTTGGGATCGGCGTCACATTCGGTGCAACTGTATCCAAAGTGAGGCTCCTCACCCCGAGATGGTTCGGCATGGATGCTACCTCTTTCGCAATCGACAAGGTTTGACAAAAGACGAACTCGAATGATCGGTCGTTTAACCGCGTGGGCAACGTCCCGCGCGTTCGGAACGGATCACGCCACCGACGCGCGGGGCGTTGTCCACGCGGTTAAACGAAGCAGGCGAGCCGTCTGCACGACAAACGGCACTCTCATCGGGCGAGTTTGCCGCCGGTGCGAACGATCTTGAATGGGAACTTCACTCGGGGTCGATGACCAGCCGAACCGCAGCGCACTTTCGCGCTACGCTCTCGGAAGTGTTGGCCATGACGTTTCGCAACCTGTTCGTCGATGCCTTCGTTCCACCGGTCACAGCTCACACTGAGTACTGGTTCGAGACGCGGCGGCCGTTTTGCAACCTCGTCTTTTTGCTCCCACTGCTACTCGCCTACGAGCTGGGCGTCTGGCTGATCGGCGGTGCCGATGCCAACTCCGTTCGCAACGGAGCCGATGCGTGGATGAGACTCGGCTTGCAACGGATCGGCGTTGATTTGCTGTGGCTGCTCCCCGCAGTGTTGGTCGCGGCACTGCTGACGTGGCAATGGCTCAGTCGCCAACCGTGGCGGATGTCGTGGGACACGCTCGGCGGAATGTTGGCAGAGAGCCTGCTGTTCGCTTTCGTGCTGATCCTGCTGGGGCAGTTGACGGATTACTGCTTTCGGCAGGCCGGCGCAATGACGCTGCAAGTTGAGGAGAGTCGCTGGCAGAGTGGGTTCCTCGTAAAACTGGTTGCCTTCATGGGGGCGGGCATCTACGAAGAGTTCCTCTTTCGACTCTGCCTGATCCCCGTGACTTATGCCGCGATGCGCGCGTTGCTCGTGCCGCATCGCTGGTCGGTGGGCGGGACGATCGTGTTCACGAGCCTCGTCTTTTCTCTCGCTCACTATCTCGGCCCGGCTGCTGACGGACAGTCGTTGTCATTACTGACGGAAGCGGTCGCCCGCGTGCAATCGAGCCGCTCGCTGTGGTTCAGCTTCGTGTTTCGCACTCTGGCTGGAATGTTCTTCGCCGCCCTCTTCTTTCTGCGCGGCTTCGGCATCACCGTCGGAACGCACGCCGTCTACGACGTGTTCGTCGGAATCGTGCTGATCTCCGAAGTGTGACGCTTTGAATTCACACCAACCCGAAGCGTAAGCGAGGGCGTGCCCGCCGGGACATCCCGTCCGGCAGCGGCTAGAATCCCGCCGCGCGTTCGGCTTCAGCGCCTGCCTCGTTTAACCGCGTGGGCAACGCCCCGCGCGTCGAGTGACGTGGCGACATGTTGCATCGCCCAACGCGCGGGGCGTTGCCCACGCGGTTAAACGAGCGAACACCGAACGTTGAAATCACGTCCACCTACTCTCCCGCCACTCTCGCCCAGACTTTTGGAATCTCGACTTGATCAACGACACACATGCTTTTCATGACGCCTTGAAACGCGGAGTTGCTCCCGGTGGCAACTTGCGGGAAGAAATGCGGCAACTTGGCGAGTACCTGCTCACGACGTACTTCGATGCGGGCGTACTCATTGATGTCATGCGTGACTTCGTCGAGAAGCCTGTTCTCGGTGGCGACGCCGATCCCGACTATCGTGAATTGGTCGGTCTCTATCAGTCGGTGCTGGAGACGGATGCCTTTCATCAATTGACGCGGCGCGGCATCCCGTTGCTCATTGAAGCCTATGACGCGCGGCTGTCCACCGCTGAAGAACGTGAAGGCGACTTGCTCACCACGCTCAGAATCTTCGCACGATACGGAGACGAAGACGGGCTGGATCGCATCGTTACGGCCGTCACCAATCCGGCATTATGCGATGGCTATCTGTGGCCGGCCGTCTTCGATGAGCTGAAGGAGACAGACCCGATTCTGCCGCACTTCATTCGTCGCCTGAGCAAGCCTTTGCCCGATGGCTTCGCGCGGGTGGCGTATCTCGATTGGACCAACCGACTGACGCGCAAAGCGGCTTTGACCAAGCATCCGTTTAACTCGCCCGCAGGAATTGAGATTCTGCGCGCGTGGCTAACAAGTCGCGACGACGATGACTTCAGCTTCGCTCACAGCGCGACCGCCGCGATTCCGTTCATTTCCGAACCGGCTCGCGCGGAACTGCTCGTGCTGGCAAAGGACCATCCGGACGTTGAAGTCCGCATGGAAGCCGCGTGGGCGGCGGCTCGGCGAGGAGACGCTTCCGGACGCGAGTTGCTCATCAAGCAATGCCTCGATTTCAAGACTTCACTGGCTGCCCGCAACTTTTTGATTGAGTTGGAAGCGGAGCAGGATATCCCGCCGGAAGCCGATGAACCGAGGTTCCTCGCTTACGCCAAGATGTGCGAATGGCTCGGCAGCCCGCACGGATATGGTCGCCAACCCGACGACATTAAGCTGCTCGACACACGCGAGTTGAATTGGCCTCCCGCGCGAGAAGGGCGCACCGTTTGGCTGTTCCAGTACAGCTACCTCGCGGAAGACACGGGCGACGACGACGATGCCGCGGACGAGAGCGAAGTGGGCGTTGGTATGGTCGGCGGCATCACGCACTCGCTCCTCGACGAAACCTCGCCCGAGATGCCGATCGAAGACATCTACGCGCTGCACTGCTGCTGGGAGTTGGAGTTCAAACTCGACCCGCGTGCCCCCGCAGAACGAACTGTCGAAGCGGGGCGAGCATTGTTGGCCGCCGCTGCGCAGGATGTGGTCGATCCATTGGAAGACTTTCCGTTCGACAATCCTGTGTGGGGCGAGTCACCGCCGGTCGATGGCCCCAACGTCGATGCTCTCGACGAAATCCTCCCCGATAACCACTGAGGAGCTGGCTCTCAATAACTTCCCGAGCGGTGTGGCTGGGGTCGGCCCTTCGCCGCCCCCAGGCGAGCGGTGTCACTTCGCTGGGGGCCACGAAGCGCGGACCCCAGCCACACTGTTCTGACAAATCGGGAAGTTATTGAGAGCCCGTTCCTGACGAATTGCTCGGCCGCGTTTGTTGAGTCGTCCCACTTGGAATACCTGCCGTGTCCTTTCGCCGCTACATCCTTGCCTCACGTTCGCCGCGCCGGTTGGAGTTGCTGCGGCAGATCGTGCATCCCGAGTTGATTGCCGTCCAACCACCCGAGTCATCTGACGAGCAGGGCTTCGACGATTGCCGCGACCTCACGGCGATCCGACTGCGCCTGCAGGAGATCGCCCGCCACAAGGCCGAACAGGTGCGCGAGGCGCTCAACGCGGAAGAGGCCGATCTTTACGAGCGGCCGCGCACGCTCATCATCGCCGCCGACACCACCGTCATCGCCAACGAGGCTGATGGTGCGCCGGTCGTGCTCGGCCAGCCACCCGATCACGAAGATTGGCGTGAAGTGGTGAGCGATTGGTTCCGCCGCTACTACGCCGGTCGCAGTCACATCGCCGCGACGGCGGTCCACGTCGTGACACCAGACGGTCGTCGCGCGGAGCGGCTGATCGAAACGCGAGTCCGCTTTCGCGCCGATGTCGATCGCTGGCTCCACTGGTATCTGCTGACGGGCGAACCGCGCGGCAAGGCGGGCGGCTACGCCCTACAAGGGGCGGGAAGCGTTTTCATCGACCAAGTCGAAGGCAGCCTGACGAACGTCGTGGGGCTGCCACTCGAAGCACTGCTCGAACTCTTCGCCGAAGTCGATCTGCGCTAAGTACCTGTCCGGTATTTGGCCGCATTTCAAAACAAGCCCGACGCGCGAGCGAGGGCTTCGCGGTCATTGAACGTTCAGCCTCGCTCGCGCGTCGGGCTTGTTTTTTCCGAGTCGAACGGGTTTTGAAATGTCCTCTCGTCCGCGAACGGATTGCGTCGCCAGCGGGGCCGCATCACACCACAAAGATGCCCCGCAACTGCAATTGTGGGATCAAGCTGGCGGTGTCGGTGAAAACTTCCGCGTCGATCCCATATTGCCGTGCGACAGTGACATAGTCCGGGATGTCGTCCGTGTAAAAGCAGTCGGCCGGATCGCAGTGGATCACTCGCAAAGCCGCTTCGTAAATCGGAGCGTCCGGTTTCATCGCCCCTGCGTGGCACGAGAGCACGAAGTCATCGAACGGCTTCAAAACGTCGAAATGGTCTCGCACGAATTCAAAGTGCCAGATCGTCGTGTTCGACAGCAGCACCAGCCGATGCCCACGCGCCTTCAATTGAGCCAACACCGGTTGCAGTGACTCGTTCGGACTGAAGATGTCCGCCGACGCGCGAGCCAATTCTCGCTGATCGACCTTCGCCGTAACGACCTCTTCAAACCGGAGGTGGAACTCGTCGGGAGTGACCTGCCCCCGTTCAAAGTCCCACTGCAAACCGGTGTCGATCAGCCGCCGCCGCATCTCGGGGCCGGTCAGCCCACACAGTTCGCCCATCTGCCGACACATCCGGTCATGGCAGAACGAAACTAGGACGTTGCCCATGTCGAAGAGAAAGGTCTGAATCAAGGGAGGCTCACGTGAAGGAACGATGGAAAGGGATGGCCCTGCAACACCAACCTGCAGCGTGAGCGAGGGTGCCGGGATGTCCCGCGTGGAATTGCCCTCGCTCACACTGCGGGTTGGTATGAGTCTGCGGACGCCAATTGACCGGTTTGGCAGCTTGGCCTAGAGTGCTAGCACAAATTTCGGCTGCGAGGTAGATCGAGTCACCTCGCTCCACAAAGGGCCTGCGGTGGGAAGGAGTCACACAGTTTTATGTCCAGCAGCTTCAGCGACGGCGACTACACCGAGACTGAAACGATGCACGGCCGAGACTGGCCGTGCCTGCGTCAGTTTTGCGTTTTCCTCGAAAACCGCGTCGGCAAACTGAGTGATCTCATGCGACAGGTCGAGTCGCTCGATACGCGCGTCCTCGCGATGAGCATCGTCGATTCGGTCGATTTCGCGATGGTCCGACTGATGTTCAACAACTCCGACCGCGCCCGCGAAAAGCTCGAACTTTCCGGATTCCTCTATAGCGAAAGCGATGTCGTCGGCGTCGAACTCCCCGACGGCGACAAGCCCTTTCACGAAGTCTGCAAGACACTCGTGAATGCCGAGATCAACATCCATCACGCCTACCCGCTGCTCTACCGCCGCCGTGGCCACGGCGCGCTGGCGATGTTCGTTGATAACGTCGATGGTGCCCTGAGCGTCCTCAACAACGCCGGCCACCGCGTTATCACCGAGAACGATTTGCTCGACGACGACGAATATCTGTGATCGTGGTGGTCGGGCCAGCCTTTGAACCACCTGACCCCACAACACATTCAACTCGCGACGGTTGAGGTGACTGACACCAGGGCCATCGCCTTGTTGGGTCTGCGAAACCTGTAGGGTGGGCCGGCGCTCGAAACCTTGAACTTACCCACATCTTTGGTTGATTGCGACGAATCCTCTGATGGCGAGGAGGAGTTTGTCGAGGCCGCGCCAGAGAGTGAGCCAGCCGGGGTTGCCGTCGCGTTTGCGCATGAGGAAGCCGGCGAGGCCGGCGAGGTGGCGGAAGAAGTCACGGACCGTGTTCAGCTTTCGTTTGCGGAGGGCCCCGAGCATCTTCAGCCAGATCGCCGGGACGACTCGTTCGGCGGGGAGGTCGGGCGTGGTGGTGGCGACCGTCTTCAGTGGCAACAGTCTCACGGCCAGCACGCTGGTGAAGGCGGCGACCGCTTCGAGGCGATGGGCCTCCAGGAACTGACGCGCTTCGAGGCGATGGGCCTCCAAGAACTGACGCGCTTCGAGGCGGCAGCCGGTTTTGATCGCCTTGTGGAATTCTTCGATGAGCCAGCGGCGTTCGTAGTCTTCGATGATCTGCCATGCGTCGTCGAACGAGGTCACGGGGAGCGAGGTCCACAGGACCCACTGCAGCGGTTTGACTCCTTTCGGCGGATCGACCTCGCGCGTTTCGACGCCCCCTTGCGTCAGTTCTTGGAAGCCGATTTGGCGCTGGTATTTCGTCCGTCGCTGGGGACGACGAATGGTCACGCGCGCGAAGCGGACTTGCAGGCGGGCCGTACGCGCCTCGTGATCCTTCGTCGCGCCGACCGACAGCTCGTACGTGCCGGAGAGCGGCTGCTTCGCGAGTACCGCGCGCAGTGACAGACGCTGCGCACCGTCACGTTCACCGACCTGTT
>JAYVDI010000307.1:0-14797 GCA_043749505.1 Schlesneria sp. | reverse complement strand
CAATCGACGGCCCTGCGCGACAAGCTGGAAGCGAACACGACGTTCTTCCGCAGCGAGATGACCTCGCGCGGCTTCAACATCCTGCCGGGGACGCACCCGATCTCACCCATCATGCTGGGCGATGCGGCCTTGGCGACGAGGTTCGCCGATGCGGCACTGACGCGCGGCGTCTACGTGATCGGCTTCAGCTACCCCGTCGTCCCGCAGGGCAAGGCGCGGATCAGAACGCAGATCTCGGCGGCCCACTCACGCGAGGATCTGGAGTTCGCCGTTGGGGCGTTCGATGAAGTGCGAAAGGAATTGGGGCTGTGATGAATTTGAACGCCCGACGCCAGAACACTCAGGCCGGACCAAGGGGTCCAGCCTACGAAAGGGTGCGGCGTCACTCGTCGTCTTGGAGCCGGACATCGACGCTCGCGCTGTGAGCCGTCAAACCTTCGACGGCGGCGAGGCGGCGGATGTCTTCGGCGGCTGCTTCCAAGGCATCGCGGTTGTAGCTGATGACGCTGCTCCGTTTGAGGAAGTCGTTCGCACAGAGGCCGTTCGCGAAGCGAGCCGTTCCTCCGGTCGGAAGGACGTGTGATGGGCCTGCGAAGTAATCGCCGACTGCGACCGGGGTGAAGTGGCCCATGAAGATGGCTCCCGCGTTTTGAATGCGGTCGAGCAGCTCTTCGGGATTGCGAGTCGAGATGTGGAGATGTTCCGGAGCGAGCAAGTCGGTTAGCTCGGTGGCCTGAACTTCGTTCTTCGCGAGGATCAGTGCCCCGTATTCGTTGAGGCTCGTCAGCGCGAGGTCGCCGCGCGGGAGTCGTGCGAGTTGTGTGGCCAACTCTGTGCGAACGGCTTCGATCAGCGGAGCATGCCATGTGATGAGGACGCCCGATCCGGGGCTGTGCTCGGCTTGCGAGATCAAATCGGCGGCGACGTACCGCGCGTCGGCCGAGTCATCGGCAAGCAACACGACTTCACTGGGGCCGGCGATGCTGTCGATATCGACCTCACCGAAGACGTGCTGCTTGGCGAGGGCGACGAACAGGTTGCCCGGCCCGACGATCTTATCCACTCGCGGCAGTCCTTCAATTCCGTAGGCCATCGCCGCGACAGCCTGCGCGCCACCGATGCGGTAGACCTCGGTGACGCCCGCCTCGACGCACGTCGCGAGGAGCGACTCGTTGTAGCCGCCGAACTCGGTGGGCGGGACGACGACAGCGATCTCTTTCACGCCTGCTGTTCGCGCGGGGATCGCCGTCATCAGTACGGTTGAGGGATACGCGGCCGCTCCGCCGGGGACGCAGATGCCGACACGCTTGAGCGGCAGGTAGCGTTGACGCAGCTCGACACGACTCGTTCCGTCTTGGCGGATCAGTCGAACGTCTTCGTGCAGGATGCGGGATTGAAATTCGGAGATGTTGCCGATGATCGTCCGCAGCGTACGGAGGAACTTCGGGTCGGCGGCGGCATGTGCGGCGTCGAGTTCTTCCCGCGAGACGCGCATCGTCGCGAGCGTCAGTTCCTTCTTATCGAGCTTCGCCGTGTACTCCAGCACGGCGGCGAGACCACGTTCGCGCACGTCGGCGCAGATGCGCTGCACGACTTGCCGTGGCGCGAGGGACTCGCCAAAGAGTTCGATCGTCCGCTGGCGGCTCGCCTCGGAAACGATGTCTCCCTGCGGGCTGAGCTTTCGTCGGAGGGCGGCCAGCGCGGCAAGCGAGTCTTGGTTGGAACAGTCGATGGTGGGGATCGTCAGTGTCACTTGGGGATAGCTCTTGTCCCCTCGCCCCAGCTTTGTGGGGAGAGGGTTAGGGTAAGGGGTTCTTGTATGAATCTCGTCAGCGTTCGACCAGGCGGCTAGAGTGTACCGCTCTGTCTGAGGTTTCCCACCGCAGGTGAATGTGAAGTCTCGACGCACTTTAGAAGTGACGCCAGCGACTGTGTTCACCAAGCTCAACTGAAATCTGAAATCCCCCTCACCCTAGCCCTCTCCCCGCAAGGCCGTGGCGAGGGGACAAGGCAAGGTCGAAAGACAAAAGGACCAAGACAACATGCCGACTCAGTTTACTTCGACCGACTCCTCACCCGTGAAATTCATCGACCTGCGCAGCGACACCGTCACCAAACCGACGGCCGGGATGAGGCGGGCGATTTTTGAGGCGGAGGTCGGAGACGACATGTCGGGCGAAGACCCGACTGTCAATCGGCTCGAACAGATCGTGTGCGAGCTGCTCGGTAAGGAAGCGGCGGTCTACAACTGCTCGGGAACGCAGTCGAACCAGATGGCCGTGCGGGCACATTGTCAGCAGGGAGACGAGATTCTGATCGACGAGTCCGGGCACATCGTCAATTACGAAGCGGGCGGTGCGGCGGCGATGAGCGGCGTCTCGGCGCGGACCATTCATGGCCGTGACGGCATGATTGATGTGAGCGATTTGGAAGGAAAGATCCGGCCCGACAATCAGCATTACTGCGTGACACGGCTGGTCTGCGTCGAGAACACGACGAACCACGGTGGAGGGCGGGCATGGCCACTGGCGCAGATGAATCGCGTCGCGACTTGGGCGCACGATCACGGGTTGAAGGTTCACGTCGATGGTGCCCGTCTGTTTAATGCGTGCTTGGCAGAGAGGTACTCGGCGCGCGACTTCGTGCGACAGGCCGATTCGATTTCGATTTGCTTCTCGAAAGGACTTGGCTGCCCGATGGGGTCGATTTTGGTCGGAGATGCCGCCACGATCTATCGCGCCCGCCGCGCACGAAAGCTGTTCGGGGGAGCGCTGCGCCAAGCGGGGATGATGGCGGCGGCGGCGATCTACGCTCTCGAACATCACGTCGAACGGTTGGCTGAAGACCATGAGAACGCCAAGGCGTTTGCCGAGGTGATCGCGAGGATCGAAGGCCTGCGGATCGAACCTGCGGTGGAATCGAACCTCGTCTTCTTTCACCTCGCCCCGGAGCTTGGCTCGGCGGCGCAGTTGTCAGCCAAGCTGCTCGAACGTGGCTTGAGGATCAATCCGTCGGGGGCACAGCGGCTGCGAGTCTGCACGCATCTCGATGTGACTCGCGCCGACTTGCTGCTCTCGGCGGAAGCCGTTCGTGCCAGCCTCGCCGCCGGGATTGGTGATGCCAATGTGAATCACTTGGCGGGGACGGCGTATGCGTTGAAGTAGGCAAGCGTCTTACGCTATCAACCCGCGCTCACGCTGTGGGTTGGTGGTGGAGAACAATTCTGAGACTCGCGCATCAACTCTGGTGTGCCAAACGCCGATAAATTGGTTGTCGATGTAAAACCGACACGACGATCCAAGTGACGGATCTCGCAGGGTGGCCATCTCAAATGCGACGCGGTTGCGTTGCCTGGCTGCCGGGAAACAGGACGTTCCCCCCTCCCGTTCAGCGGGTCAGTTCATTCAGGGGAACTTTACGATGCGTCATACATTTCAGAACCGGTTGAATCGCGTTGTCTTCGTCGGCTATCATCCCGCCGCGAACGGGGATGGGCTGGCAGCCTGGGGGCTGTCAACGACCGATCTCGTACCATCGGGGAGGGCTGACATGGACGTCTCTGGTTTGGGTTCGGTGCAGGGTGCTGGACCAATTCGGTCAGCAACAACCGCGAATGCCGCCAAGCCGGCTCAGTCTCCGGCGGCGATGTCGCCCAAGGATGAACTACAACTTTCTGCGGCGGGCCAATCTCTGGATCGTGTTGGTGAGTCCCCCGAGATGCGGGCCGATCGAATCGCGCAGATCAAAGCGGCGATCGACGAAGGGGCTTATGACACGGATGAGAAGCTTGATGTCGCCTTATCACGGATGTTCGATTCGCTCGGAATTGATCTGGATGAATGAGGTTGCCGGTGTCTGAGTTACCTGCGGTTCCCGTCAACGTTTCGGCGGTCGATAAGTTTCGGGAGTTTCTCCTGACGAAAGGGATGCGACTGACCTCCGAACGAGAGACAGTTGTGACCGCGGTCTACGCCACGCACGAACATTTCGACGCCGACCTGTGGGTCGCGAAGCTCGAACGTCGCAAAGGGGCACCCCGCGCCAGTCGCAGTACGGTCTATCGAACGCTCCGTTTGCTCGAAGAGGCGGGGCTGATCCGCAAGGTGGCTCGAGCCAACGACCGCGAGGTGTACGAACACGACTACGGCTACCCACACCACGATCACCTGATCTGCAAGAAGTGCGGGGAGATGACCGAGTTTCCCAACGAGGCGATCGCCGAGGTCTTGGAAAAGATCGCGGCTGAACACGGGTTCCGGATGTCGGGACATCGGTTGGAAGTGGAAGGCGTTTGCGCCACATGCTCGCGACCACCGCAGCGAGTACATCGCAAGCTCGACATGATCTGAGCGGCGCGTTCGCCGGGGACGCCGAACGCGACCTAGTTGGACAGCGCCACTTGCGAATACCAAAAAGAGAACCCGGCCTTATGGGCCGGGTTCTCTTGAGATGGCGGCGGCGAGCGGTTGTGTGCCCCCCGGCCACAACCACTCGCGCCACGCATGCTCACCGTCCCCCTGCTCCGAGAAAACTGAATAGCCCTTTTTTATTACCGGCACTCTTGCGGTCATCGGCCTTCACTTCCACGACCGGCGGCGCATCGATACTCAACGCGAGTTGGTTGATGCTCTTGGTCAATCGCGACTTCGGTGACTGCGTGATGAGCGGTACGCCGTTGTTCCGGGCCTCGACCATCGTGCTGTATTCGTTGGGAATTTCGGCATAGATCGCGTGGCCCAGCGTATCGAGGGCCTTGTTCAAACTGATCGCATTGTCGTCCAAGCCCATACGGTTGATGACGACTTTCACCTTTTCATACAGTCCCGTGCGGCGTTTGAAATATTGCAACAGCCGCACCGCGTTTCGCAGTGACGGCAAGTCCAACTGCGTCACGACGAGGATCACGTCGGAGACTTCCATCGCCGCCTGATCGAGCTGATTGAAGGATTTGCTGAGGTCGATCACGAGATGCGAGAAAGTCGCCTTCAGCAGTGAGATGACACGCCGCATTTCGTCAGGCCCGATTGGCGGCAGGTCTTCCATTTCGACCGGACGCGGCAGCAGGAACGCGCCGCAGTCGTGCTTGGTGAGGGACCGTTTCAGCAGCGAGTAATCCAGTCGCGTGATGTTGTCGGCCACATCCTGAATCGTGTAGTCGGGGATGATGTCGAGCCAGACATCGGCATCGCCGAGTGCCAGATCGAGATCAATGATGGCGACGCTACGACCGGGGTGTTGCGCGAAACAGCAGCCCAGGTTGATGGCCAGCGACGTGCAGCCGATCCCGCCCGAGACGCCCGCCACGCTGATCACTTGGCTGGTGCGAACCGGACCGTCCGCGCCGCCCGATTTGTTGACGATTTGTCGGATGCGCTCCAAGGCACCGAGGAATTCTTCGAGCTTCAGGGGACTTGGCAGGAATTCCTTCGCGCCCAAACGAACGGCCTGCAGAATCAGGCTCCCTTCCTGCGAACTGCTCAGCACGAGAATCTGGCATGCGGGCAATTCCTGATGGATGGCTCCCACCAATTCGAGCGCCCGCTGCGGATTGGAGTCGAGCGTCACGAGCGCGATGTCGGGCTGAGACTGTTGCAGCACATCCTTGAATACCTCGTAGCGCGAACACTCCGCTTCCAACCAAACTGAGTCGATGCCGAGCAACAGCGTCTTGAGTGCGTTGCGCGAAACGTCGCTCGGATCGACCAGCGCGAGCCGGATGACGCTTTTCATAATGAAGTCCTCTTTCCAACAGCCATTCGTCTGGCCAGCCAAATCAGTCTGGCGACGGCACCCGCGCCGTCACCAATTCAAACCTGCAATTGAAACCTTGGTGAGCCGGGGGATGACGCCCAATGGCACTCACTTTGTCGCCTTTCGCTCCGCGAAAGTGCGTTCTTTCGCGGAGCGAAAGACGACATTGGCAGACGGCAACCTCAAAACTTTGTCGGCGGGAGAGGCTTGGAAGTCGCTGGCTTCTGGCCTGATGCCCGCTGAACTTGGTTTTCGGATTGTGATGAACTGGAACGGTAGCCCGCTTGTGCAGTGGTGTTCTCCGTAGCTGTCCGTTCCCCGACGACTTGACTGGATGGAGTGACAGGACGTGAACCGCTTGGCCAGCGTGAGTTCGATGATGAACGCGACGCAGACGCGGGATCAATACTGGGGTCAACACCGGGCGGAACGATCAGATCGGGATTCGTATGCAGCGGAACCGTGCCCGGAGCGATCGTCGGTGTCAGGACTGGTCCTGGAGAAATCGTACTGCCGGGCCAAGGCGTGCCCGTCTGAACTTTGACCGAGAACGAAGGATCGCGTTCGGGGCATTCACCGACAGTCGGATCAGGAACTTCGAGCAGGCCGCCGCCGATCAGTTCGCGATCCGTGGGAAAGGTCGTCGTGCGGCCAGGGCCGAGCGGCGGGAACTGATCGGGAGAAATTGGGCTGACGTACTCGGGCGTGATCATCACGATCAACTCCACTTCGGAGTGATCGAATCGCTTCTTGCTGAAGGCGGCTCCAACGAGAGGCAGCTCGCCGAAGAACGGTATCTTTTGGGTTGAGGCGTTGATACGGGTCGAGATCAAACCACCGAGCACCAGCGTTTCGCCGAAGTTCATTTCGACGGTCGATTGAACTTTGCGGCGCGTCAAGCCGGGGACGAACGTGCCGACCAGCGTGACTCCGTTCGCCACGTCTTTCTCACTGACTTCGGCCGAGACTTGCTGCCGCAGTCGAGTTGGGCTGATGACAATTGGCAATGCTTCGAGAATGACACCGAACTCGCGCCATTCAATCGTGATCGTGCCGAGACTTTGCGGAACCGGGATCGGGAACTCACCGCCGTTATCGAGTCGTGCCGCTTCGCCACTACGGGTGACGAGAACCGGTTCGGCTTGAATCTTGAGCAGCCCCTCTTCCTTCAACGCTTGGAGAAAGCCTTTGAAGCCGAAGTTCTGGCCAGTGATCCCGGCCGAGACCGACGGTGCGTTCAACGCACTGGGACCAATCGTGGCAATGGGTGGGCCTCCCAGCGGTGCCGTCAGCGACGTGAGAGCCGAAATCGGTCCGGGTGTGCTGGCCAGAGCAATGCTGTTGGAAGCGATGGCGAAGTTCATTCCGAATGTGCGCAGCTTTGACCGCTGAACTTCCATGATCTTCACACGCAGTTGAACTTCCTGCGGACCTCCGACTCGGATCTGATTCACGACACTATTGGCATACAGCTTCGCGATTTCCGTGATGCTGGCGATCTGCTGAGCTTCCGTGACCCAGCCCCGCAGCAAGACCGAGTTGCTCTTCAGCATGGTTGCCTGGATGGCTGAGTTCGGAAACGCGCGGTCGAGAACCGTCTGCAACAGCCGCGCGTCACCCGTCACGAAGACGTTGATCGTGAATGTTTGCCCTGACTTATCGGTGACGGTCATCGAGGTCACGCCCTGTTCCAGTCCCTGCACGCGGAGCACCTGCTGGTTGAGTGCCTTCACGTCGATGACCTTCGGATCGAAGCCATCGACTCGCGTGATCCACTCCTTGAACTCGATGTTCTTGGCTCCGCGCTCGATGACTTCGAGTGATGTCGTGGGAGAAGTAATGCGCACGGCATCGCCCACGTGAACCCGCAGCGCGGGAGCGGCTGGTGCATCTTGGGCGCAGGCGGATTCATGCGGAGCCTGTCCCCAAAGCGAAGCCGACAACGCCGCAATGACCAGGCCGCAAGTGGCCTTCCGAAAGTGAGTCCATCCGTTTCGCATCCGTGCATCCCCCTCGAGATCGTGTCCGCCAATTGCGTTCGCGGTCTCCGTGACCAACCTCGGCCCGCCGCGTTGGCGGGGCCGTTGCCTGTCGTGTGTCCGTCATTCGTAGTCCGGACCCCTTGGTCTGGACGAATCCATTCTCAGTCATCGTCAACTCGTTCGTCCGGACCGAGGGGGCCGGACTACGTCAATCGCATCCCGCACGGGTGAGTTCACCGCCACTCGATCCGTTCAACGGGAGATGTTGGTGCAGCCGAGTGGGCCGCAGCGGTTTCAAAACTCAAACACCACTCCGCAGCGTGAGCGAGGGCCTCGGGATGTCCCGCGTGGAATCTCCCTTGCTGACGCTGCGGGTTGGTGTGGAAACCGTCTCTCGGCATGTCGGACGCGAGCGCACCGGAATGCACAAAGCCGCACAGCACCACGGTCGAAAGAATTCGACCCGCGATCGTACGGCTCAGTGTGATTCGGTTGGGCATCTTGGTTCCTCCTCCGTGAGGGACTGCGGGGTTGGTGCGGCAGCCTGTTGCAACGGTGTGACATCAGGTCACGGTTGAACGATGTTCGGTTTCGCAATTGCGGGTTCGGCGGCGGTATTCGTGGGCGTGTCGCGCGTCTCGGTCAAACTCTTCGGCTGATTGCTGGAACGCGGCTTCAGAGTCGGCTCTGTAGCAGCCCCGCTCTCACGAGGTTGTTTGGCTTCCTGCTGGGCATCACTCGTAAAGAACTTCAACAGCGGAAGGGACCAGTTCTTGGTGGGGTTCAAGGACGATGGTGCTTTCACGGGAATCGGCTCGTCTGGAAGGGAGACTTCCTGCACTTCACGTTTGTCACCTTGGAAGATCTCGATTTTCCAAGTCTGCTTCGAGGTTTGGTCGCCCACATCTGCCACAGCAGGATTGGTATCGCTCTTCACCATTCTCCGGATTGCACTCTTCGGTTTGGAGTATGGAGTCGAGGAAACGGCGCTAAAAGGTTTGTTGGTGGTCGGTTCTTCCCCGTCGCCGAACAACTGGTTCGACAACTTGGTCATGGCATCTTCGGTCAGGTCTCCCGAATTGGTGAGCGTCTTGTCGGTCTTGCCGCGCAGGGCCAACTGAACCGCACCGTTGCTCTTCTTGACGGCCAGTTGCAGCAATTGGCCTTGGATTGGATAGACGAGGAACGAGACGTTCTTGGCTTCTTTGGCCGTCCCACCGGCTGCGGTGGGAGTGGTTTCGGTTCCAGCAATTTGGTCATCGACCGCGATGACTTTCAGGCACTGCAGGATCTTCTGGGATCGGAGTTCCTTCACACCATTTTTCATCGCGTACTCAATGGTCGCCGAGACATCGACGTAGGCACCGGGCTTGAGCAACCCGCTGTGCGTCTGTGTTGCGTTCACGGGAATCGTTTGGACAGTCATCCCTTCAGGGATCTGGACTTCGATACCGAGGTCTCCCTTCTTACCGAGTTCCGTCGCCAGGATCGGTTGTCCGGGACCGACTCGATGCTTCAGTGCCCGTTCCGCGAACTCCTCTTCCTTGGTGATGGCTCCTTCAGGCAAGGAGTCGGTCGGCCACTCCTTGAACCCGACGTTCGATTTGTCGAGCGGCATGCCAGCGCCGATCTCGGCCTTGGCAACCAAGATGTTGGTCTTGGCTGTGGCGGCCTTGTTTCCAGACATCATTTGTTGGACGCCCAACATCGCCACCAGGCCACACCCGGCAGCAACGGCAAGCAGGATCAATTTGTTTGGTTTCATCTCTGCGGCTCCGCAAGGAAGTTGTCGTGGTCGAGGTGCCTTCGTCCGCGTCGTCCCGTCTCGGCGGGATTTGAGAACAGGCAGTCGTTGCTCACATCAGAGCAATTCATTTCAGGTCACCTCGGTCCGATCGATCTTCCGCAGATCACTCCGCGCCTACTCATTCATGATCGACCGGCGGAAGTCAAACTCTTCAGCCTTTAACGAGGATGTCGATTGCAACACCTAGACCGCCGACGCTGACGAACGTGAAGTTCATACAGGAGACCTGCGGTTTGGGACTCAACTTGAGCCAAGTTGGCTCTCATGACCGAATACGCGCCCCGATCAGGACTGCCGTCGGCCATTCTTGCCGACCGGCTCCTGATGCCACCGCGGCGCTCGAAGGCCGCCTCACATTGAGGCTGTCCGAGCGGGCGATGAGCGTGTTCGGGCTTAGTTCGGTTCCAGACGTTCGAGCAGCCCGCAGATCGAAACCTGCGGGCCGCGTCGTGGGATTTGTGCTCGATACCGATCAGATCAGGCCCGCGTAGACGAAGTACGCGATCGACCCGATGCAGATGGGAATGCCGTAGGGCAACAGGTACATGGTTGGCTTGCGTTCCTTCGCCCGTGCGAAGAGTACGCTCGGATTGCGAATCGTCATGATCTCGTAGGCGAGGTGAATGGCCTGACGGTAGTGGTGCATCACGCGACCGCTGCACAGGACCATCACGACGGCCATCACGGCACCGACGACAACAGTCACGGCAAAGGCCCAGCAGGTCGTGACCGCACCGAGCCAAGCACCAATGCCCGCCATCAGCTTCACATCACCAGCACCCATTCCGCCAACCGCATACAGCGGTAGCAAGCAGAGCAAGCCCCAGCCGATGCCGCTCAGACTGTCACCCGCACCGCCCCAACCGCTGACCACGGAGTGATACAGGAGGCCGGACAATACCATCGGGAACGTGATCCAGTTCGGTACTTTGAGCTGCTTGCCGTCGATATACGCCGCGACGATCAAGATGACCGAGACCAGTTTGACTTCCCAATTCGACTGCAAGAACTGCTGCCAGTCCATGATTTCAAGCCCTTTCAAATGGAGTGAGGGTGACTGCTGCGCGGGCCTCCTGCCCAACGATTGGCTTCCAAGAATTGGTCGGCAACGGGACGGTCAGTTGCTCCGCAATCCGGCGGCCAGGTTCACCAAGCAAACCAGCAGCGTCACAGCGCCGGTGGTCCACTGGAGAAGCTGGCTGCCGGACAATTCGCACCAAAACGGAAACATCGAAAATCCTCTCGCGACGATACGGTCGCGGTTCGTGGAAAAGAGGACACTCCGCCGGAGATTGCTCTCCGGCGGAATGTGTGTCTCATCAGCCGCATTGCGGCCCTCGGGTCACAGGAGACCGGCATTGGCGTCCGCGAACTTGGCATTGGCGTTGGTGCCGATGCTGCGCACGGTGCCGATGCAGACCACCACGATCAGAGCGAGCATGACTGCATACTCGACGGCGGTGGGTCCATCTTCCGAAACCAAAAAGTCCTTAACGCTCGTCCTCAGCTTGTTCATGGAATTCTTCTCACTTTTCAAGTGACCGTGTCTCGCAGCGGAGACTCAGACAACCTTCACAAGCACGGTCGAAGAAGTGCGTACACACCGGCCTACAACAGGCCGGCGTTCGCAGCCGAGAACTTGGCGTTGGCGTTGGTACCGATGCTGCGCACCGTACCAATGCAAACGACCACGATCAGGGCGAGCATGACCGCGTACTCAACGGCGGTTGGCCCATCTTCGGAAACCAAAAAGTCCTTAACGCTGTTCATGAACTTGTTCATCGAATCCCTCTCTCTGTTTGATATGGCCGCGTCCCGCACCAGAGACGCCAGCCACTATCGAAATGAGACATCCGTGTAATCGTCGCTACACCGCGCGGTCACGAACGTCCCTGCACCCCCCGGAGTACAAACTTGGTATCGAGCCAACCCGGCAAGACGGTGAGCATTCGCTCAGTACCCTGCGGTGGACTTGGCCGACATCCTGAACCTAGGTCACGAACCGCGTTCGTCAAATTTTGTTTGACAAGAAAATGCAAATCACGTCGAACGGGTCTGCTGTCCACAGTTAAAACGGTGCGTTCCGAGGACTGCACGCACCCTGCTCGTGGAGAAACAACACGGCATCAGAACCGGACCCGTGAAAACAAAATGACCGCGACCGGCAAGTGCCGGTCGCGGTCATAATCAATTCGGTAAGGCAAGGGTGAAACGGGCAGAGCGGCTGTTGATCGATCGTCGCCGGGCACGCCGCTGCCGGATCAGAACACGCTGTACACCAAGACCTGAAACATCAGCGCCAGCCAGGCCCAGATTTTCAAATCCTCGTACCACGCGGAGTGCCGTTCGGGGGGCGTCGTTTCGGACGAGGGCAACTGTACGACCCAGGCCATCAGGGCCAGTAACAGTCCGATGAACAGCCAACGTGCGACAGCGAGTGGCACGAGTAGAAGCTGTCCCCGCAGCGTGTCGCCAATCCAGTGCAGCACTGTCATGCGGCACCTCCTTCCTCACGCCACTCCCAGAGTGAGTAGCGTGTTTTCTCCGCCGAGTCGGGGCGGGAGAAGTAACTGAACACGATCGTCATGCAGATCGTCGCGAGGAACGCCCAGATCGAGTAGTAGAGATACGGCGCATCGATCCGAAACAACGGCGGCATGTCGAGCCAGGTTCTCACACCGGACAGGTTCAGTGTGAATAGACCCACCGATGTGAACAGTCCCGAGAAGAATCCAACCAAAGCTCCTTCGGACGAGGTGCGTGACGAAAGCATTCCCGCCAGCAGCACTCCCAGTGTCGGCCCGACGACGAACGACATCAGCGTTTGAAATAGGCTGTAGACGCTGTGTCCGAACGGCATCATCTGGAACGCGAAGTAGACGCCCCAGAGCACGAACCCGACGGTCGTCCAGCGACCGATCAACAGCATTTGGCCTTCATCGGCGTGAGGCCGATAGAACCGACGATAGAAATCGTTGACGTAGATCGTCGTTGCCGAATTCAAATACGAATCGACGCTCGACATGAGCGCCGCCAGAAACGCCGCGACGAACATGCCGCGCAGTCCTTCGGGCAGCAACTTCCCGACGAGCAACGGCAACGCGCCACCTGATTGATCGATGGCCAAGTCGGGGAACTTCACCAGCGCGATCAATCCGGGAATCACCACGAGAAATGGGATCAATCCCTTCAGCAGCGCCCCGTAAACGTAGGCCGCCTTCGCCTCATAAGCCGACTTCGCACCGAGCGATCTCTGCACGATGCACTGATTGCCGATCCAGTAGCCGGGACTCACCACCAGTGCCAGCCCGAACAGAATGGCAGGCCACGGACCGGGCGACTTCGTATCGACCGGCAGCACCAACGACAGATGCTCCGATTCGCGTGCCCTCACCTGTTCGATTCGCTGCTTTTCCTTGGCCCGTTTCACCGCAGGGGATTCATCCTCTAAGGCAACTCGCACGGATGTCGCCTGGCTTTGTCTCGCATGGACCGCCGCATGAACCTTGTCGATGAACGGCTCAACACCGCCGAGGTCATTGATTCCGATCACCACGATCATCAGACAGCCGCCGATCATGATGATCCCTTGCAGCACGTCCGTATAAACGACCGCTCCCAGTCCACCCGACCAAGTGTAGATGCCGACTAAGATCGCCACACCCACGATCGACAACGACATGTCCCATTTCGCGAGTTCGCTCATGAACTGAGCCGACGCCAGCAACATCACTCCCAAATTACAGGCCATCAGCACCAACCAAACGGCTCCCACCGACGCGCGCAACTGCACACTGAAACGCCGTTCGAGGTACTCGGGAATCGTGGTCACCTGGCAACGCCAGAGATGCGGGATGAAGACGAACGCCGCGACCAACATCGCCGGCACACACCCGATCCACTCGAAGTTCCCCATCACCATCCCGTAGCGGTACGAGTCACCGCCGACACCCACAAGGTCCGTCCCGCCAATGTCGGTCGCGACGAGAGACATTCCCACCGCCCACCACGGCAGCGTGCGCCCCGCCAGAAAGAAGTCGGAACCGCTCCGCACGTAACTCCCCACCCACAGCCCGATCGCCAGCGTGGCGGCAAGGTACGAGAGAATCACGAGGTAATCGACGGAGGTGAGATGTGTCATGGCGTCCCGGCACAATTCTGAGAGAAGAACGATCTGCTCTCAGCGGAGAACGATCATCCTGACGTTCAACGAACGGCGACGCAGGTCATTGCCGCAGCTTGCCCATTCGCCCGATGCTGCCTGTCCTGCGGCAACGCGAGCTTAGGCGGCAGCAGAAAAATAGTCCACTCGATGGAACGCCTTCCTACACCAACCCGCAGCGTGAGCAAGGGCGAAGTGGAGCAGGCAACGGGGCGCTACAACAGAGGGTGAGAAAGCAAAACCACAACTGTGGGGTCATGCTTCCGTTGGGTGTCGTCGAGCCAGCGACTTGGGACGCATCACTTGGCAGCAGCAGCCACCGGTCGAGGCGGCACAACATAACTTGAAGACGCGCAGCTTATGCAACAACAGAGTCACGTCGGCCTGCTGCACATCGTCAGACGCTTCCTTGGCCAACCCAATGAGTAAGCCCCGCGCGTTGAAGGCTTCTCGCTCGTTCACATCCTTCAGAATGATGAATAATTCGTCGCGGAAGATGAACCAGCCGGAGGTCATCACCAGCGCACAAAAAAAGTGGCGAGGATGATCCTTCGTTTTCGCAAAAGGAAGGTTGAGGGCGCGGTGGTCATCGAGGACGCAGCACGGTGGAACTGATGTCTGCTCCGTCGAGAGGTTCTGGCTGATCGACCCGGAGCGTCACGTCGTCGTTTTCGATGTCGATGACCGTGATGGTGTATTCACCGATTTGAACAACATCGCCAACGGCAAGATCGAGTTCTTGAAGTTCCACTGAAGATAACCTCCGTGCCAGCGAATGAGATGAAGTCCGAACGGACATGGGGATCGGACTATAACGGTGGTACTGCGTGCTGACAACCTTTTTGAACAGTCTGCTTCACAATGAATGGAATGCTCTACGCGGTGAAACGAGTCCGTCATGACCGCGCACGGTATCGATTCGCAGGTCGCGTGATGTCGCCCGTGCGCAGGGCTTCTGTTATGTTCTCGCGACTCGTTTTGAACGAGCCTCGCGCAGGTGAGGCTCAACGTTTTTCTCGCCCGAGCAGACTGGTTACAGAATAAACACGTCGGGTGCGTGGAGTCTTCGGAACGCACCTCTTTCGTTGCACACAT
>JAYVDI010000306.1:0-5317 GCA_043749505.1 Schlesneria sp. | reverse complement strand
GGCATAAGCCCGCATTGGAAGAACCGAGGGGCTGACGCCGCCCCGCTCGGAAACACCTCACTCGCGGGCGAGAATAGTCGCTCACGCTCACTTCTCGATGCACCACGTTCCATCCGCGCCGAGCGTGACTTGGCGGTGGTTGCGTTCGGCGAATTCATCGACGGCGCGGTGGACCCCCCATTCTCCTTTGGCATCTTGATAGACGCCGTAGTCGTGGCCGGTGAGCAGGCCGCCGGTGCGAATCTTCGGCCACCAGGCGAACAGGTCGGCGCAGACCGCTTCGTAGAGATGGTTCCCGTCAAGGAAGGCGAAGTCGAGGAAGTCATTCGCGAAGCGATCGGCCGCGCGGGGTGAGGCTTCTCGCAACAGGAAGCGGCGGTCCTTGGCGAAGTCGGTCCACCATGTGGCGGTGGCCAATGCGCGGTCAAACGCAGCGGCGTCCAGTTGACTGAGAGACGAAGCATCGGCATAGGGCTTCCACGAATCGACCATCCAGAGCTTCAGATCAGGCCGCTCGCGCAACAGCACTTCGGAGGTGTAGCCGTCGAAGACGCCGACCTCAGCCCCGGTGCTCGGCCCCGAGATGCGGCCGAGCCACTGCAGAAGCTGCGTTTGGCGCGAGGCCGCCGGTCGTTCGAGTCGCATCACGGCGCGATCCTCGTTGAACCATTGGAAGACTTGCGACAGGTAGTCGATCTGCACACGCGGATACCAGTCGGGCCACGTCTTCATCACGACGCCCTGGTCCGATTCGCTGTACGGCATCACGGCCGGTTCGGTCGCCAGCTTGTGGAAGTAGTCGCGGCAGAACTCGGTCTTGCCGATGAACAGTCCCGAGTTGATCCAGTGCCGACCCTGCATGACAGCGGCCATCGGCAGCGACGACTGGAAGTTCACGAATTCGGGTAACGGTGGCCAGCAGGTCGATCCCGTCGCGTTGAAGAGCAAGTCGCAGGTGAAGTGCTGGCGGAAACGCTCGACGACGAGTTGCGGATCGTCAAAGAAGACGATGTCGCACGAGTCGCCGCCGATGACGAACGGCGTCTTGATTTGGTCCAGTGCGTCGGCGGTGAGGGCGAATTTGTCGAGGTTCTTCCAGTTCGCGCGGCCTCGCCCGAGAACCAGTGGTTGGATGCCGAGTCGCTCCAGACTGCGCTCGAACACGCCGCACGGCTTGTCCGGTCGCTTGCCGGTCTCACCGTTGTTCCAGGTCAGGATTGTGGCTTCGGGGCAGACACATTTTCGCGCGGGTTGAGCCAGCACCACATCGACAAACCGGTGCCAGTGGTCGGACAACGGGCCGGGACAGTGGGCCGCGACCGGGTGCGATTGAGAGAGCAAATTGGTGATGCGGATGGGCATGGGTGGCGAGTCACGAATAGCGAGTCGTAGTCAGAAGTCCGGCTTTCGGAAAAGCCGGACTTCGAGAAGGTTGGCGGCGTGGAGTGACGCCTCACACGACTTGTCGATCTTTCGCGAGTCGCCACAGCAGATCTTCGTAATCGCGGGCCATACGGCTGGCGTGAAGCTGGGCATTGGCGAACGTGTGGCCCTCGGCGGCGATCCCTTTCGCCCACTGCGGATACTGTTGCAACGAGCGGACGGCGGATGCGATCGAGGCCGCGTTGGGATCGACCACAATTCCGCTGATTCGGTCGCGAATGACTTCGGGGACGCAGCCAACGTTGGTCGCGATCACCGGTCGCTCGCACAGCATGGCTTCGGCGATCACGAGGCCGAAGCCTTCGTGGGACGACACCAAACCGAAGGCGTCCATCGCGCCGTAGTAGTCGCCGAGGTAATTGTCTGCGGTGGCGAAGGCATAGCGACCGGGGATCCGTTCGTTGGCGAGATCGAGCAGTTCAGCGCGGCGCGGCCCGTAACCGACGAGCAGCAGTTTGAATGGACGAGGCAACCGCGCGATCGCTTCGATCAGCAGGTGCATCTGCTTTTCTCGCGTGAACCGGCCGATCGATCCGAGAATGAAATCGTTCGGTTCAAAGCCGAGCTTCTGACGCATGGCGTCGCGAGAACGAGTCTTGCCTAGCCGCGAGGCATCAATTCCATTGAGGATCGTCGTTGTCGGGAAGCCCTGGCAGACGCGTTGCTTCACGCGAGCACTGACGGCGATCACATGGTCGATCACTTTGGAACAGCCTTCCAAACCGAGCCGCGTCCACGGCGATTCGCCATGTGCGAGGTAGACGCCGATCGGCCGGTGCTTGCCGAGCCGACCGTTGAAGCCTTCGCCCCACATGAGCAGCACGTCGCATTCGCCAGCCGCCTGTTCCAGTTCAGCGGGACTGCACGTTGCGACCGGGAAGGGGAGGCCAGCGGCGGATGCCTTGTGATAGTTGTCACCGTTGGTGACGAGGCTCTTCACGAGCGTGACGCGATTCGGATCGAAGAATTTTGCCAAGCTGACCGTATGCTGTTCGACGCCACCGATTTGAAAGCTCGGGCCGACGCAGATCACACGCAGTGGGCGAGAGGGAAACGGGCGGACGGTTTCGCGGTTGCCACCGTTCTCGCCGGGATACAGGTTGGGAGTCGGTGTCGAACTGGGATCATGCCCACATTCCCACGATCCCGCGCCGGGGGCGGTCGGATATTCGGCACTCGCGAAACCACGGATGCCGTAATCGGACTGGTCGAGAACGCCGCGACTGGTGGAATCGGCGAACGTGGGGTACTCAGTGGAGAAGCCTCGCGCAGACAAGCCTTGCTCAGAGAAGTCGCCGGGATAGATCGAGCGGCTCATGGGAGTGAAGCCCAATGAAGCGGAGTCATAGCCTTGGATCGACTGCATCGCAGAACTAGCGCGGCTCATTTCAAAAGAAGGAGCGTCCGAACGCGAGATTTCGGGCGAGAGAGAGTCGTAACTGGACAAGTCGCCGTTCATCAAATTGGCCCTAGATGCTGGCAGGAAGAGATACCGTGGTGGAGCCGAATGCTCGACTTTGCATCGTCTCTTCGTCGCTCAGGGGCTGTAAACGTGAGAGCTTGTTCGTCGCGAAAAATGTGCAAACTGCGGCGCAACAGGCGTTACAACCGGCTCGTGGAATGGCTGGTCTTACCCACGGGTCATGAGTTGAGGCATCGGGTTCGTTTTGAAACGCTCCCTCACCACCACTTACTCAGGACGCCTCTTCGCGCCGACGTGAGTGGGGAGATCGCCCCCCGCGCCTTGGGTGAGTAGTGGTGAGTCTGCCGCCGGAACAACGAACTCCGGATGCGAGGCATCGACGCGAACGGGAACGTTCAGCGCGTCATGGAACTCGGCGATGCGTTCGTCTCGATTGACGACGGGTTTTGTCGTGTCGTCTCGTTCCCACCAATTGTTGGTGAACGACCACGATTTCAGCACGGCATCCCATTGCGGGGTGGAACCGAGCGTTCGTTCGCCACCGAGAATCAGATTGTTGCAGACTCGCGACGAACCCTGCGTCGGGCTGGCGGTCTTCGCCGGGAAAGAGTCCATCCAACTGAACCAGTACCGCATGCCGACAAATGTGTTGTTCGTGATTTCAAACCGTTCGTCACCGGACCACGGCTTGAAGTGCATGAGAATCGCCGTGTGTCCTCCGACGAAGACGTTTCCGGTCAATCGCACTTCGCCGCACGTTTGCGAAAAAAGCACATGCCGATCTTGCGACTCGAAGACCGAATCGAGGCACTCGATGCGCGGGCTGGATTTCTCCTTGGCATCGGTCGCCAGACAAAAGCTCTTTCCCGCTGACGCGCTGAATCGGCAGTTCTGGATGAGGACGCGCGACTCGGGTGTTTCACGCACCGCACTGATGTTGACGAGCGACAGATTGTGTGACAGGCCCTGATGCCGGAATCCGCAGTCAGTGAAGCTCACTTCGCCGACGGTCCCTGTCAGATTCACAGCGCGGCCCATCTCCGGTTGGACCTCGAAATCAAAGCCTTCCAACTCCACGCGGGCGACGTTTCTGATGAGCAGCGACTGTGTTTCTCTGGTTGCTTCCGCAGGGCAATGCCACGCGGCGCGGGGCGACGCCTTGAGCTTCAGGCCGTTCAATCCAGCCCCTTCGACGACGATTGGCTCCGTGATTGGTTCGGATGCGTTGATCGTGATCTCACAGTTCTCGTCCGCGCGGCGGATGGCATCTGACAGTGTTGCGCAAGTCGCGTTGGGACCGGGGCCGACGGTGATTCGAGCGAGCTTTGGGAGAGCTGGTTCAGCGGCTTCGTTCAGCGTCGTGTTCGTGGTTCCATTCTTGGAGGCAACCTCTATGGACTTGCCATGCTCCGCGCGTGCCGCATCCAGTGGAACAGGGTTCGATGCCCAGAAGTTGTTGAATCCCCAAGCTCCGACCAAGAATGCGACCAATGGGACGAGGATCATCGCGGCGCGAACCGGCATCGATGCGGGTGGCTTTGGTGTGGGCATTGTCTCTGATCGGCGATCATCCGGCCCGAGGCTTGGCTCCGTCTTTTTGCGGAGGACATCGACCAGCTCGTCTGTCTGAGCCAAGTTGAGTTGCGATTGGAGTCGTCGCAGGATGTCGGCCACCTCCAGTGACGATTGGAATCGCTCGTCGGGATTTTTGGCGAGCAGCTTCTCAACCAATTCCGACAGGACCGGCGAGGTTTCCGGAAATAGCTGCGCGAGCGTCGCCGGAACGAGGTCCAAAATCTTGTGGATCGTCTCTGCCTGTGACTTGCCGTGGAAAGGCGAATGCCCGGTGGCCATGTAATAGAGAACGCAACCCAAGCTGAAGAGGTCGGCCCGTGCGTCAATCTGACCGCCACGAACCTGCTCCGGTGCCATGTAGGCTGGCGTGCCGACGGTGTGGTCGTGCGAGGTCAGGTCCGCGTTGTCGAATGCCACTCGGGCCAGACCAAAGTCCATGAGCCGGACTCGTGTTGCCCCTTCATGCAGCATGACATTGGCGGGCTTCACATCGCGATGAATCACACCGCCGGCGTGCGCGGCGGCCAGCCCCAACGCGATCTGCGTCCCGAGGCGAATCACTTCGAGAGCGTCCAGCTTTCCCTTTTCTGTCACGTACTCACGCAGTGAGTTGCCCGACACGAATTCCATCACGAGGAACGGCATGTCGCCTTGTTCTTCCACCGAGTGGATTATGAGAACATTCGGGTGATTGATGGCAGCGGCCGCTCGGGCCTCGCGCTGGAAGCGGCGGCGTGCGACAGCGCTCTGTGCCAGGTGCGGGCTGAGGATCTTGATCGCCACGGTCCGCTGCAAGTCGGGATCGAGGGCCTTCCACACGATCCCCATTCCGCCACGACCGATCTGTCCTTTGATGTGGTACTTGCCGAGCTTCGC
>JAYVDI010000305.1:0-7632 GCA_043749505.1 Schlesneria sp. | reverse complement strand
GGCTTCGCATCGCCGCACTCCAGAAGCAGTTCCTAAAACTTTCCGATTTTTCTGGCCGGTTTTCGCGCCGAGTACGCATGAGTCTGTACGGACAGGTTTGTTAGTCGACACACTCTCTTGAAAAAGGTTCAGACTCATGTTGCCCTGGAAACGAGACTTACCCTGGAAACGAGACATCCCTAAAACACTCAACTGCACCACTAGCTTTCGCGTCGTGTTAGGTACTTTCGAACCCGCTGCACCCCTTATGGCAACTTCGTCATCGATTTCGCACCACATACTTGGAGGAGCAAACATGCTCACACAATTTAAACGTACTGCCGTTGTCCTTACAGCAGTTCTGGTACTTTTCATGATGGCTGCCGGCATTTGCCACGCCCAAAACGCGGCCAATAACTGGATTTTTGGAAATCGCGCCAGAATCAACTTTAACACACCTAGTTCCGGACCAGTGACGCCGTCGCTTGTCCCCGTAAGCGTCCCTGCATTCAACACCGCTGAAGGTTGCTCAACAATTTCGGACGCCAGCGGAAATCTATTGTTTTATACCGATGGAACGACGGTTTGGGATAAAAACCACAACCAGATGTCAAACGGCACCGGACTGACTGGAAACTCCACTTCAACGCAGTCCGCGTTGATCGTGCCTTGTAGTTGTGACCAGTATTTTATTTTTACAACCGGGAGCCAGAATGACTATGTAGTTGGTCTGCGCTATTCGATAGTGGATTTTACGAGTAACAATCTGGGCGCTGTGGTGACGAAGAACACTCTTCTGTTGGCCAATTCGTCAGAAAAGGTCGCGGCCGTCAGCGATGGGAACGGAGGTTATTGGGTTGTTGCCCACACGATAGATGATAATTGCTTTCACTCATTCCACATTCTCTCCGGCACATGCACACCACAACTGCCAGCGGTAATCTCCGCAGTTGGCGCAAGCTACGCTAATGGATATAGCAAGTTTGGCCAAGGGCAGATGAAGTTTTCGCCGGATGGCAAATTGCTCGCGCACGCGGGGCTGAACATTGAGACCCAAGCTCCCCCCCCAAGTTTTGTTGAGTTGTTTTCCTTCAACAAAATCACGGGATCGATTACCAACTATCTACCAGGAACGGTAACGTCGCGTGATACCTCACCGGGTCGCTTTTATGGATTAGAGTTTTCACCCGACTCGAAGAGCCTGTGGGCCACCACGACTCAGACCACGAGTGTGATTTATCACTATCCCATCACTTCTGGAATCGGACTTGGGACTCCAACCCCGATAAATCCTCCCGGGAGCGGGGTCGCCGCATTACAACTTGGGCCGGACGGAAAGATTTACGTTGCAAGAATTGGTCAGCCAAGCTTATATGTCCTGCCTTCTCCAAACGCGGTAAATGGCGGATGGATAGATGCGACAAACACGGCCAATCTATTGCCGCTGGCCGCCGGCTCTTCGAGCCAATATGGGTTGCCGACGGTTATCGCGGGTGACTATTGCGGCAGCAATCCGGGTGGGAATACCGTCGCTTGTGGCTGCTGCCCTGGGAAAGAGCTGGTCAAGAATGGCGATTTCGAGCAGGGCAGTGAGATTGGCTCGGAGTATCACCAAGCAGAACTCGTCGATCTGGTTCCCGGAACATACAGCGTGGGCGATTTGGAAAACATCGAGAAAGCGTGTTCGAACTGGAAGGTTCCAGAAGGGTGCAAAGATGCCTTCTATGGAAACGTTCTGTTTGTGAACGGCCAGACCAATCAGCCAGCTGACTCGACGTCGGTGATCTGGGAGCAAACGATTGATTTGAAAGACAATTCGTATCGTATTTGCTTCCACTATCTGCCGTTGCCGCAATGCTGCTTCAACGTTCAGGCCAAGCCCTTCATCCTGGTGAACGGTCGTCCGCTACGTCCCACTGATATCTGCGATGAAGACACTGGCTGCGGGCATCTGTACTCCGCCACGTTCACGGGCGGCGGGACCGTCAATCTGCAAATCGTGCTGCCAGAGGGCGTGAGTGGGGATGGTAATGATCTGCTGATCGACAACATCTCAATGGTGAAGATCGTGCCCGTGCCATCAGCGGTAGTTGACTTCGATTACAGTGCTGCCGGAACTGGCGGCACCAAAGATGTCACTCTCACCGCCAATTCACCAAGTCTGACTTCTCCCGCTTACACCTGGTGGTGGGAAATGTGGGATACTACGGATCCCAATAACCCAGTTCTCCTGCAAACAGTCCTCGGCAACCCGGGAAACGTGACCACGGTCACATTTCCTGGACTGATGATGAAGCCAAAGACATATCTCTTCAAACTGAAGGCGGAGTCTGATTGCGAATCCATGGCAGGTAGTATGCAGGATTGGGATTTTGGTCCCACCCCGACAGCTCGCTCTGCGAAGGGCAAGTCCATTGTCGATCCGAATCCTGAACCCCTGAATCGGAAGACGATCCGAGCGGGGAATCCCGAAGCCATAAAGCGAGAGAAAGGCCCACTGCCCACGAAGCGTTCCGAATAAGGTGAGCCCTCTTTGCGAAAACAGAGCACGAACTCGGGTGTGATCCCGTCGTCCGGACCCCCAGGTCCGGACGGAAAGGGCTCATGACTCACGGATTGTAAAGTGATGCCTTTCGCCCCGTGTGGCTCGCCCTGCGAGTGACACGGGGCGATCTGATAACGGGCCACAGCGATTTGGCTGGTGCCCCCAGCCCGAGCCCCTCCGACACCGAAGGAATCGAAGCCCGTCGTCTCGCAATACCACTCGCGATCCCGAACAATCTCGGATGAATCTCCAATGAAATCAACACCCTTTTCGTTCTGGTACATATACGCGTTGTCGGCCGTAAGCTTGTTGACGGGCGGCTGTTCGAGGGACCAGCCGCCGCTGCCTCCTCCGGCGCTGGTGACATCCGTCGTTGTTGAGCCAAAGGTCATCTCGCAGCCTCATTCTGTCGCTGCGACTCATCTCGCCACCAAGTCTCTGGTTACTACGGAGCACCCGGTCGAAGATGCCCCTGCCAGCGCCCTCACATGGGATGCGACCGAACAACGCCGAACGGTTAACACAACCGAAGAACCCGTGCTGTTCCGATTTCAGATGCAGAATGTCTCGTCGGAGCCGGTCGTCATCGAGAAGGTCAATGCCTCCTGCGGCTGCACAACGACCGAGACTCGCGCGATGCCGTTCACGCTCGCGTCCGGTGCCTCGGAAAGTCTTCAAGTCAGTATGAACGTGACCGGGAAATCTGGCAGAGTGACAAAGTCGCTGCTGGTCCAAGGTCGTCATGCCCATTGGACGCTGCTCGTCACAGCGGAGTTGCCTCTGTCCGCCGATGTCGATCCTGTTTCTGGAGTCCCCAAGGGGGTGGCAATGTCGGCCCGTTCGCGCGGAAAAAACATTGGAGTGGCCCAAACCAACCGACAAGCAGTGTTTCAGGGAGACTGTGCAAGATGCCACTCGGCATATGCTGAGAAGAAATTCGGCCTGGACCTGTATCTCGGTGCGTGTGAAATCTGCCACGATGCCGAACACCGCGCCAGCATGGTGCCCGACCTCCGCGTCGTAGACGAATCCCGAGACGCCGATTACTGGCGGAGTCACATCACGAACGGGATCGAAGGCACGCTGATGCCAGCCTTTGCAAAAGAGAAAGGCGGCATCCTGACCGACTCGCAGATTGAATCGCTGGTCAAATACCTGATCGAAAACCCACTGGAACCGAAAAATCCCCTACGGTAGCCCTCACTTGACAGTTGGAGGGGCACCTCAGAATCCGTTCTCTCATAACAACCACAAACAGACTCTCCCGTCGAAGGAGAGGCACTATCAGCAAACCGAAGTCACTGAATTCACGGCAACTGCATCCGATCCCGCTGATTCGCCGCCGCGATCTCATTGCCCATCACCGTCAGCGTCTTCTCCAGTTCGGCGATCTCTTTCTCATGGTGCGAAGCACGGTAGCGGAAGTCTTCGATCTGCTTGAGGGTCTCGGCGTCGTCGCAGGTGGAGGCTTCGATGCTTCGGTTTCATCGACCGAAGCGAGAAATGAACATTGGTTTGAATACGAAACGCGGGAGACGTCGATCCTGCCCTAACACTGGTAATAGAGGGGGCGATGATGGAAGAGGCACACCTACCGGAATCAGCATCTACTTCCGGCTCACAAGTCGTATTTGAGCGATCTAGTACGAGGAGTAAAATGACACTCCCCCTTCAATGGAGAGTTTCAACAAATGTCCCACCGCAACGATCGCCGCCGTCGCAAGAAAACTCGTGACCGGATAGACCTGCCCCCGCCGCCAATTCCACCATTGGACGTGCGTGAGGGACGGCATGGCGACATAGCGCTCTTCGCCGAACCCCAGGCCATGCTTGCCGACATGCGTTTGGTCAGACGAGCGGTTCGCGATGGTTGGGACGTGTCGGAGAAAATGCGGAGCTGGCTCCCCGAGGCAATCATTGATGTCATCACGCTGCCGCATGCCAAGAGCGGACTGGACGAATGGACTTTGGACCGAAATGCAATTGATGGGGCACGGACGATACTCGCGATGACAGCCGAAAACATGCAGCAGGAACACGCAGAGCGCCGTCGCTTACTTGCCGAATACGAATCGAAGTTACGCTTGGCCAGAAAGTGATGTTGGTTGGCCAAAGGCCGAGGTGTAATTTGACTCGCGGTCGAACAAGTGACGCACCACAAACCGAATCGCCCCAAGTACAGCCAACGAGCGAAATCTATGGGACGTGACGGGAGGATCGCCCGTGAGGACTCCGACGACGGAGGGACGCGGGGTTTTCATTGGGGAACCCGCGCTCAGCGGCGACCCAACGAACTGGTCTGGGCAGATTCACTTGTTCTTTCGTCGCGAGCAGACACGGAGTGCGGTCGTCGGAATCCCCGCGATGCACCGCCCCCCATGGGAGTACCTTCGATGGCCCACCACCTATTTGCAAAACCCTGCCATTCGTATTGAAGCCTAACGGGATGGTTTGCGGCCCCCCGGCCCAGACTTTTGACCTCCCCTGCCATACAGCAGGCCAATCGGGGACTTCTTTCGTTTGTTTCGTTTCTTTCGTAGCCGCTCAGTCGCTCCACTTTCGGCACGACATGGCAAGAGACGGCAAGGCTACTTCGCGAACTCGATTCGACCGGCCACAAGATGCTCGGCATGATCGGCGAGGGCCTGTCGATCCTCACCCGTCAGCCGTGGCCAGCACCCGCTACTGTGAATCGGGACAGTCCTACCCATGCGGTGTCATCGGCCGATCGATCGACCACGAAATGAAATAACCCGCTCGATTGAGCGGGTTTGGACAACGTGCAGCAGCATTCGAGTCAGCGTCCAAGCACGCCACGTACAAGTCTCGCACCTGGGTGGATATTCAAGGCATAAGCCACGAGTCGCCCCTGACCCGGAGCCGGTACGGCCCTGATTTCAGCACGTGACGGAAGAATCGTGGCCGGACCAGCAGCCGACGCCTCACTTTGGCAAAAACAAACGAACGTCACAGCGACAGTAAACAGCACGCCAATTCGCAGCTTCATGGATGCGCTCCTCATTGTTGACCATAGATTCAAATTGACCAACTCAGCGTTTAAGTAGTAACAGGTCCGAGAGACCTTGAAAGTTCATAATTCAATTCTGTCACCGCCGTGAACCAAAAGCGTCCCGACCAAATGATTCTTTTGTTTGTACCGGTTCTTCCACGAAGCTGTGGGAGACTGTCTGCTGCCGTTCGTTCTGTTCGGTGGCCAGTTGCACAGCCTGATCGACCAACACCTGCCGATCCTCATCCGTCAGCCGTGGCCAGCACTCAATCAGGCGAGCCAGTTGGGGATTGGTTTCACCCGCATCGGGCCGAAAGTGCTGCGCTTTCTGCTGCGCGCCGTTCGATGCCGTTTCGACCTGTTTCTCTAACTCACTGTCCGGTTGTTCGTTAGATCGGCAAATTTCTTGAGTACCCGCCGACTCATAATCCTTTGGTTCTCGGTTCAAGTCCGAGCGGTCCCAATCACAAAAACCCCTGTTTCGACAGGGGTTTTCTGTTTTTGAGGGCATCAGGATCGAGTCGTTGTCCGTATCGTCGTTGCGACGTGTGTCTTGGGCTTGCGACGTGATGAAGGGGTCGCCGCGAGGACGTTCGGCGGACCTACCAGTCCTCGCGGCGGCACTCGAACTTTTGGCCGGTTCACCCGGCGAACCGACACGGGGCGGCGCGGTGGACTGCACTTCGGCGCACCCGGCCGGTCCATGACACCGGCCGATTCTGGCCAAGGTGACCGAGCGAACTCGGCCTCCTGCGAAGTACTCACGCTCGGAGACACCACCCGAAAACCATTGTTGTTGTTCCGGTTGTCGGGGGTGTTCCTGTTGCGATTGGCCGTGCTGGCGTTCCTGGGATTGTTGTTCCAAGAGCCGCCACGCAGCACACGATTCCCACGCCTCCCCATGCGGCGGCACGACACCCAGAAACCCGTAGGAGGGGCACTCCTGCCGCTGGTCCGTCCCACAAAAATCTCCGGCGCGTCAAGCCGTTTTGAATCCCAAGATGTCAGCGACCGCAGCCTCGACCTTCGCGAAATCGTTGTCCGTCAGATGTCCCATCGACCGGACGATGTCCCGCTTGTCGATTGTCGCGAGGACGCCACGGAGCGCCGACGGTTTGATCAGTCCTGCGGGTTGCCAGTCGGCCAGCAACACATCTCCGCGCCGAAACGGAGGCGAGACATTGCCCGTAATCGCAACGACGATCAGCTTGGTGCCAGCACGATTGAACTCGTCGATGCTGATGACGACGGCCAGACGCCTCTTACGGCCGGGATCGCCGCTGAAGGCAACTCGGTGAGGATCACTTCGCCCGGACTAAAGCTGGTCATACGCGGCGTCCTCGTCGTTGTCCCAGACTTCTTGAAACGCCTGATTCGAGGCCACCCACCACTCGCGAACGTGTTCGGTTTCAGATTCACCTGGGGCGTCACCCAAATTCAGCAACGCCGCTCCCAAAACCCGCCATTCCCGCCCCACTTGCACGGCCGATGCCCGTCTCGATTTGATGAGCCGCACGGCCACTGCCCGCGAAACGCGCAGCAACTGGGCAACTTCATCGAGAGTGTAGAAGACGTTCGATTCAATGGCGATTGTGGACATGCGACGACTCGTTGTGACGAATTCGGAGTTCCGTAACGATCCGCCCGGCAACATCGGATCAAGACCACGACAGCTTGGCAGGGATCAGCTCATACGTCAAAGGCAATCGTCGGGGGAAACGGACTCCTCCCGGCGCGCCTCGAAAATTCGGTCGGCCAATTTTGAAATTGGAACACCCGACCCCGACTTTGTTCATAATGCCTCATTCTTGAGAGTGGCCCGGATTGCCTCAAACCGAGTGCGTCAGCACAAGAAACTTGGGGTGGACGTTCTGTGGAGTGGGACACTCGTTCCTCATCAACGTTCGTACTGAAGTTTCTTGTGCTTCGCACACAGCTTGAAGCAAGCTGTGCCACTCCGCGGTTCGCGCGATCCGGGGTCAGGCTTTGTCCCGGACAAATAAGAAGCCCGGCATTCCCCCAATGCCGGGCCTCTGGCGAAACATTCCTCGCCCCAAGATTCACTCAGAGTAGTAGGGTTGGCTGTGCCCACCGATTG
>JAYVDI010000304.1:0-5050 GCA_043749505.1 Schlesneria sp. | reverse complement strand
TGCCCGTGCAACTCTTCTTCGCCCTCGACCGCGTGAAGGCCCTCGCGCCGCAGCATCCGGAGTGGAAGGACAAGGAACCGTTCGCCTCGCTGCTCAAGGGCGATCTGAAAACCGCCGCCGCTGGTGGCGAACGCGCGCTCATGGAACTCATGATGGCCACGCACACGGGCATGACCACGGTGGAGTTCGAGAAGATCGTGAAGGACTGGATCGCCACCGCGAAGCATCCGACGACCGGCAAACGCTTCCTCGACATGACCTATCAGCCGATGCTCGAAGTGCTCGCTTATCTGTGTGCGAACGGCTTCAAGAACTTCATCGTGTCGGGCGGCGGTATCGAGTTCATGCGCCCGTGGGCGGAAGCGGCCTACGGCATCCCGCCGGAACAGGTCGTCGGCAGCAGCGTGAAGACGAAGTTTGAACTGCGCGATGGCCAGCCGGTGATCGTGCGCCTGCCGGAGTTGAACTTCAACGACGACAAAGGTGGCAAGCCAATCGGCATCAACCAGCACATCGGCCGCCGTCCCATCGCCGCGTTCGGCAATTCGGATGGCGACCTGCAAATGCTCCAATACACCGGCGCGGGCGGCGGCGCACGTTTCTGCCTCTACGTCCATCACACCGATGCGGAGCGCGAGTTCGCCTACGACCGCACGGACCATCTCGCCAAACTCGACCAGGGCCTCGCCGAAGCCGCCGCGAAAGGCTGGACCGTCGTGAGCATGAAGGACGACTGGAAGACCGTCTTCCCCGCCGCGCAGTCTGAGATCACCGCGATAGACATCCTGTTGCAACCGGACGCGACGATGCTCAAACACGCCGCCGCCAACAACGCCCGCCTGCTGAAAGTCTTCCCGAAAGGCTTCGCGCTGGACGCAACGCACACTCCGCACATCACGATGTTGCAGTGCTTCGTCCGCATCGCCGACCTGGAGAAGCTCTACGCCGCCGAAGAAAAGGTGTTAGCCGCCGCCAACGTCAACGCGATGAAACTGGAGGCGTTCAAATTCTACTACGCCCCCGCCAGCGCGACGGGCGTCGCCGGAATCTGCGCGAAGCCGACGCTGGCCATCCTCAAGCTGCAAGCCGACATCATTGCCGCCGCGAAGCCGTTCATGGTGGAACGCGGCCCCATCGGAGCCTTCACCGCCCCGCACGACGATCCCGCCTTCGACGCGGCCATCATCCAATATGTGTCAACGTTCGTGCCGAAGATGTTCGGCGAGAACTTCAACCCGCACGTCAGCACCGGCATCGCGCCGAAAGAGTACCTCGACAAGATGCTCGCCGAACCGTTTGAGAACTTCACGTTCTCGCCCGCAGGCGTGGCCGTCTACCAGCTCGGCCCGTTCGGCACCGCCGCGACGAAATTCAAAGCCTGGGATTTGAAACCTTGAGGCACGATTGCCAGCGACCGGCTCCCCCCTTGGCAAGGGGGGAGCCGCTGCGGTCAGTATCGATGGCAAGGAGGTCGCGAAAGGGCGTGTCGAGCGGACGATTCCAATCCGAGTCGCCCTCGATGAGACCCCAGATGTCGGTGAGGACGCCGGTACGCCGGTCAATCTCTCCTATGACGTACCGTTCAAGTTCACGAGCAAGATCGAAAAGGTCACGGTGGACTTGAAGTCAAGTCATCCCAATCGGCCTCGAACCGAGACCGGACCGCACCGGCGAGACGGTTCCCTTGATCTCCAGCAACTCCTCGGGAGGCTGGATGTCGGACTCGGCGGCACTCGACAGGTTGCAGGCGATTTCGAGCAGCGGGCTACGGAACGAGGGTCTGTGGCTGGGATCGGCGTCTTCGCTGCCCCCAGCACCTTTGCTCGCGGACGCAGCCCGTTTGGTTGCCGAAGTCTGGGGGCTCGAAGACCGAGCGGGTAACATGCAAATGAGAGTCGATCAACTGCGCCCTCGTTTATGCTGCGGGTTGGCGCGGAGACACGCTCAACTCGTGAGCCGCTTCCGAGTGTTTGGCTTTAAGCGTCGGCGGACTTCTGGCATCAGACCGTAAGCCAGCGCGAGAACCTTCAGCGGATGGAGCGTCGGCAGCGGCGAGCGTTGCTCCATTTGCAGGCGGCAACTGCTGCACTCGGTCAGCCCGAGTTCATGGCCGTCCGCACGCATCAGTTCGATCAGTTCGCGACCCATCTCCATTGAGTCCGCAAAGTTTTCTTTCGTCAGCCCGAACGGCCCGGCCATGCCCGAGCAACCGGCTTCCGCGCGTTGTGTCTGAAAACGTGGGATGAGTCCGCACAGATCGGCCAGCGGGGTCGAGTTGCCCAGCACCTTGAGATGGCACGGCGTGTGATACGTCGCGGTGAGCGGCAGCTCAGTGAAGTCCGTTCGCAGCGTTCCCGCGCGATGCAGTCCCGCGAGGAACGCGCCCGCTTCGATGACGTGATCGGCGACGATCTGCGTGTCGGGATGATCGATCAGGCGCGGGTACTCGTGCTTCAAACAAACGGCGGCAGTTGGCTCGGTACAGACGATCGGACAGCCGTCGCGGGCGAACTCGGCCAGCACGCGGACGTTCTGCTCGGCGAGTCCCCGCGCAGCGTCGAGGTCTCCCATCGTGAGCAGCGCCATGCCCGAAGAGACCTGTCGATGCGGGACATGCAGGGTCTGGCCATTGTGGTCCAAGATGTGGGCGAACGCGAAAGCCAGTTCGGGATCGTGATAGTTCGCGAAGTGATCGACGAAGTAAACGACGGGCTGTCCCCCCTTCAACGTCACCGGCGGCGCAGTCCACGCGCGCGGGATGCTGCTCAAAAACGAACGTCCCGCGAACGGAGGCAGTCGTCGTTCGGCGGCCACTCCCACGACTCGCTCCAGCAACCAGCGGGTGCTGCCCGACGCGAGCAGCGGGTTCACGAGCCACGACGCGCGGCAGAGCCATTCGCCCCACGAGTGAACTCGCGCGAGGAACCAATCCGACGTCGCCGGGCCATGTGTGGCGAGGTGTTGCGCCTTGGCCTCGATCATCAGATGCGGCACATCGACGTGGTTCACGCACTCCAACCGACACTGCCCGCAGTTGAAGCACTTCTTCGCGAGCTGGCCCAAGTCGGGCGACGACAGTTCGTGAACGGGGACGCGCCCGTCCACGATGGCTCGCACCGCGTTGGCCTTCGCGCGGGGCGTGCGATCTTCGGACGATTCGGCGCGAAAGAACGGGCACATCCGCAGCGACGGCTCCTGCGTCCGGCACCCACCGCAACCGTGACACGCCGTCGCCGCCGTCGCGAACTCGGTGGCGGACCAGTTCAGTTGCAGGTCGTACAAGTCCGGCTGCGGATCGACTGCGGGACGGAGATGCCTCACAGTGAGATGCGGGTCGTCGGACAACACTTTGCCGGGATTGAGTAAGTTGTACGGATCGAAGATGTCCTTGACCTCTTGGAAGACGCGATACAGCTCGCCGTACTGCGATCTCAGAAATGCGGTCCGTGACAGGCCGAGTCCGTGCTCACCGCTGATCGAACCGCCGACGGAGAGCGCCGCGTGATAGAGGTCTCGCGCGAGGGCCTCCAATCGCGGGCCGTCTTGTGGAGTCGGCAGCGGCAGGAACGGTCGGATATGAAGCTGACCGGCGGCCGCGTGCGAATAGAGCGACGCCGTCACTTCATGCCGCTGCAACACACGCCGCATCCGCACGACGAACTCTTCCAACGCGGCGGGCGGAACGGAGATGTCTTCGACGAACGGCACCGGACTGCTGCTCGGGCCACGCACTCCATTGAGCAACGGCACGACGCGATGCGGTAGCGACCAGAGGAATTCCAATTCTTCCGGCGTGCGCGCGACGAAGGCGGTCGCGCCCGAATCGGATAGCTCGCCAAGTCGCTTTGCCAGCGAGGTCAGTTTGCCCGCGACTTCGTTCTCGCTGAACCCGACATGCTCGACCAGCAGCGCCGCTTCGGCTGCTGCGGGGAGCAGTCGTTCAAAACGGGGATCGGTGTCGCGCGCGAGCGTGAGCAGGCGGCGGTCGAGCAGATCGCAGGCACTCGGCCCGTCTTCGACGATTCGTCCCACCGCACGCACGGCACCATCGAGCGATCCGAAGGAGATCAGCATCGCACCCCGATGAGCCGGTAGCGGCGTCGTCTTGAGAACCGCCGACGTGAACAGCGCGAGTGTCCCTTCCGAACCGACGAGCAGTCGCGGCAGATGCAGATGCATCGTCGTGAGCACGCCGCGCAGAAAATAGCCCGCGCGGTTGCGAGGGAGGTTGGCGGGCTGCCGCAGCGCGATCAGGTCCGCGTGTCTGGCCAGCACCGCCGCGAGTCGATTCACCACGTCGCGCTTCACCAGCAGGCCACTCGCGCTGAACCCGGCCTGTGACGGACTCTCGATCGCAGACGGAGGGGCATCGAGCGATTCGACCTCGGCGCTGAAACTCGCGCCGCTGGCCAGGATCGCTTCGAGTGAGACGACGTGATCGCGAGTCGATCCGACGCGCGGCGAGTGCGACCCGGCGGCATCCAGCGCGAGCATACTTCCAATCGTCGTCGTCGCCGTGTTCGACGGATCGGGCGCGAAACAACGTCCCGTCTGAGCGAGCACGCGGTTGAGACGGCTGTGAACAACGCCCGCCTGCACGCGCACCGTTTGCTCGCCGACCTCTTCAATTGCGTGCATGTGCCGCGAAAAATCGACGACGATCCCGGCCCCGAGCGCCTCACCACCGACACTCGATCCCGCCCCGCGCGCGACCAGAGGCAACCGCTCACTCGCCGCGTACTTGCTCAACGTCAGAAGGTCTTCGTGATCCTGCGGACAAGCGACTGCGAGCGGCGTGATCTGATGCAGACTCCCATCCGAGGCGTACAGCGCCGTCGAAACCGCATCGCACCGAAGCTCGCCTCGGAACAATCCAGCCAAGTCTTCGACGAGTCGCGACTGACGAGTGTCCATTCAGATGACTTTCCGAGCGGGGTAGCGTCAGCCCAATGGCACTCACTTTGCCCGCAAAGTAGCAGGCACACTCCGTGTGCCGTCCGCAGATCGACGGTTACGGCACATGGAATGTGCCTACTACTTTTCAAAGTGA
>JAYVDI010000303.1:0-18175 GCA_043749505.1 Schlesneria sp. | reverse complement strand
GTGCGTTCCGAAGACTCCACGCACCCTACACATATCTCGACGTGAGCTTCGTATGACTTCTGCCTCGCACTCGCCGAGTCTCGACGATCCCGACAATCCGTTGGCGGCACCGCGCAAAGTGGAGGCCGACGCCAATTTCGATGTCACCGCGATGATCGACCTCGTGTTCATGATGAACATCTACTTTCTCGTCACAACGCTCGGCGCGGCGATGGGCGAGCTGAACTTGCCCGCAGCCAAACATTGTGTGGCGGCCGATCGCGAAACGTCCGTGATCGTTTCGATCATTGAAGGAGTCGATCGTTCGGCCGGTCAGGTTTATGTCGGCGATGGTCGCGAGGGGGAACCGCTGGTCGAGTTGGAAGAGCAGGAAAAGGCCGTTCGGGCGGCAGTCGAAGAGGGCGTCAGGGCACAGAAGAACACGGTGCTCATCAAAGCCGAAAAGAATGTGCGACTGCGCGATGTGGCACGGGTGGCGGCGGCGGCGGCGGGCGTGGCGGGTGTGGAACTCAAACTGGCCGTCATCGAGAAGGAGTAGCCCGCCGTGTCGGTTCGGTTTGCCTGTCCCCGCTGCCGCACGAAGCTGAAAGTCGATGACGACTTGGCTGGCCAGGTCGTTGCTTGTCCCGACTGTGGTCGCAAGCTCGACGTGCCACAGACAACCGCCCCCGTGAAGTCTGAGGCAAAGCGGCGTCCAAAATCTCCGATACCGGAAAACTCACACCACCCCGACGACGACGAACCACCGTTGGTCAAAATGTCGCCGTCCATCGACCACGAAGAGTTAATCGACATGACGGCGATGGTGGACATCGTCTTCTTTCTGCTGATCTTCTTCCTCGTGACCTCCATGCAGTCGCTCGATTCGGCAATCCCGATGCCCAGTCCCGATCCGCAGAAAGGAGCCGGGCGCGAACAGAAAACGGACGACCCCGAATCCGACGATGACTATGTGATCGTCCGCATCGACAAGAATGACGCGATCCAGGTGGATGGCGTGGCGGTGCAGGACGTTCCCGATTTGATCGCCAAGCTGCGCGAACTCCGTTTCGGTGCGAGGCAGTCCACAAAAATGCTCGTGGTCGGCAATGGAGATGCCTCGCACGGAATGACGGTCGCCGTGCTGGACTCAGGCCACGAAGCGGGTATGGAACGTGTGCGACTGGCGATCTCTGATGAAGAATGAATCTAGAGCGTATTTCAAAACTAGCCCGACGCGCAAGCGAGGGTTTCACCATCATCGAATGTCCAGTCCTCGCTCGCGCGTCGGGCTAGTTTTTCGAGGCAAAAACAGGTTTTGAAACGCCCTCTAAGGAAAAATGAATGTAAGTAAGGACGTTTCCGACAGAGATCCCTGCCTCCTGTTCCCTCTCTCCCGACCACTTCCTCCTGACTCCCCACCATGCCGTTGCTGAAACTTCAATACCCCGACGGTTCCGAGCAGGAGCGAGAATTGTCTCGCTCGCAGCCACTGTCGATCGGTCGCCAATCGTTCAACGATGTCTGCGTTCCTGAAGACGGCGTCGGAGCGATGCACTGCCGGATCAGTTGGAACAAGGCGGCGTTCGAGGTGACGGCGGCGACCGCCGGCGGCATTGATGTCAACGGAACATCGGTCGCCCGCGCCACACTTCAACCGGGAGATGTGATTCGCGTCGGCAGCCTCGATCTGGTTTATCTCGACCCCGCCGCCGTTGAAGTCGCCGATGCCGGATTCAAACTCGTCGAAGAGGCCGATCGCGGAAAAACATTCAACGCAGTGAAGTCACCGCCGCCGATCCCCACTGCGAAGTCGGCCGCCGCCGAAGTGAAGTCGTCTCGCTCTGAGAAGCCACACGCTGAGAAGCCGCAACGTCAGTCTTCACCTCCACCCGTTGTGCGATCTCCCGAAGAGATGTCGTTGTTTGAAGGAGAGGTCTTCACGCAATCGCAGGCACTGCCCGTCGCGGCGTTTGATGATTTTGATGATGAGGATGAGGACTCGGACCAACGCCAGCTACCACGATTGCCGAGGTCTTCGCCAAACGATTCGTCCTCGTCGTCCAAGCAGGGCGTCTCCGTGCTATCGGTCCCGACCGGACGCCGGCGACCGGGTGAGCAGGATATTTTCACATCGCCGCTCTTCATGGGCTTGAGCATTGGCGGCGTGGTGCTGTTGCTCGTGACGGGGATCTTCTGGTTCCTGATGGCGCGCGAACAAACCTCACGGTTGTTCGCCCAAGCACAAAGCGAACTGGCCAACGGACAGCCGGTTCAAGCGGTGGCTTCATTCGAGATGTTCGTGAAGACGTATCCGCGACACTCATTGCGGCGACAAGTTGACCGTGGGTTGGACCAGGCGCTCGTGCTGAAGGAGACGACGGGAGTTGCTCCGGCGTGGAAGCGCGGTCTCGAACAGTTGCAGAAGTTGATCTCGAACCACCGCGCGGAATCCGACTTCGCCGAGCTGCACCCGGTACTGTCCAAGCTTTCGGAAGAGATCGCACTCGGCGCGGCACAGACCGCCGAATCGGCGCGCGATGCCGAACTGCTCATCGTCTCGGACGAAGCCCGTTCGCTGATGGAACGGTACGCCGACCCGACGAACCCACCCACGGCGACGCTCGCCCGAATCAAGTTGGCCAAGGACACCGCCGAGAAGGCGATCGGCAAGCAGAACACGTTTGACTCGGCGATGACGGCGGTCGAAACGGCGCTCGCGAACCAGCAACCGATCGTCGCGCTGGCCGAGCGTGAGAAGCTCGTTCGGCGGTTCGCCGACTACGCCAACTTGAAGCGGGTGAAGACCGCGTTGCAGAAGTCGCTCGATCTGGAACGTTCGGTGATCGCGACCGACGAAACCGAACGTGCTGCCGCAACGAGTGAGGAAGAATCGGCGATCCCCCCCCCTGCTCTGGGCCTGTTCCATACGCGGTCTCGCACCGAGGAGGTTTCGGCCGGGCGCGTCGCTTATGTGGTGGCGAAGGACAGTTGTTACGCGGTCGATACGGTGACGGGCGAACTCGTCTGGCGGCGCGTCATCGGCTTGGACGCTCCGTTCTTTCCGTTGCTCGCCAATGCGACTCAGCCCTCGTTGCTCTTGTACGACGCGCGGCGGCAGTCGCTCCTGTGCTGTCAGCCCACCAGCGGAAAACTCATCTGGCGGCTAAAGCTCAACGGGCGGCCGCGCTCGGCTCCGCTGGTGCATGAGGGTCAGATCTATCTTCCAACGGATGACCGCGCGTTGTGCCGAGTCGATCTCGATTCGGGGCGACTCACCGCGAAAGTGACTTTCTCGCAGAACGTGCTCGGTCCACCGGCCCTCTCGCATGATGGTGGCCATCTGCTGATGGCGGGCGAGCTGGCCATGATCTATGCGCTGACGATGCGACCACTCGGCGCGGCGGCGATGACGTTCACCGATCACGCGGCGGGAGCAATCACCGCGCCGCCGTTGTCGATGGGGAAGCTGTTGCTACTCTGCGACAACGACCAGGCCGACAGCACGCGACTGCGAGTCTGGAACGCGGAACAGCCCGCCGCGCCACTCGTGGAATTGACCGGTGAACACATGACCGGCGCGCGGGTGTCAGGTTCCGTGCGCGAACCGGCCGTCTTGCGAGGCAACCAACTGGTCGTTCCCTCGAGCAACGAGCATCTCGCCGCGTTCTCGGTCACGGACGAAGCGGGGCGAGCGGGATTGGCTCCTGTCGCGCAGTATCGCGTGAAGGACGGATACGGCGGGCCAATGTTCGTGGCCCTCGGTCCCGATCGACAGTTCTGGGCCGCCAGTTCCGCGTTTCGTCGGTTTGAGATTGGAGCCGACACGATTCGTATGGACCAGAACTCGCAAGCGCCGGGGATCGCCTCGCAACCGCTGCAGTTAGTCGGCGAGCAATTCTTCGTCGGACGAAAGGCTCCGTTCCACGATGCCGCAACATTTTCGGCCGTCGAGCGTGAACGCATGGTCAGTCCGTGGCGCACGGTCGTCGGGGCCGAGTCCTTGGAACTGGTGGCGGCTCGCGGCGGCGGTTCAGTTGCCGTGAACGAAACGGGGCAGATCGTGTCGCTTGGACCGAACCGTTTGAAACAGGGTGGCTTCGATTTGAAAGCGGCGACAGAACTGGAGCTGCCTGTCGGAATGAAGCAACCGCTGCGTACGACTCGACTGTACGATGGACGGATCGCCGTCGCCGCGTCGGGTGAGACCGCTCAAGTTTGGATCGTGAACGGTTCGGGGCAAGCGGACGCGATACTCAAGCTGGCAAATGACGATGTCGTGGAAGCGAACCCGGTGTTGTTCGACGACGGTCTCGTGGTGCCGCTGATCGGACGATTGAAGTTGTTGCCACTCGGTTCGAGCAAGAAGGCCGTTCAAGATTGGCTCGCACCGGCAGGCGAACAAGCCGCGCCGCACTGGCGATTCCTGACGCGGCTCGACGGCAACGAGTTGATCGCGTGCGATGAGACCGGCCTGCTGACGCGCGTCCAACTGCGCGCGACCGACGTGCCGCACCTGGCCGGTGCCTCGAAGCTGCAACTGGCACAGCCGGTGGATGTGGCTCCCGAGCTGCGCAGCGAAGCGTACTTCATCGCCGATGCCTCGGGCGCGGTGAAGCAACTCAACGCGCGCTCATTCGACATCGACGGTCAACGGGCGTTTGAGCCACCGGTACGCGGCGTCTGGTCGGTGGGTGAATCGCTGCTCGTCTGGTCCGGTGAAGAGAAACTGCACGCGGTCTCACCCGGTCGGGAATTGCCGGAACGCTGGTCTCTCTCACTGACGAACCGCCGCCCGGCGGGAGCACCGGTCGAATGGTCGGGCCTCGTGTGGGTGGCATGCCGCGACGGTTTGATCGTCGCGCTCGAACCGACGACGGGCGTTGAGTCGCAACGAATCGAGTTGCCGCAATCACTGAGTCTCGGTCTGCGCGTGATCGGTGACGACCTGTTCGCGGTGGGGTGCGATGGCTCGCTGTATCGCCTCCCGGCAAAGGGGCAGCCATGAACGAACGATTCGAGGTTCAGAGAGGCCGAGTGATGTGTGGCTGGGGTCGGTGTTTCGCCACCCCCAGACGCGAGTGCGATCCCGTGTCAAAGCGTGCCGGCGATCACTGGGGGCCGCGAAGCGCGGACCCCAGCCACACAGCGCTCAGCCGGACGCGACGCTTCGTGGGCTTCGCGGTGCTCGTCATGAGCCTCTTGGCGTCTGTCCGCTTCGCCGTCGCACAAGCCCCCAAGGAAGACATCCCGCCGCCAAAGTACAACGAGATGGAATTGCCGACGGGCGAAGACCTGTTGCGTGGCAAGCCGTTCGATTGGATCGTGCTGCGGACGGAAGACGTGCTGGTGGTTGAGCCGACTTCGCCCCGCCCCGATCCGGTGGCGCGACTCACGCTGCGACACAAGCAGGCGGAAGTCGCTTACCTCCGCGCGCTGAAGTACCGGCCCGCGCGATTGGCCGAAGCCGAACAAACCTTGCAACGTGACCGAGGCGCGGACGCCGACAAAGTGCGGGCCACCGTGGAAGTGCCGCTGGCTGCCGCCCGTAACCGAGTGCAGGATTGCCAAGCGGCACTTCAAAAGCTGGCAGTCACGTTGCTCGACGACAGCGTCGATCCCGACTACGTGCTGGAGACGCGGTTCATTCAGAGGGTCGTGCATTACGAAGACTTGGTGCTGCGGCGTGTCGAGCTGCTGATCGCCGAGGGCCGCGTGTCGCTCGCTTACGATCTGATGCTGCTCGTGGGGCAACGGCATCGCGACAACAACGCCCGCATCCGGGAAGAGTTGGAAGACGACGAAGCAACCGCCGTCGCCACCAGCGCGGCGCTGACGGCCCGACGCCAGGAGCTGCGCGACGAACGCGAAGCATTGAGAAAACTCCCCGCATCCAAACGAACCGCCGCGATGAAGAAGCGCGAGTCCGATATCGACAACAGCATCGAGTCGTTCACGAAGGAATCAAAGGAATGGGAAGAAGACTTGGCAGCGATCCGCAAGAAACTGCGATTTGCTCGACCGAAAGACTTCCCCAAACCGGACCCCGCTCAGAAGGACGACATTCTTCTTCCCTCGTGGCCAAAGTTCGATGAGACCTATGTGAAGTTGATTTTGAAGGATGCCGAGTTGCGGGCGGCCCGCAACGACCTCGACGGCGCGTGGCGGTTGCTCGAAGAGATTTGGAAACCGGGAGGGGTCGTCATTGGTCTGTCGGTCCAGATGGGGGGCGTTGTGGATCGCTTGGTCGGGCCGCTCGTCGAACGACAGGATTACCGTCAAGCCCGCCACTATGTCAGCCGCTTGGCTGCACTCGAACCGGAACATGCGATCGTTCAAAAGTGGCGTGGGGCGCTGGTTGGACAGGCGAATGCGGCGATCGGTGAGGCGCGCGCAGCGGCCTCGCGCGGCGAAGTATCGGCCGCCGTTCAGAGCATCGAACGGGCTGCTCGCATCTGGCCCGAGGCCCCCGGTTTGAAAGAAGCTCACCGCGAACTGACCGATCGGCACCAGAGCGTGCGCGTCGGCGTATTGCGAGTGGCAAGTACCGTCGCGAGCGGCCCGTTTCCGACAGCCGCCGAGGAACGGGCCCGATTGTTGATGACTCAGCCGCTGTTCGAACCGACGCGAATCAGCGAGCAGGGCGTCCGGTATCGCTCATCCTACTTTGAGGCATGGGAACCCGCCGATCTCGGACGCGCGGTCAAATTCACGCTCAAGCTACGACGAACCGATTGGGAATCGCGGGGACTTATCACGTCGGCCGATGTTCAGTCAGAACTGGCATCGCGACTCAATCCGAAGCTGTCGAGCTTCGACGAACGGCTGGCAGGATTCGTCGCGGGCATCTCCGTTCAAAGCCCATCCGAGTTCACCGTGCGATTCCACCGGCTGCCTCTCCGCTTGGAGTCGCTCTGGCAATTTCCAGTCGGAGTGCAGCGGGAATCGCTCTCGTTGAATGAAGACTTGTTACCAAGCGACTTGTTGCGCGACACGATTTCAATACCAACCCGCAACAACAGCGAAGGCGACCCCCAACAGAATATCCCCACGCCAGCGGCACAACCGATCGAGCGTGGTGAGCATGAACCGGCCGACGCGACTCGCCCCGACTCGGCGGTCCCCACCGCACCACCTCCTGCGACGGTGTCTCCCATCACAGTGCCCCCCGTCGCGTCATCACTCGCCACGATACCGGCTGAGTTGGGGCGTCAGCGGTTCACTCGTGTCTCCGCCGACGAACGACAGGCGGTCTTTCGTCGCGCGCGGCCGCAGCCCGCTTCAACGCGGCTGCGGCATGTGAACGAAGTCGTTGAGGTGCGATATGACTCGTGGGAGAAGTCGCTTCAAGGACTGCTGCGCGGGGAAGTGACGCTGCTCCCCACGGTGGACCTGCGGGACTTGAAGGGACTCCAGGACGACGGCCGTTTCTTCGTGATGCAATACGCCCTGCCTCAGTCTCATTTCCTGATGTTCCAATCGAAAACAGCCGCGCTCCGCGATGGCCAGTTGCGGCGAGCAATTCTGCATACCGTCCCACGCGAACGGCTGCTGCGCGAGGTGGTACTGAAGGACGCACCCGCGTCACACGGACGACTCGTCACCGGGCCGTTTGCCTCGCAAAGCTACGGTTACAACCGGTTGCTCAAGCCACCCGCCTACGATCCGCAACTCGCGGCCGCGCTGGCTCAGACTGCGAAGAAGCAACTCGGCGGAACACTACCCACGCTGCGATTTCTCTGCCCCGATGAACCCATTCTGCGCGAGGCAGCCCGCGCGATGATCGCGGAATGGAAGCGGATCGGGCTGACTGTCACGCTCGTCGAAGACGCAGCGCCGGATGCCGCCACGCACCGCGACGACTGGGACATCTGTTATCGCACCGCGCGGCTCGTGGAACCGATCGCGGACATCTGGCCGCTGCTGACTCTGCAAACGGAAGCCCGCGTCGCCGCGTTGCAGCCGCTGCCGGAACGGACGCGCCGCACGCTGCTGGAACTCGAACGAACCATTGACTGGACGACCGCGACTGCGCTGCTCCACCGATTGCTTGGCGACCTGCTGACCGAGGCACGCTACGTCCCGCTGTGGGAGGTGGACGAGTTTCTCGTGACGCGCAAGCACCTCGTGGGACTGCCGCCGCGCCCGATGCACACTTACGACGACATCGAACGCTGGACGCTGCAATCGTGGTATCCGCAGGACGCGCCGTGATGGGGCCGTCCTCCGTTTGAGTGCAGCAGCATGAGCGAAGCCGTGAGAGGGATGAGTGAACCGTGAGTCGAAGCCGTTTCAAAAACCGTGTCGGAACGAGAGCCGTAGTCCGGACCCCTTGGTCCGGACGAGACATCGCTCTCATTACGAGTGGAGACCCGCGCTCCGCAGTTTCAGCTCGTCCGGACCAAGGGGTCCGGACTACGGTCTCCGCTCAAGACCACACTGCGAACCGATGCTCCCCACTTCATCACCGCGCTCACATTTCGTCCCTCGCCCTGCTGACCGGACTGGTGCTGTTCATCGCGACACCAGCCCCCGCCGCAGATCGCCCCGCCGAACTGCCCGTCGATGTGCGGCCTTATCGTGTCCAGTTGGCGATCGCGATTGATGCGCCGCAGCTTTCGGAGGCGGCTCAGCGCGAGATGCTGCTCGCCACGGAACAGGCTGCGCGGCGATGCGTCGGTCAGATGTGGCAGTTGCGCGTGGAGCCGTTCCAGCGGCTGCAACCGGCCAATGCGGCGGGGCTGTCGCGACTCAAAGTGGCCGAGTTGATTGAGCGAGCCGATTCGCAGGAACGGCCCGGTGAACCGATTGATGTTTGGTTCGTGGCCGCCGTTCAAACGTCTCGGCCCGGCTACCGTATCGAGGTGCGAGCGTGGCAGCCGGAGATTCAACTCGCGCTGGACAGCATCGGCGAGCGCGTGGTCGATTCACGCGACGTGCCGCTCACCATTCTAAAGTTGTGCTGGCAAACGTTTCGACCGGTCGGTGTCGTGGAAGGAGTGGAAGGGCACACGGCACAAGTGCGACTGCGGGCGGGAGCACTCGCCGCACCCGATGCCGACTTCGCTCTGGCCCAACCGAATGACACCTTCGTTCCGTCGATCTCCGTTCGCAATCGTGAAAATCGAGTCGAGCGTTTGCTGCCAATCCCGTGGACATATCTCACCGCGACCGAGGTCTCCGGCTCATTGATGACGGTCAACGTCGGGAGCGGCCTCCGTTCGCCAATCAGTGTCAAACAACGCGGACGCAATGAGACGATCGTCGTGGCGGTGCGCCCCCAACAGCAGGCGACTCGGTTGGAATTGGCCACGCAATCCAAGCCGTCGCTGCCGCTGGTCGCGCATCGCATCGAGCTGCGAAGTTCACCCGCGACGCCGATTCAAGATGATCCCGTCGCGCGCCTGGAAACTCTCTTGGGGGAGTTGCTCACCGACCGGCGCGGCCTCGTGACGATCGCCGTGGATCACGAACGACCGCTCGTGTGGTTGTTCGCCTACAGCGGGCAAAATCTGCTGGCGCGAGTTCCCTTCGTCCCCGGCATTGTCTCTCAGGTGAGACTCGAAGTTCCCGATGACTCCGTCAGACTCGCCGCCGAAGCCGACGTGCAAATGCTTCAAGGGCAGCTCATCGACGCGGTCGCCGTTCGTAACACACAGATCGGGCTGATCCGGGCCGCCGCCAAACAACGTGATTGGAAGGAGCAGGAGTCTCGTCTGGCGGGACTCGCCAAGTTGGAAGATGCCCAGTCGTTCCTGGACCGCCTCGCCGCAGTGCGTGTTCCGGCGGTGAACGCCGCGAAAGCCCGCAAGGACAAGACCGCCGAAGCCCGGATCAACCGTCTCTGTGACGAAATGGCCACGCTCATCCGGCAGTACCTCAGCGAAGACCGAATCAAACAACTGAACGAAGAAGCGGCGGAGCTTCGCAAAGCCGATGCGGAAGCAGAGGAGAAGGAGAAGGGGTGAGGTCTGGCGATGCCTCACTCTGCGAGAATTCAGACAGTCAAACTAATGACTCTTCGTATCGCGTGCCGCGCGAAACCCGGCGCTGTTGTTCACGTAGTGCTGGTAGGTCACGGCCAGTCGCTGCCGTTGGGCCTCGGTCAGTTCTTTCAACTGACGGGCGGGACAGCCTGTCCAAAGGGTGTGTGGCGGAACGTGAGTCCCTTCCATCACGACGGCACCGGCCGCGATGAGTGCTCCCGCACCGATGACGCAGCGACTGAGAACTGTGGCGGAGATCCCGATCAGCGCGCCGTCCCCCACGGTTGAACCGTGGACGATCGCGCGATGCCCGAGCGTGACACGATCACCGAGAATGCACGGATAGCCGTGATCGACGTGCAGGATTGAGCCGTCTTGCACGTTCGTTTCCTCACCGACTTCGATCCACTCGAAGTCGCCCCGCAGAACGCAGCCGAACCAGATTGAGCTGCGGGCCTTCAAGCGGACTCGCCCCAAGACGACCGCGCCGGGAGCAACGAACGCGGTGGAATCGATCTCGGGCCGCGAATGAATCGCCCGCCAGTCCCAAGGAGTTTCGGGGTACGGCACCGATGGCTCGGGAGCGAGCGACTCACTGAGTAACGGCCAGTCTCGGCGGATGGCCTCGCGATCACTTAATCCACTTGTTGAAGAAGAATGAGTCACACCGTGTGGCGCATCCGGCTCATTTGCCATGCTGAAACTCCCCACTGCGTTTGGAGCCTGACTCGCTTGCGAAACGCGGATCACCGATTCAGATCTTGAATTCGTCTAGTTCGACCGTGGTGGACTTCTTCTCGCCGTCACGCATGTAGCGGACGTTCACTTTGTCGCCCGGCTGTCGCAGCCCGATTCTTTCGACAAGAACTTCAAAGTTGGGGATCGCGACGCCGTCAAATTCGAGGATCACGTCCTCACCTTGAAGTCCTGCGACATCACCCGGTCCGCCGGGGACGAGACGGCTGATGATCAAACCGTTCTCAGAAAATTCACTCGATGGCTGCACTCCCAAAAATGCGGGACCGCGTTCGGCGACGACACCCTGCAAATCGGTCTTGAGTCGCGCGAGTGCCTCGAGAGAGATCTTGGCACCGGTCGGTCCTTTGATGACGTACAGCGCGGATCGCTGCTGGAACCGCGCGGGAGGCTGAAAGTCTTCGATCCGTCGGAGGTACTTCAGACCCTCGTCACCGCCGGTCCAATGGCGGTTGATCATCGCCGCCTTGATGGGAGGCGACGGCGCGTCCTTGTCAGGATCCTCTTCAACGTGGAATCGGACGAGTCCGCCAAGCTTGCGAAACGCCGTCAACGCACGTCGATGGCGGGTCGTTCCCTGAGCGTCGATGGCGGCTTCAGCGCGCGCGGCCGCCTGAATGTTGTCGCCTTGGATCAGGACATCGTAAGCGGATTCGACGGCCTCATAGGTCGCTTCATCCTCGCTGGAATGAAGCTGACGCAGCAATTCAAACGCCCGAATCGAAGCTTCGGCCCGACCGCTTTTCGCCATTTCAGCCAACTGCGCGACAGCAGCGTGGCCTCGAACCACGATTCGCTCGGATGCCGCCTCTCGAATCCGGAAGTCGTCGTGATCAAGAGCCTTCAGATCTTCGATCAGTGCGGCTCGATCTACGTCCGCCAAAATCTTTTCCGGACCAGACGAAACCTCCGAAATGGGATTGGCCAACCAGAGACCGGCCAACACGAGCAACAGTTCTCCACGCATTGGACTGGCCTCTCGACGGACAGCTCTCGCACAGGCTGCGGAATCTCAAACAGACAGGCGGGTTACACCGGCGAACCGCCCCGGCAGTCGCAACACAACGGCTCAGACAGAGGCATCGTCTCAGAAAGGTTCGCGTTCGGCTACACCGTCTGCCGGAGGAGATTAGCAGCGGCGAGGAGCGTGCCCGGTATCTTCGCCGCAACCGACTGTCCCCCCACGGCGTTGCAGAATGCGTCCTTGCCGATATACTCTCGCCCTTCGGTTGATAGAGCAAGCTGGACCGGGAGGCGCGATTGCGGGGTTTGTTGATGAACCTCGCCCGTTCCCGGTTATTTTTTCGGCCCGTACGAAAGGTTGAACCGACTGTGTTGAAGACGCCGGAACCCGTCAATGTTCGCGCAATTTTGAGTACCAAAGGCCCGATGACCGCCGAGGAGTTCGCGCAGCTCTGCCGTGCAATCGCTTCTGATCAGATCATTCAAGTTCGTCAGGACATTGAGTCGTTGCTGCGCGAGGTCGAGGCAGGTGGTGCGGCAGCGCACGCGGTGCGAGCCGGGATCGGAGCCTACCTGATCGCTCAGCACGCTGTCGCGGAACGTCTGCTGTCGGGTGTCACCGGAGACGGAATCGCTCTTTATGTTCTCGGCTTGACGTACCTGTCCTTGGGCCGTCCCAAAGACGCCGATGCTAAATTTGCAGCGGCCGCCAAAGCGGGCTACGACGCCGTCGAGTGTGCGCTCAAACGCGCGGGGACGCTCCGCGAACGCGGGAAGTTGGACGAGGCGGAAGCCGCGCTCAAACAGTCCGGTTTGGAAGGTGCCCGCCGCGCCGACTACTCGTACCAAATGGGCTGCATCCTTTCGGATCGCGGTGACACCTACGGCGCAATCGAATACTTCGAGCGGGCCGTCGATATGGATCCGCATCACTCACAGGCGTTGTTTCGCTTGGCGGGTGAGAACGCCCTGCACGGAAACGACGAAGAGGCCGTTCGGCTGTACGAGCAGTCGCTCAGCCGTCCGCCGTTTTACTTGGGCGCACTCCTGAATCTCGGTTTGCTCTACGAAGACAAGAACAACTTCGCGGCAGCCGCCTTTTGCTTCCGCCGGATTCTCGCCTTCGATCCAACTCACGAACGCGCCCTGATGTACATGAAGGACATCGAGGCCACGAGTGAGATGTACTACGACGACGATTCCGCACGTAATCAGGCTCGCTTGGCCCAGTTGCTCAGCCGTCCTGTCACCGATTTCGAGTTGTCTGTTCGGAGCCGGAATTGCCTCGCGGGGATGAACATCATCACTCTCGGCGACCTCACTAAAGTCACCGAGCCTGAACTGCTCGAAGGCAAGAACTTCGGAGAGACCTCGCTCGTCGAAATCCGCGAGCTGATGGCCGCGCACGGCTTACAGGTCGGGCAGGAGTTATTGACTCAGGGAACAAAGGAGACGAGCTGGGGTGGTCCCGTTGGAACGGGGCTGATTTCGCCCGATCTTTCGCCACAAGAACAGGCGATGCTGGCCCGATCGGTCTCGGACCTCAACCTTTCCGTGCGAGCACGCAAATGCATGTCTCGGCTGGGAATCACGGCGCTCAGCGAACTGGTCCAGCGCACGCCGGATGAGTTGCTCGCCACCAAGAACTTCGGTGTGACCTCACTAAACGAGATTCGTCAGCAATTGGGCGAATTGAATCTCAAGCTGCGAAACGACTGACGCTTCCACAAACTCTATTTCCCACTCGCCCGTGTCGGTCACCGACACGGGCGGCTTTGTTTAGCGGTAAATCGCATCCGACAATGAACTTGGGGGAACGGAGTCCTGCACGTGGGGCCAACAACGACGGAAAAAACGGGCGAATCACGCGAGGGCTGCGAAGCGTTGCAACGCCGTGCATCAAGCCGCTCGTTCGGAGTCTGTTTGGTGGTCGTCGTGGTCTTGGGTACCGTCGCGTTTGCGGTGCGAACCGAGCCATCGATCAACTCCCCTGCCCCGCTCCAAATCGGCGTTCGCGTCCCCACTGCGGTTCGCACACAGCTAACGCCGCACGCGCGAAATGCCGCATCGACGAAGCGTCTCGATGGGCCGCAGGCGTCACCCCGAGCCGCCTCTGAATCGTCGCTCATTCGAGTCAACGTGACGCCCGGCGGGAGCGAGTTCTTGCAGCTTGCCATCAGCGGCCCGTACTCGATCCACGCGGTGAGTTCTTCGCGCGCGACAAAGCCGACGCGGGATTCAAACTCATCTCGCGAACTGTCTCGTGGGGACAGTCTGTCCGCCACACGGGTTGAGCCGACAAAAAGCGGTCTCAAGATCGGCCATTCGACGTTCGCGGTCGATCGACTGGAAGTCGTCTCGCAAGCGGAGCCGTCAATTCGCGTGAACGGACATCTGTATCGAGGCCATGTGCTGCTGTTCAAACGGACGGACGGAAAAGTCTCGGCCGTGAACGTGCTGCCAATCGAAGAGTACCTCGCCAGCGTGGTCGATTCCGAGATGCCAGCCAGTTTCCGCGAGGCAGCCCGACGTGCGCAGGCCATCGTCGCGCGGACCTATGCGCGATACCAACAACAGCACGCCGATCCCGCCGCCGTTTACGACCTCTTCAATTCGCAGCGCAGCCAAAAGTACCTCGGTGTCGAATACACAGATTCAAGCGACAGACGTTTGGCGGGTGAGAGTGCTTCGAGTCGCCGCGCGGTCGCCGACACGCGCGGCATCGTTCTTCAGCATCGCGACCGCCTGTTCAGTGCGTACTACTCGGCAGCCTGCGGTGGCCAGACGACCGACGGAAGCGAAGTGTTTGAGGATGCCGTTCCCGTCTTGAAGTCTGTTCCGTGCAAATGGTGTCGCGAGTCCAAGTTCTATCGCTGGACCGCGAACATCAGCGAGCAGGATCTCCTCGGCGGCATCAAACAACTGAAGCCGCTCACCATGATCGCGTCGATTCAACAAACGGCCGGTCCCGGTGACGGCGTGATCTCGCGTTTTGAGATCGGAGACGGTCGGAAGAGCCTCGCGATCAGCGGCGTCGAACTGCGCGAGCGGCTTCCCGCCGGAACACTCCGCAGCCCGCACTTCAGTCTTGCACTGAACAATCGCGTCGTGCGAGTCGAAGGACGCGGGCACGGGCACGGCGTCGGCCTCTGCCAGTGGGGAGCCAACGGCCAAGCCAGTGAAGGGAAGTCGTGCTTCGAGATCATCCGGCACTATTATCCCGGCGCAACGCTGGCCGTTGAAGAGTGACGGTCGAAGTGAAGCCTGGCGCGCAGGCGAAGGGGCAACACGCGACAACCCTTTCGCGCGCGCCAGGCTTCACTTCGACCGTGCGGATCCGAGCTACTATGGGTTCGAGATGCGGCCGAACTGCTGCTCGAACAGCATCTTGAACGGGTTCTCGGCGGGACCGATGGCGGCTTCGTTGACGAGTTGCGGCTGGATCGAGTCCCACCACATGTCGTACGATTTTTCCAGTTCGATGACGATTCCTGCCTGTGTTGCTGCGAGATCGTGTTGCTCACCGGGATCGGTGGTGACATCGAACAACTGCCAGTGCTTGTTGCCAATCTTGGCGTCGCTCACCAGATGCCAGCGCGGGGTGCGGACGCTGCACTGGCTGAACTTCGACTTGTTCGGGTCGTCCCCTTTGGGCCAGCGGCCGAGATGCGTGAAGAGCGTGCGGTCGGTCCAATCCGCGCGCGGGTCTTGCAGCAACGGGACGAGGCTGCGGCCTTCGACTTGAGACTGTATTGTTCGGGCCATCGCCGCATCAGACGGCTTCGCTCTGGCGAGTTCGACCAGCGTGGGAAAGAAGTCGATGTGAGCGGTCAGTCCATTGATGTCGTTCGGTGCGAGCGTCCCCGGCCAGCGCCAGAAGGAACTGGCGCGAGTCCCTCCTAACCACGCGGTCCCTTTGCTGCCGCGCATCCCTGCATTATGGATCTGCACTCCCGCCGTGCCACCGTTGTCGTTCATGAAGATCACCAACGTGTCGCGTTCGATGCCCCAGTCATTCAACTTGGAGAGCAACCGGCCCACGTTGTCGTCGATGTTGGCGATCATCCCGAAAAACTTGGCGACATCCTGCGAGTTGCCCTGCTTCGTCGCGGCGGCTCGCTCGGGAATCTTTCCCGTATAGCGGGCCTCGTCCTCGGGTCGCACCTGCAATGGGCCGTGCGGCGCGTTGGTGGCGATGTGCGCGTAGAACGGCTGCCGCCCTTTCGTCGCATCGATCCACTGCAGGGCTTGGTTGAAGAAGACATCCGTGCAATAGCCCTGTGTTTTAACGAACTTCCCGTTGTGAAGGATCGCGGGATCGAAGTAGGTGTTGCCCGGAGCGTCTCCACAACTGCCGGGATAAGACTGCCCGATGCCCCCCGCGCCGTGAATGAAGACTTCGTCGAAGCCGCGCCGATTCGGTTGGTATTCGGCCTCGTCTCCGAGATGCCACTTGCCGAAGATTCCCGTCGCATAACCCGCTGATTTCAAGACCTCGGGAAGCGTGATGGCTTTCAACGTCAGACGTTCCCGTTCGAGGATCGTGTGCGTCACACCGTTGCGGAACTCATGCCGTCCCGTCAACAGCGCCGATCGCGTGGGGGCGCAGGTCGGGCTGACATAAAAGTCGGTGAACCGCACTCCCTCAGCGTGCAGCCGGTCGATGTGCGGCGTCTTGAGAATCGGATTACCGTGGCACGAAAGGTCTCCGTAACCCTGATCGTCAGTCAGAATAAAAATGATGTTCGGCCGTCGCCCCGCAAGTGACTCGGCTACGGCAACGGTCTCGTTGAAGACTGCGAGGGACACGAAGGCGACAGAACACGCGACAACGTTGGCCAGCAGCCTCATTACGGAAATTAGCATGGAATTGTCCTTACTGTGGTGTGGAAGAGGTTATACCTCGCACGGCCATGAGTGAGATGTTCGAGGCGAGCCGTGTGCCGTCAGGCCACGGGTTTCCTGTGACGGTCCAGTACCCGCAGCCTGACGGCACGCGGCTCGCCACGGTCTCTGCTTTGGCCGCGTCAGGTTAATCAATCCACTCAACACAACGGATGCAGCGCGACCAAAATCAAACAGCCCCGACCGCTGTTCAGTGTCGGGGCTGCTCTTTTCACATCTGAAGTGACAGCCATATCGAACCGAGAGTCAAAACCCGTTTGTGGCTTAGAACTCGCCGACCGTCAGGCCGTCATTCTTGTGGTGCAAACGCTGGTAGAGACCCATGACGCCGCCGAGCAAATTCTTGTCCAAGAAGTAGCCGCCAGTGGCTGGAGGGTTGCTATCGGCGCATCCCATCACCGTGCCTGTCCAGACGTAACCAGCTCCCTATGCTGGCAAATAAGTGGCATCGTTCGTTTTGCCGCGCGTATGTTCGATGGTTTCCGAAACAAACCGCACGGAACCATCGGCCATCAGAAACTGAGTGCCACCGGTGTGTTCACTACCGAATCGAAGTTGCGGATTCTGCATACCGGAGACGAACTGGTTGGTAATCGGGTACAGGCCCCAGTGAAGCTGCCAGTCTTGGCAGCAGGCGGTGTCGTTGCCTGGGACCACCGTCGTGAAAGTGGCGTGTTGAACTCCCAGCCACAAACCACCAGTCCAGACACGATACGTTTGCTCACCGACAGCGATGACATTCGATGTGCCATCCGAGATCGTGGCGATTGAGGACAGCGGCCCCGGATCAATCGTAAAGAACCCACCCGACAAGTTTCCATTGGTGCTGTCACCCCACGTATTGAATGCGCCAATCGTGCCAAAGTAGCTCGTGGCGGCGGATGCCGTTTGAAGGTTGGCACCACGAAGTTTAGGACGCAAGGAATCGGACGGACACAAAATCCCAGGGATCGAGCGTCCCGTGACGGTGGTCAAGTTCGTCCCTTGAGAAATCCCGGTGGTGAAATCCAACTTGCCGAACAGTGGTGCTTGGTCCATGTAGGGCAGCAACATTGCGCCCCAAGAGAACGCATTGCCAAATTCCAAATTCGTCGCGGCGACATAACCACGAATCTGCCCCGGAGGGAAACAAGTGAAAGTGTCGTGGTAGTTGTGCAGTGTCAACCCAATCTGCTTGAGATTGTTCTTGCACTGGGTTTTGCGAGCCGCTTCCCGCGCCTGTTGGACGGCGGGGAGCAGCAACGCGATCAGGACGGCGATGATCGCAATCACCACCAGCAACTCGATCAGGGTAAACCCACGAGGGCTAGGCTTTGAACGTTTCATCATTCAGATCTCCGTAAAACGAAAACAATCACGCGGAAGAGAATCCGTCCGCGAAACGGATACACGACGTGAACCCAATCAGAACCGATACCTCATGCTGTCTTCGATGAGACGTTTCGGCGGTGAGAGTTTTGGTGAGCCGGGCGGCGTCAGCCCAATGGGGCACTCACTTTGCCCGCAAAGTAGCAGGCACACTCCGTGTGCCGTCCGCAGATCGACGGTTACGGCACATGGAATGTGCCTACTACTTTTCAAAGTGA
>JAYVDI010000302.1:0-20556 GCA_043749505.1 Schlesneria sp. | reverse complement strand
CGGGGCGTTGCCCACGCGGTTAAACGACGTAAACGCCTCGGTTCTGGTCCCGAGTGCTTCAGAAACAGGCGATGGGCCGAGGTTGTCGAGCGAGTCACTTCAACTCTGTGGGCATCACCGATACCGTGCTGCCACTGCTCGACGCCCTGCCGTTCCGCTCCGATTTTGGGAGACTCGCCATGCTGCCCCAATCTGTGATTCGATCGTTGTTCCTCGCTACAACCATTGTGTTGAGCGGGCTGCTCGTGACCTCGCCCCTCATCGCGCAAGACGCGGCCAACTCGAAGGGACTCGCCGAGTTGATGCAGCGCATTCCTGGCAAGTCGCCCGAGGAGGAACTCAAGACCTTCAAGCTGCAGCACGGGTTCACGCTGGAACTCGTCGCGGCCGAGCCGGACGTGGTCGATCCGATCGACGCGGCCTTCGACGAGCGGGGCCGCATGTACGTCGTCGAGATGTCCGACTATCCGTTCCTCCCTGAGCAGCGTGCCCAGAAGTACAAGGACCAGCGGGCCGAGTCGTGGTCGCGGATCAGGCTGCTGACCGACTCGAACGGCGACGGGCGGATGGACAAGTCGATCGTGTTTGCCGACAAGCTGCGGTGGGCGCAGTCGGTCTGCTGTTCAAAGGGAGGCGTGTACGTCCTTGCGTCGGGCAGCCTGTTCTTCATGAAGGACACCGACGGCGATGACGTGGCCGACGTGAAGGACATCCTCTGCACCGGCTTCAGTCACGCCAATGTGCAGGCGCTGGCGAACGGTCTCGAATGGGGGCGAGACAACGCGATCTACTTCTCGTCGGGATTGGCCGGCGGAGAACTGACCATTCCCGCGCGTGACGGCAAGCCAGAGAAAAAGTTCACACCGGGCCGGCGCGATCTGCGGCTCGACCCCGCCACGAACGAACTGACGATGGTTTCGGGAGGCCAGCAGTTCGGACACACCATCGACGACTGGGGCAACCGGTTCATCTGCTCGAACAGCAATCACATCGTTCACGTGGTGTGGCCGCTCGAATACCTCGAACGCAACCCGCAACTGACGATTCCCAGCACGACCCGCTCGATCGCGAAAGAGGGAGCCGCCGCCGTCGTCTATCGCACGAGTGGTGCCGAACCGTGGCGACTCGTCCGCACGGCCCGTCGCGCGGCGGACCCCGAGATGCGGAAGCGGCTCCCCGAATCGGAACTGGTTCCGATCGGCTTCTTCACGTCGGCGACGGGCATCACGGTCTATCGCGGCGGCGCATACCCGCCCGAATACCACGGCAACGTCTTCATCGGCGATGTCGGAGCGAACCTCGTCCATAGAAAAAAGCTGACTCCCGACGGCATCAGCTTCACCGCCGAGCGGACCGAGAAAGACTGCGAGTTCCTCACCTCAACCGACAACTGGTTCCGCCCGACGAATTTCGTGAACGCCCCCGACGGGACGCTCTACATGCTCGACATGTACCGCGAAACGATCGAGCACCCCGCCTCGATCCCCGAGGACATCAAAGCCCTCTGCGACCTGGAAAGCGGCCACGACAAAGGCCGCATCTGGCGGCTGGTCGCTCCTGGGACTCAGGGGATGCGTCGCAAGCTGTCGGACATGTCGAAGGCGACCGCAGTTGAATTGGTCGCACATTTGAAGTCGCCACACGGTTGGGTTCGCGACACAGCGCAGCGTCTGCTTGTCGAGCGGCAAGACCCGACGGTGATCGAGCCGCTGCACCAACTGACCTACCCTGGATTGCGCAGAGACGTGGGCGTCAGCTCTCTTGAACGCCTTCATGCGGCGTGGGCATCGCACGGACTCAAGCAGACAGACTTTGGCGATGTGAGTGGCCTGCTCAACGATCGGAACCCACATCTGCAAGAACAGGCAATTCTTCTGGCAGAACGTGTCCTTCTGGTAGACGGTGTGGAGTCCAATGTCCGCCAGGAAGTCCGTATGGAAGTCTGTGGGAAGATGTTTGAACTGTTTGTGGCTGCGTCACCGCGAGTTCGCTGGCAATGGACTTTCACAGTCGGGCAGTTTCCGGCCGACATCGCCATCGTGGAACTGGAAGTACTCGCGCATGACGCCGCGAAAGATGCCGACCTCCGCACGGCGTGGCTGTCGTCGGTCTATCCCCACATGGGGCGACTCTCAACCAAGATGCTTGCCAGGAAGTCAGAGAACCTCATTCCGTTGATCGTCGAACTGGCGCGGCTGATCGGCTCATCGCCAAAGAGTGAGGATGTCGTTGCGCTGTTGAAGGCGGTCACGGCGGAAAGTGTTCCGGCGACGACACGGTCGCCGGTGCTTGTCGCGCTGGGTGAGGGACTGCGTCGGCGAGGGACTTCGATTTCCAAGGTGCTGGCCGAGACGAAGGCTGACGCGGCGATTGGCGATTCGCTGAGCAAAGTCTTTCAACAGGCGAGCGGTGTCGTGGCCGATGCGGCCTCGAACGAGGCGGCGCGGCTGGCGGCGATCAATCTGCTGGCGCTGGCCGATGCGCAACTGGCCGAGACCGCGCTGCCCGCCGTCTTCACGCCGCAGACTTCGCCCGCGTTGCAGCAGGCGGCGGTGAAGGCTCTCGCGACGCAGGGCTCGGCGAAGTCGGTCGAGTTGCTGCTCGCTCCGTGGAAGACGTTTGGACCGGCCACGCGGCGCGAGGTCGTCGATCAACTGGTCTCATCGGCGGGGGGAGCGGTCGCGCTGGTGAAGGCCGTCGAAACGGGGTCGATCAAGATTGGCGAGATCGAGCGGGACAAGCGGCAACTGCTCCTCAATCATCCGAATGGAGCGGTGAAGGAGGCCGCGCGAAAAGTGCTCGCCGAGCCGCCGAGCAACCGCAAGCAGGTCGTCGCCGATTATCAGGCGGCTCTCGACCTGACGGGCGACGCCGCGCGCGGCCAGATGCTGTACGGCAAGACGTGCGTCCAGTGCCATCGCGCGGGAACGGCCGGTCATCAGGTTGGCCCGGACCTGGCAAGCGTCCAGAACAAGTCGCCGTCTGATCTGCTCGTGGCGATCATGGACCCGAACCGCGAAGCCCAGCCGAGCTTTCAAACCTACACGGCCGTCACGTTGCAGGGCCGCATCCACACGGGAATCATCTCCGCCGAAACCGCCGCCAGCCTGACGCTCAAGCGGGCCGAGGCCAAAGAGGATGTTGTCCTTCGCGAGACACTGGACGAACTGATCTCAAACGGTCAGTCGCTGATGCCCGAAGGCTTGGAGAAAGACCTCGACAAACAAGCCCTCGCCGACCTGATCGCATTCATCAAGGCACAGGCCCCGGCGAAGTAAACGTCAAGAAGAGTTGAACCACGAAATACTCGAAAGGCACGAGGGTGCCATTTGAAAACATCGGAGGAGCACTCTTGTCTATCCTGCTTGCTTGCCCGGCTGATTCATGTTCATGGCTGACCACGAATCTCACGAATCAGAAAAGACTTCAGGACATAAGCACGAAGGCAGACTGCTCAACCTTGCCTGAAGCCCAGCCCATTTTCTTCCCGCAGTTTTTACTCATGCGTATTCGTGAGATTCGTGGTTCACACCGCTGACTCGGCGGGCTTGTCGATCTTCTTCTCGGGCGGCTTCGGGCGAATCTTGCCCGACTGCACATCCTTCACGACTTCGGCGAGGATCACCGGGTCGGCGGTCTTTAGAACGTGATCGACGCGCGACTGCGGTGTGCCGAGCCGGAGCATGATGTCCTTGGCTGTCTCCCACAGCTTCGGCTTCTTCTTGTCGCTGGCAAGGTACAGCTCGGCGACGAGTTCGCTGAGGCGTTCCGCATCCAGCGCGGGGCGGTTCTCGTAGTACCGCTTGACGATTTTTTCTTGGTATCTCGACAAGTCGCGTTGGGCCATGAGAGTGTCCTTTCGGTGAATGGAGTCGAAGGCCGGCTTTTCTGAAAGCCGGACTTCCCTCGCGGGTGCGTCTTGGCGGGGAGAAGTCCGGCTAACAAAGCTAAACCGGACTTCGGTTCACGCACGTTTGTAAAACGGTAACGGCACGACGGTCGCCGTTTCTCGTTTGCCACGAATGTCCACTTCGAGCGTCGAACCAATCGCGGAGTGTTCACTGGAAACGTAGGCCATTGCGATCGACTGCTCCAGCGTGGGCGAGTACGTTCCCGAGGAGACCTCACCAATCGGCTTCGGGCCGAAGAAGACTTCACTGTGTTCCCGCGCGATCCGTTTTGAACCGAGTCGCAGGCCAACACGAACGGGTCGATTCGGCTGGTCCTTGATCTTGAGCAGTGCCTCGCGCCCGATGAAGTCCGGCTTGTCGAGCTTCACCGCGAACGAAAGGCCAGCCGTGAGCGGATCGACCGTTTCAGAAAGCTCATGCCCGTAGAGGGGCATCGCCGCTTCCAGCCGCAACGTATCGCGGCAGCCGAGTCCGCAGGGCAGCAGGCCATCACCTTGCCCTTCGTCCAGCAGCCGTTCCCACAGCGCGATGGTCCCCGCCGCGTCTTCAGCGACGATGATTTCAAAGCCGTCCTCGCCCGTGTAACCGGTGCGGCTGATGAAGGCTTCGCAGCCAGCGACTTCGGCGGGACAGCCCGAGTAATACTTGAGCGATCCGAGTGGAACATCGCTCTGTGTGAGCCGCGACAAGATCGACAGGGCCTGCGGTCCCTGGATGGCGATCATCGCGGTTTCCAACGTCTGGTCATCGAAGTCCAGGTCGGCGGTGCGATGTTTGTGGTCGATCTCTTGGATCAGCGGCTGCAACCATGCGACGATCTTCTCGCGGTTGCTGGCATTCACCACGAGGCCGAAATTCATGTCGTTGAGCCGATTGACGAGGACATCGTCGAGTACGCCGCCCGCCTCATTGCAGACAAGTCCGTAGCGAATCTGGCCGTCAATCAGGTTGTCCACGCGGGAGGTCAGCAGTCGGGACATCAACGCTTCGGCGTCGAGGCCGCTGAACGTGAGCCGCCCCATGTGCGAGATATCGAACAGCCCCGCCGCCTTCCTCACGGCATGATGCTCGTCCACGATGCTGGTGTATTGGACCGGCATCTCCCAGCCACCGAACTCAACGATGCGACCGTTGTGAGAAGCGTGCCAGTCATAGAGGGGCGTGCGGAGGAGTGTCATTGGTGAGCGTCCAAATTGATCGAAAGAAGAAGCCCCCTCACCCTAGCCCTCTTCCCACAAGGCCGGGGCGAGGGGACAAGAAGATCACTCACCCGAGAACAGTACCGCCTTCATGTACTCGCGGTTGAGTTGGGCGATGTTGGTCAGTTTGATTCCGGCGGGACAGGCCGCTTCGCATTCGCCCGTGTTCGTGCAGTTGCCGAACTGTTCCTGGTCCATCGTGGCGACCATGCTGACGACTCGCTTGCTCCGTTCGGTCTGACCTTGAGGCAGGCTGGCGAGATGTGACACCTTGGCCGAGACGAACAGCATCGCCGAGGCGTTCTTGCACGAGGCGACGCAGGCGCCGCAGCCGATGCAGGCGGCAGCGGCCATCGCTTCCTGTTGCTTGTGTCCGGGAACCGGGATCGCGTTGGCGTCGGGTGCGCCGCCGGTGTTCACCGAAACGTAACCGCCCGACTGAATGATGCGGTCGAACGCCGAACGGTTCACGACCAGATCGCGCACGATGGGAAAGGCCGCCGCTCGCCACGGCTCGATCAAAATCGTGTCGCCGTCATTGAAGCGGCGCATGTGAAGCTGGCAGGTCGTCGTGGCGTTGTCGGGTCCGTGCGCTTGGCCATTGATCATGACTCCGCACGTCCCGCAGATTCCCTCGCGGCAGTCGTGATCGAATGCGACCGGTTCCTCACCTTGGGTGATGAGTTGTTCATTCAGCACGTCGAGCATTTCCAGAAACGACATGTCGGTCGAGATGCCGCTGAGCTGGTACGCCTTCAGCGCCCCCGGCAGGTCGGGACCGGCCTGTCGCCAGATTTGCAGGGTGAGATTCAGTGATTTGGAAGCGGCGTGGCTCATGGTTGATTGGCTCGTCTTGTCCCCTCGCTCCGGCTTTGCGGGGAGAGGGTTAGGGTGAGGGGATTCTTCTTCGGTATTCACTCAACTTGGTTTGCAGATCGAATCCTCGAACCAAGCACAATCCCCATTCAATTCTCAAATGTGTTCGGCCGTCGCTTGCGAAGACCCCTCACCCTATACCCTCTCCCCGCAAAGCCGGGGCGAGGGGACCGGAGAAGGATCCCGCCGTTTGTTCTACTTGTAGCTTCTCGTTCCCAGCGGGCAGTCGTTGAACGTCAGCGGTTCCTTGTGCAGGATTGAATCGCCGCCGCCGCCCTGGAACTCCCACGCGGCGGCGTAGCAGAATTTGTCGTCGTTGCGGGCGCATTCGCCTTCGCTCGTCTGATGCTCCTCGCGGAAGTGGCCGCCGCACGATTCGTCGCGATGCAGGGCGTCGCGGGCCAGCAACTCGGAGAACTCCAGGAAGTCGGCGACTCGCCCGGCGTGTTCGAGGTTCTGGTTGAGCGTCTCGCCGCTGCCGAGCACCTTCACGTCGGACCAGAACTCTTCTCGCAGTTGCTTGATCGAGTCGATGGCTTTGATGAGACCCTTCTCATTACGGCCCATCCCGACGTTGTCCCACATGATGTGGCCGAGTGCCCGATGGAACTGCTCGACGCTGCGCTTGCCGTTCACTTTGAGGATCGCCTCGACACGAGTCTTGGACGACGCGAGGGCTTGACCAAACTCGGGGGCATCGGTTGAGACGGGCTTCAACTTCTTTGTCGCGATGTGGTCACCGACCGTGTACGGGATAACGAAGTAGCCGTCGGCCAAGCCCTGCATCAGGGCACTCGCACCGAGACGGTTGGCTCCGTGGTCCGAGAAGTTCGCCTCGCCGAGCACATACAAACCGGGCAGATTGCTTTGCAGGTTGTAGTCCACCCACAGGCCGCCCATCGTGTAATGGACAGCCGGGTAGATTCGCATGGGAACCTTGTAAGGGTTCTCGGCGGTGATCTTCTCGTACATGTGGAAGAGGTTGCCGTACTTGCCACGTACCACATCTTCGCCATCCCGTTTGATGGCGGCGGCGAAGTCGAGATAGACCGACAGGCCGGACGGTCCGACTCCAAAGCCCGCATCGCAACGCTCCTTCGCCGCGCGGGACGAGATGTCGCGCGGAGCGAGATTGCCATACGCGGGATAGCGCCGTTCGAGGTAATAGTCTCGTTCGGCCTCGGGAATCTGGTCGGGAGAGCGCGTGTCGCCCTTCGTCAACGGAACCCACACGCGGCCGTCGTTGCGGAGCGATTCGCTCATCAGCGTGAGCTTGCTCTGGTGAGTGCCGCTCACCGGAATACAGGTCGGATGGATCTGCGTGTAGCACGGGTTGGCGAAGTAGGCCCCGCGCTTGTGGGCACGCCATGCGGCGGTCACGTTGCAGGTCTTGGCCATCGTGGAGAGGTAATAGGCGTTGCCATATCCACCCGTGCAGAGAACCACCGCGTCGCCAGAGAAGGTCTCGAACTTGCCCGTCACCAGATCGCGAGTCACGATCCCGCGTGCGACGCCATCGACGACGACGACATCCAGCATCTCGCGTCGCGCGAAGACTTTGATTCGCCCGGCATGAACTTGCCGCATCATGGCCTGATACGCACCGAGCAGAAGCTGCTGCCCGGTTTGACCGGCACAGTAAAACGTGCGCGAGACCTGTGCCCCGCCGAACGAACGGTTGGCCAGCGAGCCGCCGTATTCGCGGGCGAACGGCACTCCCTGCGCGACGCACTGGTCGATGATCGAGGTGCTGAGCGTCGCAAGCCGGTAGACGTTGCTCTCTCTCGCTCGCCACTCGCCACCCTTCACCGTGTCGTAAAAGAGCCGTCGGACCGAGTCGCCATCGTTCGTGTAGTTCTTCGCGGCGTTGATGCCTCCCTGTGCAGCGATGCTGTGGGCGCGACGCGGTGAGTCTTGGATGCAGAACGACAGGACGTTGTAGCCCAACTCGGCGAGCGACGCGGCGGCGGAACCTCCGGCCAGTCCGGTGCCAACAACAATGATCATGTTCTTCCGCTTGTTGTGCGGCGCGACGAGCTTCAGGTCAAACTTGTGGCGGTCCCACCGGGTCGCGATGTCACCCGTCGGGCAACGTCCATCGAGCGGCGTGTCGGCAACTGTCACCATGTTGAAAAAGTCCTCACGCGAAGAGCGTCAGCGGGCAGAGTGTGAAGTGCGGCCGGTTGTCATTTCGTTTGCGAGATCTCGGGGACGAAAATCGCGAGGCTCGCAAAGCCGACGGCGATGACGACGGCAAACACGGTTCCGATGATCTTGATCAGCGGCGTGTATTTCGGGTGGTTTAAGCCGAGCGACTGAAAGGCGCTGGCGAAGCCGTGCGAGAGATGAGCTCCCAGCACGATGGCCCCGAAGATGTAGACGACGCGGCTGAACGGGTTGCTCAGCACCATGACCGTGGCTTCATAGGGCGTCTTGCCCTCGTACTTCAGGCCGCGCAGGTTGATCCCTTCCATGCCCAGTCGGAGGTCGATCAAGTGCAGCACCACGAAGCCGAGTACGACGGCTCCGGACGCAAACATCCAAGTGTTCGCGCCGATGAGACGCCCCCGCACTTTGGTCTGCTTGAGGGCATACTGTTCCTCGCGCGCCTTCGCGTTGCCGATGCTGGTGGCAAACGCGAGGTAGAGGTGGGCGAGAAACAGCAGCAGCAGTCCGGTCTCGGCCACGGCCAGCAGTTCCCACTGTTCGTGCAGCTTGTGAGCGTAATCGTTGAACAGTTCCGCGCCAGCAAACAGGAGCAGGTTGCCAGCCAAGTGAGCGGCGAGAAACCCGCACAGCAGCAGGCCGGTGATCCCCATCACGAACTTTTGTCCGATGGACGACGACAAGAGGCGAAAGAACCAACGCAAGCCGAGCCAGCCCAAAATTCCCGTCTTGGACGGGGCAGTCGTCGATTCCGACACGTTGTCACTCCCTGCGGCAGCCGCCGCGATCAGCCCTTCGCGTTCGCTGCGAAAAGGTTTCTATGCAGCTCAATCGGGGCGGATTATAGGGGGCGACCGTGCAACTTCAATTCAGGCGAAAACAGTGACCTGCCAGATCACCGGCGGTGGCCTCAGATCACGTAGAACTCACCGACCATCAACTCGAACTGGGCCATCCGCTGCGGATCGAGTCCCGCCAGCGTCGCCTCGCGCCGCACCCAGTCGAGCTCCAACTGATTCGCATTCGCCGCGAGGATGCCGCAGATGTCTTCCTGATCGAGCGGACGAAAGGCGATCAGCTTTAGCAACAGCAAACCTTCGGCATCCGCCACGCGCACGGCCTGCCCACCGATTTGCTCGGGTTGAGCGCGTTCCAGAATACGGTGAAAGGCCGGAATGACGGCCTTCAAACAATCGACGTGAACGCCGCCCGGCCCGGTGACGACTAGCATTCCGCCGTCGGTCCAGTCGCGAATGGACTGCCTGACATCCAGCGTGCAGCCGGACTCCACCATCGCCTCCAACAATCGCGGCAATTGAATCGCGGCCACGTGAAGCAGAAAGTCGGCGTCTTCGGTGGCTCGTCCGTTGCCATGCACGGCAAGACTCAGGCCACCGATCAGCGCGTATTCGACCCCTTGGCGGTCAAACACCGCCGCCACGGCCAGCATCGCTTCCGTGAGCCTGGCGATCAGCGGCCGATTGTCCTGCGAGGTGTCTGCGAATGAACTCATCAAAACATCTCCTGACTTCTTCCTTGCGGATGCGTCGCAATCGCCCGTGATCGACGCGGTCGTGGGACGACGCCCGTAATTGCTCGATGGTGAATTGAAGCCCGTCGATGACGTGCAATCGTTCCAGCAGGCTCAATGAACGAGTCGCTTCGATGGACCGGCGCAAGCGTTCCCGCGCGGAAGGAAACTTCACGGGGATGTCGATCATGGGAAAGTCGCTCACGAACAGGCGCTGAAAGTCTGGTGGGATCGAAGTCTGCATCGAAGGATAAGCCGGGCGATGGACGGCGGCAATCGGAGGCATCTGGTTTGCCGGTCGCGGCGGTCACTGTTCGATTGATCGTTCGATCATCATGATCCCGCCACGGGACCGGCTTCGGCTAACTCGAATGTATTTTGGCAACACAAATCTCGACGAGAACACACGGGGAGACGGACAGAATGAGCAACACGGTCAACTGGCAGAGACTCGCAGTATTCGCGGCATTGGTCTGGGGAGGTTCGTTATCTTGGGTGACGGCGGCTGAGCCGATCCGGTTGTGGGATGGGGACGCTCCCGGTGCGTTGGGTCAGGGGGATCAAGACATTCCGACGCTCACCCCCTATCTTCCAGCAGACGATAAGGCGAGTGGCACTGCAATCGTTGTCTGCCCGGGCGGCGGCTATGGCGGCCTTGCGGGACACGAGGGCGAGGGGTATGCGAAGTGGCTGGCCGACAATGGCGTCGCCGCGTTTGTGCTGAAGTACCGGCTTGGGTCGAAGGGCTATCGGCACCCGGTCATGCTGGGGGACGCCTCACGCGCGATCCGGCTGGTGCGAGCCAAGGCCGCCGATTGGAAGCTCGATCCCAAGCGGATCGGCGTAATGGGCAGCAGTGCTGGCGGGCACCTAGCCTCGACGGTGGTGACGCACTTTGATGCAGGCAAGGCTGACGCGCCGGATGCCATCGACCGACAAAGCTCGCGCCCCGACTTCGGCGTCCTGTGCTACGCCGTGATCACGATGCAGGACGGCGTCACGCATGGCGGCTCGAAACGGAACCTGCTCGGCGACAAGCCCGACCCCGCGCTGGTCGAACTCCTCTCGAACGAGAAGCAGGTCACTAAGGAAACTCCACCCTGCTTTGTTTGGAGTACCGGCGAAGACAAGGCCGTTCCGGTCACAAACTCGTTGCAGTTTGTGATGGCGTTAGAAAAATTGGGGATCGCCTACGACTTCCACGTCTACCAAAAAGGCCAACACGGCATCGGCTTGAGCGAAGGCAAAAATGGCGTCGCCGCGACAGATATTCATCCGTGGGGTAAGGACTTGCTGTTCTGGCTGAGACAGAACGGCTGGGCGAAGTAGAAATTCGACCGTTTTGTTTGATGAGGCAATCTGCCGTTCAGAAGTCCCGCCAACGGAACGGCGGGACTTCTGACGATGCGTGCGAAGGCCACAGTTAGCCAAATACAACGGTCCAAATTGGTGTGGACGGCGGTCATCTCCAACGTCACGATAGGCCCGCTCTATTCAGCGATTTTTCTGCGGACTAAGTGGACTCAATGTTGGATCGTACTTCAGTGTCACTCGCACCCGAACTTTCTGTGTCACCGGCTTCCATGCTTCCTGTTCGCGGCAAGACGATCGCCGTCATGCCCGCCTACAACGCGGCGCGGACCTTGGAGCGAACCGTCGCTGACATTCCTCCCGGTTCTGTGGATGAGATCATCCTTGTTGATGATTGCAGTCGCGACAACACAGTTGTGATTGCCGAGCGACTTGGCCTAACCGTGATTCGACACGAGAAAAACCTCGGTTACGGTGGCAATCAGAAAACGTGTTACCGCCGGGCACTGGATTCCGGTGCCGACTACATCGTGATGATTCACCCTGACTACCAGTACGACAGTCGAGTGATCCCTGTCGCGGTCGAGATCATCCGGCTCGGCATCTGCGACTTCGTGATGGGTTCTCGCATTCGCACGCGTCGTGAGGCACTTTCAGGCGGAATGCCCGCTTGGAAGTACGTCGCCAATCGCGGCCTGACGCTCGTTGAGAATGTGGTTCTCGGCCAGAACCTTGGTGACTTTCACAGCGGTTTTCGTGCGTATCGTCGTGAAGTCTTAGAAACGATCCCGTACACGAAGAACTCAAACGACTTTGTGTTCGATAGCGAGTTTCTGGCGCAGGCCGTTCACTTCGGCTTCAAGCTCGGCGACATTCCCGTTCCTGTGCGGTACTTCGATGAGGCGAGCAGCATCAATTTCCGACGCAGCGTAAAGTACGGACTCTCGACGCTGGGCGTGCTGGCCAAGTACAGCCTGCGTCAGATGGGCCTGTACCGATCAAGTCTGTTCAAGCTCGATCCGCCTCGACCATAAGGGGCTGTGCCTTTACTACGACCGAGAATTTCGGGAGTGGTCGTGTCGTTCCAACGGGTTGCCGCGTCACGGAGGCTCTGTTCTGAGTCATCTTCCTGCCACTCATTTTTCTGCCGCATGCTTTGAGGATGCGGCAGAAAAATGAGTGGCAGAAAGATCTGCGGTGTTGGGCCTGATCCGTCATCCGCGAACTCTCGGAGATGGATTCGGCACAGCCCCTCAGCCCGTTTCCCTTGGGTTGCATTCGGTCGAAGTCACTCGCCGAATTGCCGAAACCAACTGTCTGGAATTCGGGCAATTCTCGCTGTGCGGAGAGTTCGACGATGATGCCTCGGCCACTGTGAGAGCGGCCTGATGGTGATCCGCTCCCGCCGGGTTGAACTCGTTGGTGCCCCGCGTTTCAAGGGAAATGACTTAAACGGGCTGAGGCATTCTCCGCGAAGTTCGTCGGTGGGTCGTTCCTTGACGGTCAAAGGTCAGGGGCTAGAATCGGGCCGAACTTGCCGAAGCTGCTGCCTGTAGCGACGAGTCCGGGCGATGAAATGTCAACCCCCTCGCGTGCCAGCATTCAGTTGATGCCGCTCTCCGTTTGAGGTTCCCGCTCGTGGCCTTCAGGTCGAGCGTGTTCGCCACCGGTCATGACAGCCAATGAGAGGTCTCGCCCGTGGATGGAAATTCTTCCGCCGAGTTCAAAGAGTTGATTCGGTCGCGCACAGACATCGTGCAGTTGATCGGCGAAACAGTCGCGCTTCAGCCTCAACAAGGAGGCCGTGTCTTCAAAGGACTCTGCCCTTTTCACGACGATCATAATCCATCGTTCCAGGTCAATCCCGAACGGCAGTCTTACAAGTGCTGGGTCTGCAACGAGGGAGGCGATTGCTTCTCGTTCGTGATGAAGCACGACAACCTCGGGTTTCCCGAGACTCTTGAGTTCTTGGCCCGCCGCGCCCACTTGGAGATGCCCGCGAAACTGCGTCGTGTCCCGGCCGAGTCATCACATAAGCCGCAGTTGTACGACGTGCTGACTTGGGCACAGGACGAATTTCACAATTGCCTGCTCGCATCGGCAGCCGGTGAACGGGCGCGAAACTATCTCCGCGAGAGAGGATTTACACAGGCGACCATTTCGCGTTGTAAGTTTGGGTATTCACCGGACGATTGGGAATGGCTCATCCGTCGGGCGCAAGGGCGATTCGATGTGGAGTTGCTGTTGGATGCACGGCTGGTCACGAAGAGAGCCGAAGGTGGCGGTTGTTTCGATTTTTTCCGTGATCGCGTGTTGTTTCCAATTCACGACGAAAGAAGCCGTGTCGTGGCGTTTGGGGGACGCATACTCCCGGACAACAAGTACGAGAATGCCCAGAAATACCTGAACAGCGTTGACAGCGCCATCTTCCATAAAAGTCGGCTTTGCTTCGGATTGGCTTGGGCGCGCGAGGCGATTAAGAAGAGCAAGACCGTGCTGGTCACAGAGGGGTACACCGATTGCTTGAAGGTGCAGCAGGCCGGATTGATGAACGCTGTGGCAACGCTGGGAACGGCTCTCACCGATTCGCACGTCACGCTGCTCAAACGACTCGCCAGCAAGGTGGTCTTGGTTTACGACGGAGACAAGGCCGGGAAGGACGCGGCAGAACGATCACTCTCAAAATTCTTGGCTCAAGATGTTGATTTGCGAATCCTGACATTGCCGGGTGATTTGGACCCGGATGAATTTGTAACGGCTCACGGGGCGAAGGCGTTGGAGAAATTGATCGACGCAGCTCCCGAGGTCTCAGAATACGAATTGCGATTGTTGATCGGGAGGCATGGGACTGAGACGGTCGATGCTCGGATGCGGATCTTGGATGGGATGCTGCAACTGTTGATCATGTCGCCGGGGATTGTGGGAACGGTCAAGGAAGATTTGCTGATTGGCCGTCTGCCGCAGCGACTCGGGTTGTCCGAGTCAGACGTGCGGCGACGGTTAAAGGAGATGCGCGGCGAGCATCAAAACAGGCTGATTCGCACGGCGGAGCGAAGAGTTTCTGCAACCGGACCAACCGGTGAGTCCCCTCAACACCGCTGGAGACCGGCGATCCTTTCACTCCAGCAAACTCAAAGCAAAGACGATCTGCTGGAGTGCGAATTACTCCAGCTCCTCTTCACTTCACCGGATATAGTTGACGCAGTTCGGCGAGAGATTGGCACGGATGATTTTAAGAACGATGTCCTGCAGGAACTGTTAACCGTCTGCTTTGACTTGAGCGATGACGGTCAGTTGCCCAGCTTCGACAAAGTGCTGTCTCGACTGGAGTGCCCTGACTTGAAGGGCTTGATCGTTTGGATTGACGAGCAGGCTTGCGAACGGGAAATCGCGACAATGCTGGCACAGGATGCCGCCCGGGAAGGAGACGGTTCCTTCAATGGACTACTGCGGCAAGTGCTGGATGGTTTGAAGTGGCGTCGAACACAAGACAGTCATCGTGCGGCTCAAGGTCGGCTGATTGAACGGCCGCGTGAGGCTACGAGTCTGACACAGGAAACACTCGATTTGCTCCAACAAGCCTCCCATTTTCACCAGCGGCGTTCCGCAAGAAAAGTTTGAGGCATTTGGCCCGGCCTTCGCTACGGGAACGCCACGGCAGGGATGTCGGTGTGTCGCAAAACGAGAAGTGCCTCAGACAACATTGGCCTCAGAGCAAACAGTGAACGAGCTTCAAGCTCGTTCACTCACACAGATGCAATCAACGAGTTGAATCAGTTTTTTGGAGGAGTTTCAGGTGCACCGACTCGACCAGGGTTTGAACCAACTGATTGAAACCGGCAAACAGCAGGGCTTCCTGACGTTCACTCAAGTGAATGACTACTTGCCAGATGAAGCGGTCAATCCCGAGAAGCTGGACAACCTCTTGATGTCGATGGACGAACTCGGCCTCGAAGTCGTTCCCGACTCTAAATTGCCCGTCAGCCTAGACGACCTTCGCAAGCGTCCTTTGAAACTCAAGGTGACCAAGCCGAAGGAGCCGGGCGAGGAGAAGTCACGCAAGATTGACGATCCCGTCCGGATGTATCTGACCCAGATGGGCGAGATCCCTCTACTGACGCGCGAACAAGAGATCTCGCTGGCCAAGAAGATTGAAGTGACACGGAAGCGGTTCCGTCGCCACTTGCTGGAGAGTGAATACGCGCTCAAGTTGTCGATCGACATTCTCACGAAGGTGCATCTCAGCGAGCTGCCGTTCGACCGAACCATCAAGGTGTCGGTGACCGAGGGACTGGAAAAGAACCAGATCCTTGGGCGGATGCCTCACAATCTGAAGACGCTGGAAAACTTGCGGAGCAAGAGCTCCTACGACTTTGAAGTGTGCCTTAACCCAGAGAGTTCTGCTGCGGAGGTCTCTGCGGCACGGCTGTCGTTAGCGCAACGCCGCCGAAAGATGGTCACGTTGCTGGAAGAACTGAGCCTACGCACTCAGCGTTTGCAGCCGACCATGCGCCGCATGGAACAGCTTGCTCGACGCATGACTGAACTCCAGCGACAGATCGATGGCCTGAAGCATTTGAAGTCGGCAAAGGACGAGCGAGCGAATCTGCAAAAGGAGCTTCGCGACCTGATGCTGATGACGTTGGAAGATCCGAAGAGCCTCAGCAAACGCATCGAAGAAATTCACGAACGCTTTGCTGCCTATGAGCAGGCGATGCGTGAGTTGTCGGGCGGAAACCTGCGGCTGGTCGTTTCGATCGCGAAAAAGTATCGCAACCGTGGGCTGAGCTTCCTCGATCTCATTCAAGAGGGAAACACCGGCTTGATGCGTGCCGTCGATAAGTACGAGTATCGACGCGGCTACAAGTTCTCAACGTACGCCACTTGGTGGATTCGGCAAGCCATTACGCGCGCCATCGCGGATCAGGCCCGTACGATTCGCATTCCGGTTCACATGATCGAGACCATGTCGAAGCTGCGGAAGGTCAGCAAGAAACTGTTGCAGGACAAGGGACGCGAACCGACCATCGAAGAGACTGCGGAAGCTGCGGGAGTCAGCCTGGAAGAAACACGTCGTGTGCTAAAAATCTCTCGGCACCCGATTAGTCTCGATCGTCCCGTCGGGGAGAGCGAAGACAGTTTCTTCGGCGACTTCATCGAAGACGAATCGACTGAAAGTCCCGTCAATTCTGCGACGCAAGAGATGTTGAAGGACAAGATCGACGTTGTTCTGAAGACGCTGACCTACCGTGAGCGTGAGATCATCAAGCTGCGATACGGCCTTGGCGATGGCTATACCTACACGCTGGAAGAAGTCGGCCGGATCTTCAAAGTCACGCGGGAACGCGTTCGACAGATTGAAGCCAAGGCCGTTCGGAAGCTGCAGCACCCTGTACGCAGCAAGCAACTCAAGGGGTTCCTAGACACGCTCGCTACGGTGGCCGCCCCTGCCAACTGATTTGCCGTTACGAGATGTGCGATAATTTGGCTCGAAAAGGACGCGAGTCGGTCGAAAGACCGGCTCGCGTTTTCTTGTTATAGTCCGTCCGACAGTTGAAGCAGACTTACCTCCGTGGAGCGAATGGATGACGCCGACCAACACCGGGCTGAAGGAAATTCACGATTTACGAGAACAGCTTGAGGAGCGGACCCGGCAACTCAAAGACGGTCCACTTCAGATCGCCTCCCGGCAGGCGACGATCAATACGAAGCGGGCGGCATTTGAGGCCCAGCGATTGAAGTTGAAGCAATTGAAAGTCGCTTCGGAACAGAAGAGTCTCCAACTGAAATCGAACGAGGACCGCATTCGCGATCTCGAATCGAAGCTTCACGCGGTCTCATCGAACCGAGAGTACGACGCGCTACGAACGCAGATCGCGGCGGACAAGATGGCAAACAGCGTCCTCGAAGACGAGATCATCGAAGCCTTGGAAAGGGTCGATGAGATGTACGCCGACGTGACCGATGTCGAAGCGGGGATCGTGCGGATCGAAGCTGAACTCAAAACGTTCTCCGCCGCAGTCCACGAAAAAGAAGCGGGTTTGCGGCAGCAGATCGAAGAACTGACGGTAAAGGTGAGCGATGTCGAGTCGGTCCTGCCGCCGGATGTTATTCCAACCTACCGTCGATTGGTCGCGGCCCATGGAGCGAAGGCTCTGGCCCCCGTGAAGGAACGGTCCTGCGGTTCCTGTTACATCGGCCTGACATCTCAAGTCATGGTCGAACTCAAGAGCGGCAAGATCAAGTTTTGCACTTGTGGCCGACTGATGTACTTCGTCGGCTGAGCCTGTTTTCCAAGTCAGTGCTTCGCGCCGGGGTAGGTTCTGTTATCTCGTGATGATGCCCGTATGCCACACTCGTTTTCGGTGTGTGGTGTTTCCTCAACATTGGCCAGCTTTCTGCCCTGCGGACTTCGGCACGAATGCCCTGTTTTCGCTGAGGTTATGTCGATCCTGGAGCCGGTTGCGATTCCGGCCCGGTGTTTGCTTTCCGAAATGCACCAGAGTGAAGTCACTGTGAACTTCGCCAGACCAGCATGACTCGGATTGGGGACACCCGGCATGACGCAACAGCGCCACTTCAAACGGATGCTGATCAATGTTCAAGATGGCATTCATCATCTCCATATTGGGGAGATGGAGATTTGGGACGGAGCCGATTTGGCGCTCTTGCGCGAAGGACTGTTTAAGTTGATCGAGCACGAGCGATGTCGGTCGATTTCCATCGACATGCGTTACGTGAAGTACATCCCCAGCGGCTTCTTCGGGATGCTGGTCGATTGGCAGGAAAAACGCGGCGTCTGCTTCGCCATGACGACCCCGCAGCCCAATGTCCAGCGGATGCTCTGGTTCCGCCGCTTTTTTCAAATGGGCCTCGACGGATTGTACGAACTCAAGACGGAGCCGCAAGACGCAATGGTCGCCCCGAATCATGGCACCGCAGATTGCCTGACAGAGACGGCTGCGATCTAAGCGCGGACTACTGCTTGTCGCTGGCGTCACCCGTCTTCTTGGCGAGGGGCGTCCAGCGTTTGATGCGAACCGCATTGGCTTCGCGGTACGGGTCTTCTGCGACAGTCCGTTCGATGGCCGTGACCGCTTCTGCAAACTTACCTTGGCGGACGCGACACTCTGCGAGAAGAGACCGCGCGGCGAAAGTCCAACGGCCTTTGCGGTCGAAACGCTTGATGTAGCCAGACAGTTGCTCGACGGCCGCTTCATATTCTTCTGCTTCAAACTTGCTGAGACCACTCCAGTAGATCGCATCTTCAGCGGCGAGCCGATGCAGTTGAGCGACCTCAGGGAACTGGCTCGGCTCGATTTCCAAATGGCGAATCGACAAATAGCGCTGCGTCGCATCCTCGAACTTGCCCAGGAGCTGGTCGGTACGAATTCTGAGCATCTTCCGTTCGGGAACGGCACCAGCGGGTTTGCCAGTCTGCGGGTCCACGCTCACGGTGATCGGTGCGCTGAAGCTGAGTAGTAGCTGTTGCATCTGCTGCATCGTTGCTGGATTGGCCGTGCGTGCCGTTGCAAGTTGGCGCGCGGGATACGGCCAGAGTTTGAGATCCTCGGCCTTGCGGTTCAGGCAGGCTGCTTGAGCGCGCTTGATCAAACCTGTCCGACCGAGGTCATCTGACGGGGGATCGAAAAGGATGCAGGCCGACTCCACTGGCAGCACCTGTTCCAAGCGGTTCATCCGACGACCCCAGAAGTTCGGTTCTGCGATCGGCATGACGCGAGATTCCTTCAGTGACTCCGCATCAATGCGGTAAGGTTGGTCGGCGCGAGCGGCCAATTGTTGCAACCACTCCGGATGCGTAGGGAGTTCCGCCAAGGTCGCGGGCTGGAAACTCGTCGTACCGGTCTCGACGGACGAAGGAATGGCCAGGCCTAGTTTCGCGTCGAACAGATAAACGCGATCATTGAGTATCACGCCGAAAAGCCATTCTTCTTCATCTGCTTTCGCCGCACCTCCCGGTCGTACGATGACACTGTCGATTCGCAGTTGCTTCAGAATGGAGGCACAGACCCAAGCACGGTCCTCCGGTGCCCCGCGCCCGGTCAGCAGGATCAGGTAGGTGGAGATCGGAAGTTCGGGATCGTCGTCGCCGCGCAGCGCGATGTTGCGAACGACGAATTGGAAGACCTCATGAACTCGTTGCAATTCGTCGTTGCTGCGTGCCGCGAGATAGGTCGCGATGGCATGAGCCAACTGGCAGTCGCGGATGTGAATCGCATCCTGCTCGTCGAACTTGTCAGTCAGCAGCCGCTTCGCCACTTCGGCACTCGCCCAGTCTGCCGGTGGCATGGGAGTCTCTGATTCGGCAGAGCTACCCTCTTGCTTGGCGTCACCGAGCATTCCGCGCCAAGAGTTGAGCAGACTCACCGGCTTGTCTGGGGCGGCGGCAATGCTGAAGTTTTCAGGGCGAAGCTGATGGATGGCGCTCTTGAGCAAGTCTTCTGCAGAAGCGGCCTTGTTGGTGGCTTTGCCCGATGACACGACCGCTTTGCGCGGGCACCCCGTGACGGTCGCCAACATCAAGAGACTTGCGATCAGGGCCGAAGCACGTCGAACAATCATGACGGAGGGTTCTATTGGAAGGAGGATGCCTATGGGCGGGAGACAATCAGGAAGCATCAGGCTTCGCGTGGGGTGGCGGAACATCAGCCATCGGTCTCAATTGCCCTCCTACGCCGAAGATTGGCGTGTCGTTGAGCATTTTTCATCACCGTATTGGCTGGGCCAGATTGAGCAAGAATCGACCTCATTCGGCGAACTCTAAGGCCAGTGTCCTCAGCCGGACCAACTGCTCAATCAATCGAGGAAGTTCAGCCAATGGAACCATATTCGGGCCGTCGCTCAGAGCCTTGTCGGGAGTGGGATGGGTCTCAAAAAAGATGCCGTCGCAGCCGGATGCGACCGCCGCGCGCGACAGAAACGGGACCAGTTCGCGCCGCCCTCCGGTGGTCGCTCCGCCGGGCAGTTGCACGCTGTGAGTGGCATCAAAAATGACGGGACCGCCGAAGGACTGCATCACAGGGATGCAGCGCAGATCGTTCACCAGCCGTCCGTACCCGAACATCGTGCCGCGTTCGGTCAGCAGGACATTGGGATTTCCAAATGCCTCACACTTCTTGACGACGTGGACCATGTCTTCGGGGGCCACAAACTGCGGCTTCTTGACGTTGATCGTTCCGCCGTGCTTGGCTGTCGCGGCGGCGACCGCTTCCACCAGATCGGTCTGTCGGGCGAGGAACGCGGGAATCTGAACGATCTGACACACGGCGGCGGCTGGTTCCGCCTGACTTGGCTCATGAACATCGGTCAGCAATGGCAGGCCGGTGGTCTCGCGGACCTTGGCCAGAATTTCCAAGCCTCGTTCGAGGCCAGGTCCTCGGAAACTGTCCACGCTCGTCCGGTTGGCTTTGTCGAAGCTCGACTTGAAGACGATCTGCACGTTTTGCGATGCAGCGAGGTCAGCCAATCGCTTCGCGACCTCCAACACCAACTCTTCACTTTCGATGACGCACGGGCCAGCGATAAACAGCAGCGGCTCGCG